>JAWODS010000202.1:0-9968 GCA_046483205.1 Armatimonadota bacterium | reverse complement strand
GCCCGGGTGTGTCAGCAATTGCGTGAGGGTGCTTACAAAGCGCGACCGGGGAGCCTGTTCGGCATCTATTCCGGTCTGCAGGATCCGATATGCAAAAAACGTTATACCACCGACTGGCGCTACCTGGGCGACTCATGTGACTATGCCGTCGGCACCATCGGCAGCTTCGAAGTGACGCATGAGGCCCTCGGCGAGACGCCCCTGATGGGCCGGGAGGGGATCTATCACTTCCCGACATATCAATACAACGTATCGCGCCTGATGAGAACCTATGTGGACAGCGGCGGATACGGCCTGCGGATGTTTTCGCTGCACTATTACGACGGCCAGATCCTGCAGGGGGCAGCGAAGCTCTCGCGGTTTATGGCGCAGTATTCTGACATCCTCATGAATCATCACCGGCAGGACGATCTCGCGAGCTCTGCTGATGAGAAGCTTCAGCCGAGAGTGCTGGTGGGGGAGGGCGGACGACGCCTCATTGTGCTGATCAACAATACCGGCGACACCCGCGAAACGACAATCGAAGTAAACGATCTCGACGGAAAATGGCGCGGGAGGTTGTACCACACCGGCCGGGCCGTGGAGAATGTTGCCCATATTCCCGTCAGCGTTGGGGCGTGGTCGGTGGAGGCCATTGATCTGCAGCGGGTGGATTGAGCGTTACCGCATCGGCATCTGCGGTGGCGCCTGGGGTATTTGCAGAAGCCGGGTGGGATTGTACGGATGGCCGGTCTTGATGAGGGTCTTCACCTGCCGCTCAAGGTCGGGATCGCTGAATGACAGGTTGGCCTGCTGCCGCGCCTGTTTGAGCCATTGCTGCCGTGCCTGAGACATCTTCTCCGTCCAGATGCGTGCCTTGAGCTGGTCTGCAACATCTTCAAACGGCGGGCTTCCGGCAGACCGCTTTTCGATCACCTGCAATATTGCCCAGCCATCCGGCACTTTGAAGACATCGCTGGTCTCATTGGGCTCCAGGGCGAAGGCGACTTCGATGACCTCATCGGCATAATCGTCTTTGCCGAAGAACCCCATGTCACCGCCCTCGGAGGCCGTTACGCTGTCGGATGAAAGACTTTTGGCGAGACCGGCGAAGCTGGCGTCGGGCTCGTCGAGAATCGATCGCACCGCCTGCGCGCTGTCTTTGTCATCAAAAAGCATCCAGCGGGCGTGCACCTGCGGCCCGTGTTTGAACTCCTCTTTGTGCCGCTCATAATACGCCCGCAGCGTCGCCTCATCAACCGGTATCATGGGCCGGGCGAGCCTGTCGAGGATCACACTGGCACGACACTGCTCCCGGAAAGCTTCCATTGACAGGCCCCGCTGCGCCACCATTCGCTCCAGCTCTTTCTTGTCCCCGGCCTGGCTGATGGCTTTTTGCATCTCTGCCTCAACTTCGTTTTCATCCACCCGCACCTTATGCTTCTGCCCGGCCTGCAGTATCAGCCGGGTGTCGATCATCTCCAGCAGCACCCTGCCGCCGTGCATGGCCAGCGTTTCTTCGTACAGCTCTCTGGCCGTAATCTCAGTGTCATTCACGCGTGCCACCGGCTGGCCCGATGACAGCACACACCCCGCAACGGCGATGGTGGCAACAGCGACACTGGCGAGCTGGATCGTCCTGCACATGACGGTTTTAATCTCTCTGCAAACCATGGTTTTCTTTACACCGTTACTGGTAATATCAATGCTCAGCCGCCGTGCTGAGTTCCTCTGTAGTGCATGTCATCATCCCGCAAAACCGCCTCAAAAACACCGTCCCCCAGCATCTCAAACATCTCGCGGAGGATGTCTATGTGCCAGAAATACCCGGCATTATCGTCGCGGTATTCGAGTACGATCCGGTCGATTTTGTGGACGATGCGGCCGCGAAGAGCCGGGTCGGGCGCATGGATACCCCGGACGACGATGGGCATGCCAATTTGCGCCTCCAGCTTCGCCTTCTCCCGCTCCAGCCACATTTTTTACACCTCGACGGGTCCTGTCAACTCCGTGTCATCATCGCTGTACGGCGGGCTGCAGGCGCACAAAAAGCGAAGCGGCGCCCCCGGCAGTGCGGTCACCCAATGCTCGGTGCCCGGTGGGATGAGATGTGCGTCGCCCGGGCGCATCTCGACGAGCCGGCCCCCGAGGTGAAGCTGGCCGTGACCGTTCAGTGTGTAGTATATCTCCCCGGTCTCCCGGTGGGTATGACGATAGGTGCTCCGGCCGGGATCCACCACCGCTTCGGCAAGACTGAGCTGCTGCGCCTCTGGATCGTGGCGGGGATGGACAAGCTCCGTGATACGCGATCCGTCCAGCGCTGTGTAGGAGCGGCTCTTTGCCATGTCACTCACACCACGTTTTTGGAGGGTTGAATGCACTCAAGCACCGTCGCCGCCGATGCCGCGTAGCCATGCAGCTTCTGCGTGTCGGGCGCAACCCATTCGCTCACGCCGTGCTCGTCAAACTCCACCAGAAGATCGTCCAGAAGCATCCGCGCGATCCCCTCATCGACACGTGCAATGGTCCGCGCGACCCATCCCGTTGCGATCGGCCAGAAGCCGCCGTTTTGATAGGTGTCGGGCTCAACATCCCTCAAAAGCCGCTCCCAGGTCTCGTCCACCGGCAGGTGTCGTATGCAGCCGGCGAAGATAAAGTCCGGATACCAGTCGATATACAGCTCCCCGAGCCTCTTGGCGCGAGTCTTGGAGATGCCCCGGATGACCGCCGCATAGGCGCTGCCCCAGATGTCAAACTGCCTGCAATCCTTCGTGGCCGCCATATACACGCCAAGGTGGTTGTCGCGGAACTGGTCAAAGTTCTCCTCGAGGTCGGCGATGCGCTCGTACCAGAAATGTGCGTCGTCATGATACTCGAAGTCGGCACATGTCTGGCCCAGGAGCTTACACGCTTCCCAGTACAGCAGCGACGAAAAGAACACCTTGCCGGTCTTGGCGATGCAGTCGGTGAATCCGTATCCCGGGTGCGGGCTGTTGGGGTCGATAAACACAAGCCCCTCGCGAGACAGCGGGACCGTGTCCATTGCCTGCATAATCGCCTGCATGTGCCGGTCGAGGGTGTCGGGATCGTTGGCCATCTTCGCGTATGCGCACACCAGCTTGGCCAGAAACATCGGGTTATCAGCGGGCGGTCTTGAGCCGATCGGCGCATCAACCGGCCCGGCGTAATACACCGGCGTCCCGTCGGCCTCCACGCGATCCGGGACGGTCCCGTCCTCGCGCTGACCCGCCACCAGAAAGTCAATGCAGCCGAGGATTTCAACCGGGTCCATCAGGTGCCCGGCACCCTCGACCATGTAGCACAAATCTCGCGTCCACATCGCCTCGTACTGGCCGGATGCGTCGGGATAAAATATCGGTGTGCCGTCATCTGCGATATGACGCACGGACTCTATCGACTGTCGCGCATGCTCCTCAAACGCTTCATACATGCCGGGTGATACGCGGACGGGGGGGAGGTGTGTTTTCATGGTTCAGGCTTCCTTCATTGGTTCAAAGCTTCTTATGATAATCGGTGATCGTCCGGGCCATCCGTCGGCCTATGGTGCGGTAATCCCTGCGGCTGAGCACGCGGTCTCCTATCGTGCTGTACGGTGTCTCCAGCGTGAAAGTGGGAATCTCCATGGAATCGGCGCAGTAGCCTGTGAAGTTTGGAGTCTCCCACCGCGAGGCATACGTCGCGACACGTGCAAACTCTTCGGCAGCATAGTCCCCGAGGCTGTCGGCGAAGGCCTCCGCCCACCAGAGCGTTTTCTCGTGGACATCCGGGAAATCGTCGGGACCGGGTAAAAATGCGTACGCTCCCTTATCTTCAGTGCCGCCCGGGGCGTGAAAATCCACCGCCAGCGCGGGGCGGCACTGCCGTGCAAACCACTGTATGTCCTTCTGTATGACCACCGTCTCGTGGCGCATCGGCGTTCGTCCCCACGCCCGGTTGAGATCGTATGGAAAGTTGTCCTTGCCGTAATCGCCCTGCTCGACACCGTCAATATTGCTCAACGGCACCACCCATACCGACAGGTCAGGGGCGATTTCCGCCAGCTCTCTCAGCAGGCCGTCCAGCACCCACGATCCCGTCGTTTCGGCTGAATGCTGCCTGGCGATAAACATCAGTCCCGGGCGCTCTTTGTCTGGTTTGGCGACGGGATTCATCAGCCGGACAATGGGCCGGTCATTCTGGCTGACGCCGATAGCTGTGGGAGTCCAGTAGCCTCCTGTTTCGGAGATCAGCGCATCAACATCAGGCCCGCCGTAGGGGTAGCAGAATGCGACATCGAGCGGGCCCTCGGGCACGGGCAGCAGCCATGATGCGGTGCAGGCCCCGTCCTTCGCGCGGGTACATTCCGCCGGGTCCATCCGCTTCCAGTCGCCCTGCTGCTGTCGCATCACCGGCCTCAATGTGTCGCCCTCCCCGCAACCCAGCATACTCGTGACATGCTTCAGGGTGAGGCAGAGCTGTTCCGATGGCACCGGTGTTTCATCGCACTCGATCCGAAAGCAGAACCACAAACATTCCGGGCCACCGTGCGGCGAGGCGGCAAACCTCACCTCGCGCTGCCCGGTGGTGCGAATGATTTCAACGTCACACACATTTCCGTACGGGATCTCGTCGGTGACTGTCACAGCCACGATTGGTTCTCCTCTGGTGTTTGAGGCAAAAACACCTTCATCGTCAGGGCAGGTTCGGATTAATGTGCGGCACCTGTGAGGTCGGTGATCCGCGAAAGCCCCCGGTCTGCGGCGTAGCTGTGCAGACCCTCGACGATGTCGGCGCTGGTGGTAGGATTGACAAAGTTTGCGGTGCCGACAGCAATGGCAGTTGCACCTGCGAGCATGAATTCCACGGCGTCATCGGTACACATGATGCCGCCCATGCCGATAAGCGGGACCTCGACCGCCTCATAAACCTCCCAGACGCAGCGGACGGCGACCGGCTTGATGGCCGGGCCGGACAGCCCCCCGGTGATATTGCCCAGGTGGGGGCACCGTGTCTCGGTATCAATGCTCATCCCCACCAGCGTATTGATGAGGCTGAGGGCGTCACTCCCGGCGTCCTGTGCGGCCACGGCGATCTCAGCGATGTCCGTGACATTGGGTGACAGCTTGGTAATCAGCGGTAGATCCGTGACCTCCCGGACGGCGGAAACAAGCTGTGCGGTCAAATCGGCGCTGCTGGAGAAATACATCCCGTGGCCGACATTGGGACACGATATGTTCAGCTCCAGGGCCGACACATCTGCACACTTCGAAAGCTGCTGTGCGAGCTCTACATATTCGTCGATTGACTCACCGACGAGGTTCACAATCACCGGCACGCCATGTGCGGCCAGCTCCGGCAGCTTTTCATCAATGATCACCTGCACGCCGGGGTTCTGCAGGCCGATGGCGTTGAGCATCCCGGAGGCGGTTTCGACAATCCGCGGCGGGCGGTTGCCCTGTCTCGGCTCAAGGCTCACGGACTTGATAGTTACCGCGCCAAGGCTCGAAAGGTCCATAAACTCCTCAAATTCCAGCCCGTAGCCGAATGTTCCGGAGGCGGTGATGACGGGGTTTTGCAGGACCAGGTTGGCGATACGCACCTGCATATCCGGCTCAGATGCCGTCACGGATAATCGCCTCCCAGTCCAGTTGCCCTGCTTCAAACACCGGACCATCCTTGCACACGCGGACAAAGCCCCCGCCCGCGGCGGCGATAACACAGCCCAGGCAGGCGCCGATACCACAGCCCATCCGCTGCTCGAACGAGCAGTAGCAGGGAATGTCCTCTTGACCGGCCATCTCGGCCACCGTTTTCATCATCGGAGCGGGTCCACAGGCGTAGATCGTGTCAATCTGCCCGCGCTCAATCTGCTCCTCGACGGCCGCGGTCACCAGGCCCTCTTCACCCGCCGAGCCGTCCTCGGTACGGACGTAAAACTCGTCACAGCGGCCGGCGAAATCGTTCCAGCACACCAGCATATCTTCGGTCCGGGCGCCGAAACATCCCCGGATATACGCGCGGTGTTCAGGGCTGTGAAGCTCGTCGGCGAGGGCGATGAGCGGCGCGACACCCACCCCTCCGGCGGCCAGCAGCACTTCCTGGTCCGGGTCGGGGAGTTCAAACGGCGTGCCGAGCGGGCCCATGATTTGAAGCGTCGAGCCCTCCACGAGGTTAACCATGATATCAGTGCCCCGGCCGACGACATGCACCAGGAGGCGGATCCATCCCTTTCGCGCATCCTTGAGCATCACCGAAAAGGGGCGTCTCAGCAGGGGATCGCTGGTGCGGGGGACCCGAACATGCACGAATTGGCCGGGCTCGGCCTCCCGGGCAATTTGCGGAGCCTGGATCTCGAGCTCGTAGTGATCCAGAGCCAGCCGCTCGGTGCTCACCAGCTCACATTCGGCGGAAACCATGGCACTCTCCTGTCACTGCTTGGCGAGCTTTTGAAGCTCCTCGCGCTTGTCCTCAAAGGTGTCATACAGCCTCTGGAGAACCTCCGCCAAAACGTCATCGGGGTCCGGGCAGCGGCGGAATTTCTGAAACTTCGCCCGGTACACCTCCAGATAGTGCTTGCGAAGCGCCGGCATCTCGGCGCGGTACCAGCCCTCCTCGAAGCTTTCGAGAAAGTCATCACCGATGTCCTCACGCAGCGCGTCGGGGAGGCTGTCCTTAAAATCAGCCCAGACATCCGTCCACAATGCGTCCAAATGTTCCTGCGGCGACTTATCGCTGACCGGTGCCACCTCCTGCTTTGCAATCCGACATCCGGCCTGCCATCCACTATTATAACGCCCGGCGCCGTGGTTTTCACAGCGCGTGTGCATGTTCGCCTCTCAATGTAAGGGCGTCTGAAAGCCATTCAGGTTCTCTGAAGGGCGGCCATAAAGAAGAATAGACTCAGTGGCTCCACCTTTGAAGTCCAACGGATCGCCCACAGAACCCGCTCCGGAAAAAAATTTCTGTGGCTCAAAGAGCTGCGGATGCTGTCAGGTATTTTCCTGCTCGTATGTTGTTTTTGTAGGGCGGGGTCTCCGTGCCCCGCCGCGAATTTAATGATGCCAAAGATTCCTGCGGCGAAAAGACTCACGATCGGCGCGGCACAGGTCCGCGCCCTACAGACGACATTCAACATCTCCGGGGCTCGTCCTGAGTAGGTGCCAACAGCGCAACAAGGAGGCGTAGGAGTTTTCAAAATATACACGCTTAAAGGCCGGACGCTTGCGGGACCAGACGTCGGTTATCTGCGCGAGTGCCGGACATTCACAGATCCGTCTCGGCCAGTGAGCCGCCGGCGATGAGGGTGTCCACGATTGCGGAGGTGCGGTCATGAGCGACGCGGATTGTCTCAAACCGCTCCCGGGCCTCATCGTGATACTCATTGGTGCTTTCGGTAAGCGTCTGCCGCATCTGTCGGACGCTGTCAGGCCCGGTGCTTCCCAGGCTCCGCTGGCGGGCGAGGCAGCTTTCAGGCTCGCAGACAGCCTCGATTTCGGCAACGGTCAGATCGTGTCCCCGCTCGGCGAGGATCTCCTGGACAACCTCATAATCATCAAGCGTCTTTTCCCGCTCGATAAGCTGCGCCACCAGCTCGCCGACGATTTCATGACACGTCCGGAAGGGGATGCCCCGGTCGGCCACCAGGTAGTTCGCAAGCTCTGTGGCCGTGGCGAAGTTTTTCCCGACGACCTCCCGCATGTGGTCGGTCTTAAACTCCACCGTCTGCACCATGCCGGTGATGGCGGTGATCGTGTCTTCGACGATCTTCAGGGCAGCCCACAGCGGCGGCTTATCCTGCTGCAGGTCGCGGTTATAGCCGCTCGGGAGAGCCTTCAATAGGGTGAGTATTTCCATCAGTCGGCCATACACCGCGCCGGTGTTGCCCCGGGCCAGCTCGGCGATGCACGGGTTTTTCTTCTGTGGCATGATCGAACTGCCGGAGGCATACGCGTCGGCCACCTCGATCATCCGGTATTCGTAGGTGGAAAACAGCACAAACTCCTCGGCGATACGGGAGAGATTGGACATAAGGACCGCCAGCGCCGCCATCGTTTCGACAATCCAGTCGCGGCTGCCGATGATGTCCAGGGCGTGGACGTGACAGGCGTCGAAGCCCAGCAGGTCGGCGGTCATATTCCGGTCGGTCGGGAAGCTCGTCCCCGCCAGTGCCGCGGCTCCGAGGGGGTTCTGGTTGACGATCTCAAAGGCGTTCGACAGCCGCCGCTGGTCGCGGGTGAACATCGAGACATACGAGGTCAGCCAGAAGGCCACCGAGATGGGCTGGGCGTGCTGGGTGTGGGTGTAGCCGGGCATCACCGTCTCCTCGTGCCCCTCCGCCCGCTGTAGCAAAGCCCCCTGCAGGCCACCCAGGGAGTTCTGGATATCCAGGATGCGGGTCCGCAGGTGCATCTTCGCGTCGGTGACCACCTGGTCGTTGCGGGAGCGCCCGGTGTGCAGCTTTCCCGCGTATTCCGGCCCCCACTGCTCGCGCAGATACGCCTCCACGTTCATGTGGACGTCTTCCAGCTCGGGGTCCAGCTCAAACTCCCCGCGCTCAAGCTCCTGTTCGGTCTGCCGGAGGCCCTTGAGTATCTCGCGCAGGTCCTCTTCGCTGATAATCTTGCAGGCTCCCAGCATGATTGCATGGGCCTGGCTGCCCCAGATGTCCTCGGCGATCATCTCGGAGTCCGCTACGGTTGATTCGCTGTAATCCAGGGCGATGTCGGAGAGGTCTTCGGAAAACCGCCCGCCCCACAGCTTTTCGGACTGCTTATCGTCGCTCATATCCATTTCCTGCCTCTACGGGTATGCACATTGTCGGATATATGGGGGAACAGTTCGATGACACGCCGCCTGGCACCCTTCCGGAAAGATGCCAGGCAGCGGATGTGTCGGTCAGGTGCAGCGGCTTACTCGTCGTCCTCGACGTACGGCAGGCCGCGGTGGCCGAGGATGGAGTACTGGAAGCCGTGGATCTTCGTCGCCGGGCCGCTGTCGCGCTGGTCGAAGCCCGTGGTGGCCAGCGACCGGAGCTCCGGTGCAAACAGCCCGGAATCCGATTCGCGGGAAATGATGTCAATGTTGCCCTTATACAGCTCGATTTCGTATTTCCCGTTCACCGCCCACTGGCTGGACTCGATGTACGCCTCGCAGTCCTGCTTGACGGGGTGGAACCAGCCGCCGTGATAGACCATGTAGGCCCACTGGCGCTCCACCTCCGGCTTCATCTGCACCTGCTCCTTGGTCAGGCAGAGCTGCTCGAGGTCGCGGTGCAGCTTCAGAAGCACGTGTGCCGCGGGCGCCTCGTACACCTCGCGCGACTTCAGGCCGATGATGCCGTCCTCGAACATGTCGATCTTGCCGATGCCGTGCTCCCCGGCGAGGTCGTTGAGATAATGGATGATCTCGGCAAGGTCGGTTTTGCCATCGACATTGACGGGGAGGCCGTTTTCGAACTCCACTGTGACAGTGGCGGGCTCATCGGGCGCATTCTGCGGGTAGTTGTACCACATGAAGGTCTCCTGCGGGATGCGCATGGTGAGGTTGTCCACCTCGCCGGAGCCGATGGAGCGGCACCACATGGTCAAATCGTCACCGATGCCCGCCTTGTACGGGATCCCGTACTCCTCGGACAGCTCCTTCTCCTCCTCGCGCGTCCAGTTGAAGTCACGGACGGGGACGATGACCTTCAGGTCCGGGGCGAACATGTTGAAGACATTGTGCATCCGGTACTGGTCATTGCCCTTGCCTGTGGAGCCCCCGCTGTCCTCCCTGCACATCCGGCCTGCAATCGTTTCTTCAAGCTCGACGAGCTCGGGGTCGCCCTCCATGACCAGGATGAGCATGCACCGGTGCTTGACGTCGAAATGCCGCAGCGTCTCATGCTCGTCGAGCTTGAAGAAACGATTGCAGCCCGGATGTGCAGGGAGCACAGCGGCCATGATGAAGGGGAGGCACCGGCCGAGCGCTGGGTGGACACGCGCTTCAAG
>JAWODS010000249.1:0-4715 GCA_046483205.1 Armatimonadota bacterium | reverse complement strand
GATCATCAGTGCCGGTGGCTGATTTCGGACGATTTGTCACACAACTGAAACTTTTATTCTGCCGCTTTCGAACATTTTTGCGGAACACACGTGCCTGTCCTGCACCCCGGAGAATGCCGGCACTCAGCCGACATGTATCACCGCCGGGTGCGTCGAATCGGCTTTGGGCAGCTGCAGGCGTAAAATCCCGTCCTGCAGGCTGGCGTTCGCGCTGCGGCCGTCCACAGGGCAGGGCAGATTGAATTGCCGCTGGACGCGCACAAACTGCCGCTCGGACAGATGCCTGTGTCCCCCGTTTTGCTGTGGCTTCCGGTCAGCCTGCAATTTCAGGCAGTCCTCGCCGAGAATGACGTCCACTTCATCCCCGTTGAAACCGGGCAGTTCCGCCTCCACGATAAGTGACATCTGGTCTTCCCAGATATCAACGGGATATGCACCGATGTCCTCGCTTTTCGGTTGTTTCTGGTGTTGATCCACGTCGGATGCAGGTTGTGGGGTTGAAGGGTGTATAGCCGAAAACTGTGGTTTCCGTACGGTTACAGGTAACATCTATTGCCTCCCTTGAGCTGGTCGGGAGCATCGAAGATTTATCCGTGGGCTGTATGCCGCTCCACTCAAATCCTCCGACGCCCGGTTTGCTTCATTTTTCTCTGCGTACTCTTCAAAGTCCGCATACGATTCGGCACTTCTGCGCCGGTCTGGATGATCGCTGTGTCCCGCGGCTCATCACATTTTTCGGCAGCATGATGAGAACAATCAAATGAGATCCCGCGATGCGTCTCGAATTGTATATCGTCCGCATATCGTGACCGCAACTCGATCATCCCTGTCGTTGTGTACGAAAAGTGTATAATCAGGTCGCAAAGCGAACAATCAGGGAATCACCCATATCGAGCAGGGTTTTCCCTTAATTCACTAAAAGACCAGTTGTGGATGCATCACAAAAATGCAGAATTACGTCGAAACATCATCGAACCGGCGAGGCCGCGATCAAGTCTGTGGCAGGTAATGCTGGCCACATTGCATGGTGTTGTATCACTCCTTTTGAAAAAGGGACGCGAGACCGGCATGCCGGGCCGACCGCTGATATTATCAAACTTGTAATGGATGATTTAGCCCAAGTATCATAATAATGACGCTTTTCGGGACGTTACCGCCAAAATTTACATATTGAACACCCTACGACACAGCGCAAGGTATTACAGGGGGATTGACAAGTGCTCACGCGGAGTGCCCGTAAGGTCCTACTGCTGACGGTGGCAGCCGCAGCATCGGTCTGGCTTTTTGATGCATTCTTTGCAGCGGCGGTGGCTGACCGAGGTTCGCTGCTTGATCTGCTCGTTCTGGCGATCCCCACTCGCGAACTGCTACATCGTCTCGCCCTGGTGGCAATCATCCTCATCGTCGGCGGTATTCTTGCCTACATGACCGCCGCTCGCGACCGTGCCAATCAGCACACCCGGGACCTCAACAGTGTGCTCCGAACCATGCGCGAACTGAACCAGGTTATGGTGCAGGAACACGAGATTGATGCAATCCTGAAAAGCGCGTGTCACGCCCTCGTCAGTGAGCGAAACGTGTATGACGACTGCTGGATCGCGTATTTCGACCGGCACGGAAAGTTCACAGAGATATACAACGCCCGCCCGACCCCACAGCACGAACGCGTCCGACAACAGCTGTCTGAGGGCCATCTAACACGCTGTGTCCGGATGGCGCAGGAAACTGACGATATTCTCATGGTAGAAGACGTCAGCGATGCGTGTGCTAACTGCCCGCTTGCGGAGGTTTACGAGCATGACTGTGCCCTCATCGCCCCCGTCAAACGGGGAGACCGAATGTATGGCGTCCTATGCGTTAGTGCGGATCGGAGATTTGTTGATGACGCCGATGAGCAGGCCCTCGTTCTCGAGGCGGCCAATGACATCGCCCTGGGGCTCACCGTTGCGGCCTCTGAACGGCAGGTACGACACCTCAATGCCGTTCTGGGCGCGGTGCGGGACGTCAACCAGCTCATCGTGCGCGAGCGTGACCCCGATACACTGCTGCAGGAAAGTTGTGAAATCCTCACCTCCGCGCGCAGGCCATATACGACGTGCTGGATTGCGCTGCTGCAGGAAAACGAGGAGCGTGTGCAGGTCTTCCAGGCCGGTATTGATGAGCATTCAGACACATTCCAGCGCTGGCTTCGCGAGAATGACTCCTCCTGCATGGAGTGTCTCAGGCGCAGCGGCAGGCCTGTGGTGCTGATTGACGAAGCAGCCGATTGTGGTGATTGTCCGCTTGCCCAGGTCCGAGGCGAGCAATCTGCGCTGGTAGCGCCCATACAAAGAGAGGGGCACACATACGGCTATCTCGGCATTACAATCGAGAGCGAGTTCGGCGAAAGCGCGGAGGAACAGGGACTTATCGTCGAAGCCGCCAATGATCTGGCTCTGGGGCTCCACATGGCCGCCACCGAACAGCAGCGTGACGAAGCCTTCGAAAACCTCCGGGAACGCGAGCACCGTTTCCGAACCGCTCTTTCCGAAGCGCCCTTCCCGACCATGCTTCACGCCGAAGACGGCGAGGTATTGATGATCAATGAATTATGGACGGAGATCACCGGGTATTCACACGCAGATATTCCCACTATCGCCGATTGGACTGAAAAAGCCTACGGCGAACGCAGAAGCACGATGCGCGCAGAGATCAATCGCTTATATGCTACCGAAGGTCGGGTGGATGAAGGAGAATACACTGTCCGGACTGCCAGCGGAGACCAGCGAATCTGGCACTTTACCTCCGCTGCGGTCGGACAATCCTCTGACGGTCGGCGCCTGGTGCTCAGCATGGCCAGTGACATAACGGAACGCAAGTGCGCCGAGGCCCGGATTGAGAGCCTCTCGCGTTTTCCTTCGGAAAATCCAAACCCGGTGTTGCGAGTGAACAGTGACGGCACCGTCATTTACGCAAATGACAGCGCCACCCGCTTGCTGGATGAGCTGGGCTCCGGGCTCGAAAAGCAGGTACCGAACGGTTGGAACCAGACGCTGCAGCAGGAGATAGACGACGGCCAGAGCCGATCGCTGGAAGTCAAATGTCGTGGGCGATC
Organism: Armatimonadota bacterium; assembly: GCA_046483205.1. Classification (GTDB taxonomy): domain Bacteria; phylum Armatimonadota; class Zipacnadia; order Zipacnadales; family UBA11051; genus JBKHJK01. The sequence goes on along the minus strand of JAWODS010000249.1, from coordinate 1,621 downwards.
TTACGCCTTCACCTGCGCCCCGATTCCCGAAGAGGGATATACAAATCTGTACGGGCTGGACATCACCGAGCGCGAATGGGCTGAGGAAGAGCTGCAGCGAAGTGCAGAGAAATTCCAGACGCTCTTTCACCGGTCAGGTGACGCCATATTCATCCACGACATGGATGGGCACTTCGTCCAGGTCAATGACACGGCCTGCGGGCGACTGGGATATAGTCGCCGAAAGCTTGTGGAGATGGGCATTCACGACATCGACGCCCCTGAGTCTCTGGAGAACATGGACGATCGCATAAAGGAGATCCGAAAACACGGCCAGCTCATCTTTGAGAGCATACATATCGCACAGGACGGCACCCACATCCCCGTCGAGATCAATGCTCAGTTCATTGAATACAATGGCGAACCCCATGTCCTCAGCATCGCCCGTGATATCACGGAACGGAAAAAGGCAGAGCAGGCGATTCGTGAAAGTGAGGCCCGGTACCGGGCCGTTTTCGAAAACACCGGCACCGCCATGTGTATCATCGAAGAAGACAGGACCGTCGCCCTGGCCAATGAGCAATTTGCCGAGCTGTACGGCCCTCCGCTGGAACAAATTCAGGGAAATATTGATTTCGTTGATTTCATTGCGCCTCACGAGGTCGAACGTATGATGGCATATCACGAAGCCCGGCGTAAGCCCGACGCCGTGGCTCCCAACCGGTATGAGTTCGACTTCATTCGCGCCGACGGACAGCAGCGGCGGATACTGCTGACTGTTGACATAATCCCCGGCACGAGGCGGTCCGTGGCGTCCCTGCTGGACATTACCGAACGTGAGCAGATGGAGCGGGAACTGCGAAGAAGCGAGGCACTCTTCCGCTCGGTCTTTGAAAGCATCCAGGACATGTTCTACCGGACCGACGCAGAGGGACGTATCGTGCTTATCAGCCCGTCGGTCAGCCACTATTCAGATATTCCTCCGGGCGATTTCATCGGACGAACGATTACCGACTTCTGGCTTCATCCCGACCAAAGAGATGAAATGCTGCGGATTATCAAAGAGGAGGGGGAAGTGCAGGATTTCGAGACGGTCCTGGAAAACGAAAAAGGTGAGCGGTTCGTGGTATCCATCACCTCCCGGGCGATGTATGACGAGTCCGGAGATTTTGCCGGCGTCCAGGGAGTCTTCCGCGACATTACCGAGCGCAAGGAAGCAGAGCAGGAGCGGGAACGGTACCTCAATGAATTGCAGCTCATCAATGAGGTAATTGTTGAAGCCAGCCGCATGGCTGATGTTCATGAGATGTGCCACCTGATAGCGGAAGCCATACGCTCGGTGAATGAGGGAGCTTACGTGGGCGTCTCCCTGTACGATCCGACTACTTCGCGGGTAAGAATTCGCTCGCTTGTGGGCGCTGAGGACATGATCGAGAAGGCGCTGGAAAAATTCGGCGGGGGGCTTGACACCTTCACTGCCGCACCGGAGCGGATGGGCGAGGATTCGCCATGGTTCACCTCGGGCAAACTGGAGCGCGTACCCGAGGGAATCCACGGTCTCATGGGGGGCATATTCCCTGCCGACGTATGCAAAGAGATCGAGGAAATGGCAAATATCGAGAGCGTTTACACAGTCGGTTTC
>JAWODS010000020.1:0-5000 GCA_046483205.1 Armatimonadota bacterium | reverse complement strand
CTTGGGTCTCCCAGGTGAAGGTGGGCCAGGGGCGGCGCTGAAAGTCCACCAGGTACCGGTAGCCCTGCGGGTGGCAGGTGTCGGGATAGATATTGCACGACAGGCCGATTTCGGTATCGTCGAAGATGAGCCGCTCTTCCAGCTTGTTCAAAAGCACGCGCCGGCCGGAGGGTGCGCCCTCAGTCTGTGCGGCGGGGTCGGCAACCAGCAGCCCGTGATAGCGCCGCGTATTACAGCACGGGACGGTGGAGCTGGCAAAGCCTCCCAGGCCGTTGGTCTCCAGCCATTCGTCACCCATCCATTCATCCATATCGGTGTACAGAGCTTCGTGGGACATCGTATATCCCTCCTGTCGTCAGCCGTGCCGTCTCTGCCACGCCATGAGCAGCCCGGCGACGGTTTTCCCATCATGTATTTCGCCTTTGCTGCATTTGGAGACAGCCTCGCTCAAGGGCATGGTCACCATGGCGAGATTCTCATCATCGTCCGGCTTCCAGCGGCCCGGTTCCACAGATTCCAGGCCGGTCGCCAGATATGTATGGATAATTTCGGTGCTGTAGCCCGGCGTCAGCGACATACTGGCCAGAAGGTGCATTTGTGTGGCTTCGTATCCCGTTTCTTCAGCCAGCTCCCTGCGAGCGCATTCCTCGGGGTCTTCGCCCGGATCCAGTGTGCCGGCGGGAATTTCGAGAGTGATCTTCTGGATCGGCTGGCGCCACTGGTGGACCAGCAGCACGTCACCTTCTGCAAAGACAGGGACGATAGCGGCTGCTCCCGGATGCTCAACCACTTCTCGCGAGGCCTTCCTTCCATCTGATTGTGACACCTTATCCAGCCGCAGGTTCAATAAGTTCCCCTTAAAAACCCAGATGCTGCGGATAGTCTTTTCACGCAGGTCCTCAAACATATTATCCATGTCATTCTCTTCCTGCCGGGCGGGATGGTAAGCGCACCTATACCTTCGCCAATTCGCCACCCCGTACCTACCCGGCGGAGGTTGTTGGCGGGCAGGCAGCGAAGGGAAAGGCTGTGAAACGCATGCTGAAAGCCGAGGAAGTGAGACTGATGGGAAGTGGGCAGGTGTCACGACGGCTGCGGTACATGGACTGCAACTGCCGCATCGGTACGTTCGAGGAGATGGAGGACTGCTACTTCACAGAGATCGACAGCTTACTGGCCGAGATGGAGTATTTGGGTATCGGGGACGCCCTGGTTTTGCACACCTGGGCCTCGCGGTGGTCGCCGCCGAAAGGCAACAAGCAGCTTGACGAAATTCTGGCGGACTACGATAACCTGTACCCGTGCTACGTGGGGCTCCCTCCGGTGACGGGTGAGCTGCCAGACCCCGAGGAGTTCGCCGCAGCCGTCAGACAGAATCATGGCGCCGTCCGGCTGTTTCCGTCCGAACACCAGTACGATTTCACACCGTGGTGTGTGGGCGAGCTTCTGGAGCCGCTGGCAGACCACGGGGTCCCGTTGATGATCGAGATCACTCAGACGAACTGGGACCAGGTGGCGGCGATACTGGACGCATTCCCTGATCTGCCCCTGGTCCTTTTAGACACGTACTACCGGATCAACCGTCACATATATCCACTGATGGACAAACATGAAAACCTCCATCTGGAGACCCATACCTACCAGGTGCCTTTCGGGATCGAGGATGTCACCCGGCGCTTCGGGGCACAGAGACTGCTGTTCGGGACGAATCTGCCGGAAAATGAAGGTGGCGGGGCGCTGGCGCAGCTTGAATACGCTGATCTCCCCGAAGAGCACAAGCAGCAGATCGCCGGCGGCAATCTCAGAAACCTGCTGGGAATCGCACAGTGACGGAGGGGACAATAATGAGCCAGATGGCGTTTGTGGACCGTTTGAAACAGGGTCAAAGACTGGATGATGAGCTTCTCATTGACGCGCACGCCCACATGGGGCCGTGGTACAACTTCCATATTCCGGGGAATGGAACGCCGGAATCGATGATCGAGGCCATGGACATGATTGGTATTGATGTCACCGTCGTTGCTCCTCATGTAGCGATCGGCCCGGACATGCATGAGGGCAACCGGCAGGCCATTGACGCCTCGCAGCGGTATCCGGACCGGTTTCTGCCGTACATAACGATCAACCCGCGGTATTCGATACCTGATATCGAGGCGGAAATCGAATGGTGCGAGGATCAACTGGGCACGATCCCGGGCTTCAAGCTGCACCCGAGCTGCCACGGCGTGGACTGCAGTCACCGGGGATACGGGGCGGTGTACGAATACGCCAACGACCACGCCATTCCGGTCCTGTCACATGTCTGGAGCGGGCCGGAAGAGGAGGGCACGACGTTTTTGACCCGCCAGGCCCAGGCATACCCCCGAATCACCTTCATCCACGCCCATTCGGCGAACCAGTGGGAGCGGATGCGGGAGCTGCTGGACGAAGTGAAGAGAAACGATAACGTGGTTCTGGACCTTTGCGGCTCGAAGCTGTTTTACGGGATGCTGGAGGAAATGGTTGACGAAATCGGCGCCGGGCGGATCGTCTGGGGCACCGACAGCCCCTTCATTGACGTCCGTCCCAGCCTCGGCCGCATCATGGCCGCGCGGATTGATGATGACGATAAGCGCCTGATCCTCGGCAAAAACGCCCAGCGGATTTTCGGCCTGTGAGAGGCACTCAATGGACGGCCCTGACCCAGTCAATTTCGAGGCTGACCTGGACGTGATGGCGTCGCCTGATGTCGCGGTTGCCGGTGGAGGCATCGCCGGGGTCTCTGCGGCGGTCGCAGCGGCCCGGCAGGGGACAGAGGTGCTGCTTATTGAGCGCTACAACGCCCTCGGCGGCACGGCAACTATCGCCGGGGTCGGTTCCTTCTGTGGAGAGACCGCAGGTCAGGGCGAGGTTTTTGATGACATCGTCGCCGGCCTCGACGACCTCGGAGTGATTGCCGATTACCGCCCCTATCCCGAGATGGAGGCCCGGACGTTCGACCACCAGTGGCTAAAAATCGTGCTGCTGGACCTGTGCGAGGAGGCCGGTGTCAGAGTCCTTTTGCACAGCACCGTGGTCGCTACCCGCGCCGATGAGGGACGAGTGTCGGACCTCGTCGTGGCCTACAAGGGGGGCCTGGGTGTGGTGCAGGCCGCCGTGGTGGTTGACGCCACCGGTGACGCGGATGTGGTGGCACAGGCGGGCCTCGGGGTCGAAAAGGGAAATCCGCAGCTTGCCATGGGGTATATGCTGTTTACCCGCTACGCCGACGAGGGCGTAAAAATGCCGCTGCCGGAGGGCTGGCGGAGATATGAAAACAGCGACGAGCTTCCGAAGACCAGCGTGTGGTCGGAACCCTACAAAAAGGCGGGCATCAAGTCGAAGATGGTCGGCTATGACGCGACGGACCCGTGGGACCTGACGGCTGCGGAGATCGAGGCGGCCCGGAAATCCCTGTCCCAGCTTGAATTTCTCAGCCGCGAGCGGCTGTCGGGATATGTGCTGGATCATTTCCCCGGCCAGGTGGGGATCAGGGAGGGGCGGCGGATTGTGGGTCGGGAGAAACTCACCGAAGCGGACATCCGTGCGGGGCGCCGGTTTGACGACGCCGTCGCGCGTGGCACCTTTTATATCGACTTTCACGATCCCCACAGCGACCGTGCGGGGTATGCCGTCAAGCAGGAGCAGGTTCCGCCGTATGATATCAGGTATGGATGCCTGGTGCCGCAGGGAGCGCACAATATCCTGGCGGCCGGCCGGTGTCTGTCCAGCGACCAGGTCGCCAACTCCTCCGCCCGGGTCATGACGAGCTGTGCGATGATGGGGCAGGCCGCCGGAATCGCTGCGGCGTGGGCGGCGGAGCGGGATGCGGCGGTACGCGATATTGATGAAAAAGAGCTCCGGACGGCCCTGATCGACCGTGGCGCTGAATTGGATTGATACTGGAGGAACAACAATGAAATCACTGAAATTTATGGGGAATAGCGAAGTGCAGGTCGTGGACGCACCGCTGCCGGAGCCGGGCCCCGGTGAAATGCTCATCGACGTGCAGGTATCGGCACTGTGTGGCAGCGAGATGGGCAGCTTCCGCAGCCCCGAGGGCATCGAGGGCAACGGAGGCCACGAGTTCGCCGGTGTCGTCGCCGACCCCAACGGCAATGCGGATTTCGAGGAGGGCGACCGGGTCGGTGTGCATATCATCGCCGGCTGCGGAGAGTGCCGCTTTTGCCGCACCGATCACACCATCCTCTGCGACGACCTGACATTTTACGGCGATGCTCACGCCGAATACGCGCTGGCAGCGGCCCGCAACTGTGTGAAGCTGCCGGATGATATTGACTGGGCGACCGGTGTGCTGATTGCCGGTGATGCGATGGGAGTTGCCTATCACACCGCCGAACGGGTGGGCATTCGCGGCAACGACACTGTGGCCGTCATCGGCTGTGGCCCCATCGGTCTGGGGCATATTTTGCTGCTTGATTACTACGGTGCCCGGCCCATCGGTGTCGATCTGTCAGAGCACCGCCTGACGCTCGGGCAAGACCTCGGAGCCGTAGCCACAGTCAATGCCGCTGAGGTGGACCCTGTGGAGGCCCTGCGGGAGCTGACCGGCGGAGGGCCGGATGTGTGTTACGAGTGCACCGGGAAGCCCGCGGGTGTCGAGCTTGCCTTCGAGGCCGCCGGGAAAGCCGGGAAAATCGCCGTCAACGGTGAGCAGCCCGAGGCGTGCTTCAATCCCTCGCGTGACCTCATCCACAAGGAGCTCACCGTGTATGGGGCGTGGTACTGGCGGCTTTGCGAGTTTTACGAAATGGTGGAGCTGGTTCGCCAGGGCCTCGATGTCACGCGGATCGTCACCCACGAGCTGCCCCTTGAAGACGCCGGGACGGGGTACGACCTGATGGCCGAAGCCCAATGCGGCAAGATCATTTTCCGGCAGTGGTGAAGAAACTGCGTCAAAGAAAAACAGGCACCGGCGATCGGTGCCTGTTTTGTATTCAGCGGCGCAGCTTTTGACCTAC
>JAWODS010000430.1:0-8707 GCA_046483205.1 Armatimonadota bacterium | reverse complement strand
ACATCCCCGTGGCTCGGAGAGCCTTTGGAGTTTGGCTCACAACGCCAAACATCCCCGTGGCTCGGAGAGCCTTTGGAGTTTGGCTCACAACGCCAAACATCCCCGTGGCTCGGCCTGGGGCGTGCGCTGTTTGCACGGCTCAGGTGGCAATTGACGTTGTTTGAGTCGTTGTCAATTGCCAGCTTCCAGCCCGAGTCGAGCGTATTACGAATGTTAAGAGTTTCCAGGAGCCGCTGTTGGAGCCGTCTCCTGAACTCCACAGGCCCCGTCACGCATTCATGCATGCGTTCATGCTGTGGGGCCATCCCCGGCTTTTCCCTCCGCCGCCGGTTACTCTTCCAGTCGCTCCCACATCGTCTGGCACGCCCGGAACTGCGCGTCGGCGATCATCTGCCCCAGCGCCGGGGTGCTGATGACGCTGCAGATCGGTGTCGCCTCATATCCCCCGCGCCGGAACGCCTCCCAGGTGGGGATATAGCCGACTGAATCATTCGCCAGCTCGGCGATGAAGGTGTATTCAAACGGCGACCAGCCCTTGATCTCCAGGCCCCATTCGACGAAATATTCTCCCGGAGCCGAGCAGAACACCACGTCACCCAGCCGGATCGCCTGCGTCTCCCGCGGGATGATTTCGTCGGGGTCGTAATCTTCCATCCGCTCCATCATCCGTATTTCAGCCGGGTGCGGCTCCTCTTTTTGCCGCGCCGCCTCCAGCCGCATCTCCACCACCTCGTCAATCGGGTATTTCGACACCTGCAGAATCTCGCGATACGCATCAACGGAGGCGCTCTGTGTCGGCAGCGCCTTTTCGGCGATGCACACGGCTTTCCCGCCCAGCGCGCGACCCACCTGCACCGACTTCTCGTGCCCCTTGCGCGGCCACGGACGGTCCAGCAGATACGGCACGTGGTTGATATTCCCACACGCCCCCTGAACGTACAGCATGATCAGGTCATCACCATAGGTCTCGCGCAAAAGCTCGGTCATGACGCCGGGGAAATCCGCCGAAATCTTGTTTCCGCCGGTGACATCAATATGCAGCGAGTAGTTGCAGATGACCGCGAAGGGGTCCTCGCCGTGGTCGGTGCGAAACGCCACCACACCCAGCTCCGGATCGGTGGGGCCGGCCGGACCGACGACTTTCTCCTCATCGTCGCGGATCCCGAACTCCTCGCGCCCGTCGGTGTAGCGGAACCGGCGGTTGAAAGCGAGACCCTCTTCGGGCTCCGAACCCACGTACATATACGCCTCCTGCCGGTTTTCGGCGGCCTTGATGACGGCCTCGGCGATAAGCCCCGGAAGCGTCTTTACCCACTCCTCGTTTCGCGCGATCGGCCGGTTCGGGCGAAGCTCCGGGCCCGTGTGGGTGTGTGTGGAGCAGATCATCACCCGCTCGCCCGGGATGTCCGTCGCCTCTTCGATGATCTCTCGCGCCGCGCCGGAAATCTCGGCGGTCATGGTGATCAGGTCACACGCGCAGATCGCCACCGGGTCATCCTCACCCACGACGACCGCCTTCGCCATCAAATCAATAATTACCCCGTCGGAAACGCGCGGGTGAAAATACCCCGCCAGCTCCGTCCCCACCGGGGGTGTAATCTGTACTTCTGCCGCTCCAACCATCGTTTTTTCGGCCATGATTCTGTCTCTCCTTGATGCTGCTGTGTTCATTCACAGTGTCTCATAAAAGCTCTGGCATGAAGGGAACGTGAGTGACTCGGGCTGGAAGCTGGCGGAGGCTCTCCGAGCCACGGATGCTCTTGAGGTGCTCCGGGCTTTTTTTCGAGCCCATCAGTTTTTGTGAGGCACTGCTGCTGTGTTTATCAAAACTCGCACTGCCGGAGAGGACACGCCTCTGCAGCCGCCCTCCCCCTCTTTTATTCGTCCATCCCTCTCCCTCACACCTCCCCGCCGCCGGAGATTCACCCGCGCCGATTTCACAACTCCCTTCGAGCCGCAGCGAGTCTGTATCGGTCAGGAGCACCGCAGGCAAAGGCAGCGAGCTGCTCACCGTGGGAGAGGGCTTTCGCATCTGCCGGCCGCGGGAGAGGGCTGAATGACGCGACGTCCACACGACACGACCGCAGCAGTGCGGCTGTTGTGCGGGCGGCACATTGAGGCATGCTATCGGCCGAGGTATTCGCGCCCGAAGGTGCGACCATGGTCGAACAGGGCGTCGATGTTTTCGTCCGGGACCTCCGGCATGATGGAGCTGGTGGATGAGAGGATGAAACCCCGCCCCGGTCCGGCCGCCGTGAACGACCGCTCCACCGCCGCCCGCACGTCCGCCGGTGTGCCGTGTGGCAGCGTGGTGACCACCGACACGCAGCCCCATATCGAGATCGGCTCACCGTCCGGATCGGTCAGTTTCGCCAGCTCCTCAAAATCCGGCCCGTGTTCCTCTTCGAAGCCCTGCAGCCCCATGACTCCCAGCGCCATGATGTCATCGAGGATCGGGCGGATGTCGCCGTCACAGTGCCAGGTGATGCCGACGCCCGCCTCCACGAGCGGCTCCACCGCCCATTGCAGCTGTGGGAAATACAGGTCCCGCAGCATCGCCGGTGACATGATCGGCCCTTTGGCGGTGCAGATGTCCTGGCCGCTATAGACAAATGGCGCGATGCCGTGATCCTCGACGGCGCGGGCGATGGCCTGGTTCAGCAGCCGTCCCCGCAGTGCCGTGTGGTGGTAATACCGCCGCATCGCCTCCGGATACAGCCCCGCGGCCATGAGGTAATTCTCGTACCCCCAGCGCTTGTAGCAGCCCATGAAATCCGCCTGTCCGAAATGCGCGATGACCAGCACGTCCGGCCCGAGAAGCTCCATGTGCCGGTTGATGGTGTCGGCGTAATCCGCGGCGGCCTGCTTGATGTCGAAATCGCGGATCACCTCCGCGTCATCCGGGAGGCTTTCAATCTCCCGCACCACGTCTTCAGGTGAGTTGATCTCATGCCCCAGCGTCCAGTGCTCGCCGACGCCGTGCTCATGGTGCTCCAGTCGGCGGTGCTGCTCGGAGGGCATGTACCACTGCGGCACCAGGTTGATCCCACAGCGCCGGATGTATTCGGCAAAAACGCCCTCGCGATCCTGCCAGTAATCCCGCCCGGCCACCCGGCTCATATACCCGGCATTGGTCATCCAGCAGTAGTTGATGCACGGCTCCGGGACATCCTGCCGGTGCAGCGTCCCCAGCGCAATCTCTCGCCCGTCCATATCCGCCCTCCGATCGGCAATCCTCTCTGTATCCGCCCGTGCGGCGTCTCTTGCGAAAGCGCCGCATCATCCCTCCACCAGTGGGATAATACGCGCCGCCGGTGGTCTATACCTTTGAGCCGCCGGGAACAAGTGGGTGCTCTGCACAGCCCACTATAGTGAGGCCCGGGAAACAACCGGGGCCCCATGTATGGCTCTCTGTGATATCCAGCCCGTAACAGATCCCTGGCTATGGCTTCTGGGGCTTTTGCAGAGCACCGGAGATCCCGTGGCTCGCCCCGAGGGCTGTGATGTTTACTGTCCGAGGGTGGCGGCGTCTTTTGCCGCCGGCTTCCAGTGAAGAATTGCAGACGACGCGTATCTGTTTAGCGTATTTTCCGGGTTCGATAAGGTGTCGTGTATGCCCCCGGTTCAGGGGCGAAGGGTGCTGCGTGTCCGTGGGTCAGCCTCAGACTTGCCGAAGGCAGCGTCCCTTCGGCAGACTCTTCCCTGAGCCAACGGCACAAACCGAACTGCGGCCTGAAGATGGACAAACAAAAAACATCCGGAGATTGCCGTTCGCGGCAAATCTCCGGATGTCTGTGTTACACGCTGTCTATTGTGGTTACTGTGTGACCTGCAGCGGGAAATACACCCTCGCATCATCCATACCGGGACGCGAAACGCGGACCGCCAGCTCCCAGGTCCCCGGGTTTGCGATGGTGGTCATGCCCCAAAAGCGGCCGTCGCGGTTGCTTTGCAGGTCCACGTTCCTGCCCGCCTTCACGTCATTTTTCGGATACAAATACGCCGTTGCTTCGGCGTCTGTGTCATAGCTGCCGTCGAGGTCCAGGACGTGTATCCGCAGGTCAACGGAACCGGTGGTGAGGTCAACCGGCAGATAGCCGAGAGTGACCTCGCCGTTGTCGAGTGACCGCCGCGCGGCGACCGGGGCGTGCTCGCCGCCACGACCCTGCCCCATGCCGCCTTCTTGACGGCCCTGTCCGGCGCGCATGCCGCGATCCTGCCGCGGGCCCTTCATCATACCCTCGCCGCGCATGCCACCCTGCTCGCCCATCATCCGCGGGCGCTTCATGATCTCTTTGCTCTCCATTTTCCTGAGCTGATGATCGTAGCGCGTGAGCGTGCCGTGGTGCAGTACATACACGCCACCTGCATCCGCAGCGAGCTGGACCCCGCCGCATCCGGCCATCATGCCGTGCTGCATCCCTGCGCCAGGCTGCATTCCGCCGCGCTGGCCCTGCATCGGTCTCTGGCCCTGTCCTCCAGCGCCGGGGCCCTGCTGCATGCCCTGGCCGCCTCTTTGGGGACCCATCTGCTGCATGGCACCCGGGCGGTCCATATCCAGTTCGACCGTCTTGATCTCGGCCATATCGCCGCCGAGCTTCTTCAGCATATTGCCGTCAATGACATAGATGTTGCCGCCGTACACTGCAAGTGCAGAGACCGGGGGCATCATTGCTCCCTGCATTGTGCCCTGCATCTGTCCCTGTCCCGCTCCCTGCATGCCGCCCTGTCGGGGTCTTTGCACGATCGTCTGCGTGTCGCTGCAGTCACGCTGGGCAATCGCGATACCGGCGACGAGTGCGACAATCGCGATGATAAGCATTACACGTTTCATGGTTTTGTGCCTCCTGGTTGATGTCTTGATGGTATGCAGCAGTGGCTCATAAAACTTTTGGCCCCAACCGAATGGGCGTGACTCGGGTTGGAAGCGGAGCTGATCGTGGGAGCTGCGCCCTGTACTCCCATCAGTCGTCGTTTCTGCCGGGCGTGAGTCTTTATGCCCGTGGAGATTGTTTCGTCTGAAGAGACTCGCAGCCGGCCACGGAGACCACGCCCTGCAAAAACAACATACCCCCACGAAAACATCTCCAAAGCATCCGCGGCTCTGTGAGCCACGGGCAATTCTTTGTTCCCGGTTTCAGTTCCCTTTTGGTCGTTTGCATTTTCCTGAGACCGTGCTGAATCTTATCGCAAGAGACACCCGGCGAGGGCCTGTGGTTCATTCTGAGCGGTGTCGCCTGCCGCCAAATTCACCTCTGCCGCGCCCCCGGGATGCGTGCAGCACCCTGAATCCGGCTCTTCCCGGAAGGCGCCCGGAGGCCGCGCACAGGACAGCCCCAAACCGTGTCCGGCGGACCGGATAGTCATTCTTTCCGGTCGCGGATGGTGTTGTCGTGAGTCGTGTGATGCGATGGTGAAGCGAATCTTTTACCCCGGGAGATTCACGACGGGCCAGCCCTGCGAGCTGACAAACAGCGTCATCTCGCGGCGACGGGCCCCTCCTCCGGCATACGGCATAAAGACCAACCTTGCTCATCATGCTGTGCCGTTGTCGTAATGGAGGGGTTTGTCGAAGGCCGCCGGGCGTATCGGCGGACTGAGCCTGACCCGTCGTGGATCTCCATCGCGAAGCGAACTCCGGGGACGACGAGATTCACAGCGCGCCAGCGCTCATCCTGTGTGGCTGTGGCCCAAAGAGTGGCTTCAAAGGATATATACAGCAGCCTGGAGAAGTAGAGGATAATCTGAGTTTGAGTGCGTTTTTACAACCACACGTGCAGGAGATTCAAAGTATGCCGACCGAAATTGAAGTTCCAGGTAGAATCATAGACGACATAGTGAATGAAAACCGGGTGCTGGTGGTTTTGCCCGAGGACCTCCAGGTGCCCCTGGGGGCTGCGGAGTTTGTGGCCCGGGATGACGCCGACACGCGTGTTGCCGTCAACGTCCTGCGAACCAGCCGCGCGCAGCTCAGAAACGTACCGGTCACCGACAGGGTGCTCAATGGCGAGGAGGACCTGATGAAAACGCTGATACGGCTGCGGCACGATTGCGACCGGGATTTGACCAGTGAGGATGTCGTCACGGTGGTGCGGTTCGAGCAGGCCGAGGGGCCGGAGGACGGGTAAAAGCGTCCGGAAGCAGCATTTGCGGGCGGCAGTTGGGCTGCCGTGGTAAGAGGAGCGGTTGAGATAGAAAAAGCGTGCGGGAGATCCCGCACGCTTTCGCACGTCATATCACAGGCCGGCGGTCAGTCGCGGTTGGCGATCCAGTACTCGTCCAGCGCGTCCACCGTCAGCACCACCGAGGGCTTCATCCACTTGGCGTGGCCGTCCACGAAGCCGTAGTTGGCCCCATCATTGTGCGCATCCTCACGCATCCGGGGGATGCAATAGTTCTCGATGAAGCTTGCGTTCAGCGGCGCATAGATGGTCGCGCGATTTTCGGATTCGCCCATCATGATCGTCTGGGCTGGATGGGTGACTTCGGCGAGTGTCCCGGCGGCGCCGTTGCTCTTGGACTGGCATCCCCCGCGGCCCGGCCATCCGATGTAGTTGTACGCCCACCCATACCCCAGAGCGTAATTTGCAGCACTGGGACACTGGAATATCTGGCGGTTCTTGACGTATGGCTGGAGGATATCGGACCAGTAGATGCTCGTGTCACCGGGAACTTCGTGGCGGTAGTGAAGCAGGTGCTCGTCATAGTCCTGAAAATACATCTGCGCACCGAGTGAAATCTGCTTGACGTTACTCAGACACGCAGACTGCCGTGCCTTCTCTCTCGCCCTGGCAAACACCGGAAACAGAATTGCCGCAAGTATCGCGATAATCGCTATGACGACCAGATGCTCGATCAGTGTAAACCCCTGTCTCTTCATCAGACTACTCCTCTCGCTTTCATGAACCCTCTAATCCACCGTAAGATTGTGCGATAAAACAGATGGCGAAAACAATAAAAAGATGACGGACGGCGCTGAGCCGCCCGTCGTGTTTCGAACCGTCCCCGGCTATTTGGCGTAGTAGTAGGTTGTCCAGTCGCCCCACAACGCGCTTTTGGACATCCACTTGGCGTGACCGTCGCAGTAGCTGTAGTTGCAGCCCTCGTTGTGGCGGTCGAAGATCACGCGGTCATGCAATGAGGTCTGAGTGGGGTCATAAAGGAAGAAATTGTTGTCTTGCGATTCACCGGCCATGATTGTCTGTGACGGTTCTTCGATGTCGGCGAGGAAGTCGGCGCTGTGATCGTCCCGCGGATCCCAGCCGGAAGTGCCTATTTCGGCGTCAACGAGATAGTAGCCGTTGTAGGCGTAGCTGCGCACCGCTCCACTGTCACTGGGACACACCCAGATCTGCTGGTTCTTGATGTACGGTTCCATCACCTGGTACCAGCGCTCATACCAGTTGCCGTCCCCGCGGAGGGAATACGGCGGGATGTTTTCGTCATAATCCTGGCAGTACATCTGCCATGACAGTGCGAGCTGCTTTTGATTGTTCAAACAGCTCGTCTGCCGCGCCTTCTCTCTCGCCCTCGCAAACACCGGAAACAGTATCGCCGCAAGTATCGCGATAATCGCTATGACCACCAGAAGCTCGATCAGTGTAAACCCCTTCTGCCCTTTCACATTACCCACTCCTTTGATGATAGTCCTGGTAACATAGTAAGTATATCTTAAGGACGTATTGTGAAACAAGAGAGTTTCCCTGCTTTGAGGGATGTGAGTACGTGTTTCGCGTGACCATTGAGGCCCGGTATGCCGGTGATTTTAGTGGTATATGGGCCCGCCTTGCGAGCTGATACACGACATCATCTCGCGGCGACAGGCCCCTTCACCGGCATACGGCAAACGATGGCCTCCGTAATCCCGACGTGGCCGGCGGTGTGTCAGTCGCGCTTGGCGTAGTAGTATTTCGGCACCGTGGAATCGTCGGGCGGAAACTCGCCCTTTGACAGCCACTTGGCGTGCCCGTCGCAGAAAGAATAGTTGCAGCCGTCATTGTGGCGGTCGAGGGTGAAACGGGGTCCGAGGGTCGGATCATTTTTCTGGCTTGGCAGATACAGCCAGTAGAACCCGTTTTGAGCCTCGCCGGCCATGATGGTCTCGGCGGGCTTGTCAATCTCCGACAGCGTGGTCGCCATCTGCGAATAGCCCCAGTCTTTGTTGCCCAGGTAATAGGCGTTATACCCGTAGCTGTTGGTACCGACCCACGAGGTTGGATTGCTGTCACTCGGGCAGATATGAACCTGCTCGTTTTTCATATACGGCTCCAGGACCATGTACCACACGCGATCCCAGTCCCAGTAGTAGTCGGTGTGTCCCTCGTTCCACACCCGGGGGACGTGTGGGGGGATGTTCTCGTCATAATCCTGCACGTACATCTGCCACGCCAGGGAGTGCTGCTTCTGGTTGGGAAGCCGGCCTGTTCCTGGTAGAGGACATGGGAGACGTACGTTTGCAGGATGCACTGTCCACAGGGAACCATCCCCAAGGGCTCGAAGAGGACGTCGAGAAGATGTTCTGGGACCAGATGCGCGGCTGCTACGACCCCGAGATTCCGATCAATATCGTGGATCTCGGTCTGATCTACCGCTGTGAGATCGAACCGAACCCCGAGGGCGGCCGCCGCGTCTCCATCGATATGACACTTACTGCACCCGGATGCGGGATGGGCAATGTGATCGCCAGCGACGTCTGGCAGCGCGTGAT
>JAWODS010000428.1:0-8081 GCA_046483205.1 Armatimonadota bacterium | reverse complement strand
CGGCAGTGGTGGCGGCAGCGGTCATGCGGGGCCCACCGAGCTGGTGTGCGCGGAGGTCAACGGCAATGACAAAGGCGAGATTATCGTCGGCGACCGCGCCGGAGAAATCTGGTTCCAGGAATGGAAGGGCCGTGATCTGCCCACCTATGACACCGGGGCCGATATTGCGGCAGTCACTATCGGGGATATTGACGGCGACGGATCGCTGGAAACCGCCATCACCTCCAAAAATTACCTGCTGTACTTATTCGACGCCGATGGTCATGTGAAATGGCTCAAAAACCTCTACGATACCGGCACCGATATCGAGATGGCCGATGTCACGGGGGATACGGCACAGGAGATTGTGGTGGCCTGTGCGGACGGCACGGTGAAGATCATCAATGACCGCGCAGAACTCATTGCAGAGTTCACAGGCGGCGGGCCTTTCCGCCAGATCAGCGTGTGCGAACTTGACGGCGATACAGCCACCGCTGAAATCGTGGCGACGTGCGATGACGGCACCATTTACGGGCTGCAGATAAACCCCTGACAACACACGGTGAAGGAGCATGACCATGAGCGAGCCAATCCGGACGCGGGAGAGTACCGTCGTCGGCGAGGATGCATGTAGCGGTGCAAGGATCATCCGCCTGACCGGGGCGCCGGCGATCCACCACAACATCTACGGCGAGGTCCCGTACATGGATCCATCGTCTCGGTACCTCATGTACCTGCAAAGCTATAAGCCCTACGGCCCCGATGAGCTGTGGCGGGCGGACCTGCAGACCCATCAACTCACCCTGATGGCCGAAAACCTTCCGGGCATCCGTGGCGTCGCGATCAGTGCCGACCAGAAGTTCTTCTACTTCATGCGCATGTACGGTAATGATGATTTCGAGATCGTGCGGATGGACATGGAGAGCTTTGAAGAGGAGGTCTTTCGCATCGACGGGCCGGACAACTGCCGGTCGCTGGGGTCGGTGACGCCCGACAACCGGTACTACATCCATTCCACGTGGCTGGATATTCCGCGCTTCGGCATCGCCCGGTACGATCTTGAACAGGGCACCTGCGAGATCATCGAGGAGCGCGATGACATCCACAATGCCCACCCGCAGATCGAGCCGGGCGAGGGTGAAATCGTCTGCATCCAGCAGAATCGCGGCAGCCAGTGGGAGGACGGCCAGTGCGTGTGCTCGACAGGCGAGCTCGGGGCGACGCTGTACTTCATGGACATCAACGGTGAAAACCGACAGGAGCTGCCTATCGGCGAGCCACACACATGGCGCTGCCAGGGGCACCAGTGCTGGATCGGGATGACCGGGGAGCTGCTGTTCACCGTCAGTGAGGCCATGCCGGGCGCTTCGCTGGCGGAGCAGGAGGCGCGGTATGGGCGGGCCGTCAAGCGGGGCAACATGTACGCCATCGCGCCCGGTGATGATCAGCCGAGAGTTGTATCCACGGGCTTCCGCTTCACCCATCCGAACGTCTCCCGCGACGGGCGGTTTTTCGTCGCCGATACGCACCCGGAGGGAGACCTGGTGGTTGGCTCAATCAAAACCGGCAGGGCACGGAAGCTGTGTGAAACCGGCACGACATTCTCCAGCGCCCAGTACACCCACCCACACCCCTACTTCAGCCCGGACTGCAAATGGGTGATTTACAACTCCGATTCCACCGGCGTGCCACATCTTTATGCCGCCAGCGTGCCGGAGGGGCTGCTTGAGGAGCTTGAGCAGGGATAATACCCATCTAACAGGAGTCCACCATCCGAGGGCGAATAGAACACTGTGAACATACTATCTGACAGGATGGCTGGTCGCTGTGAAAGCGATAATGCGACTCTTGACGATATGTGCCGCTGTCATATTGGCCCTTGGCGTCTCGGCGCAGATGCTGGTGCCGCGAGTCGAAGAAGACGCCCCGGAGCTTCCGCCGCTGAAGATTGCTGAACAGACCGTTGATATTACCCTCGACAACCAGCTTGCGACCACGCGTATTGAGCAAATCTTTGTCAACAATACCGACGCAGACGTCGAGGCGGCATACTTCATCCCGCTTCCGGAGACGGCCAGCGTGTCGGAGTTCGCATACTGGCTGGATGGTAAGCGCATTGTCGGAGAGATCAAGGAGAAGGCGCAGGCGAGGGCGGAATACGAGGAGCTTACCGGGCTCAAGCGCGATCCGGCGCTGCTGGAGCACACGGGGCGCAACCTCTTCCGCGCTAACATCTACCCCATCCATCCGGGCGTGCCGCTGAAGGTGGAGCTTCAATACGAGCAGGTGCTGCCCTACGATTCGGGTGTGGTCGCCTACACCTATCCGCTGACGATGAGCGGCCAGCAGATCATCATCGGGATGCTGAAGATCAAGGTGCATCTCACCGACCAGAAGCAGATCGTGTCCGTCGAATCCCCGCGTCACCCTTTCCACTTCGACCGCCCCGATCAGCACACGGCCACAACATCGTACGCCGCGAGCGACATCACGCCACACAATGATGTCACCATCCGCTATGAGGTGTCCTCTGCCGAGATGGGGGTGAACTTCCTGGCTCACCGGCCCGGTGGCGAGAAGGGCTACTTCATGCTGATGCTGGCACCACAGGAGGAGACCACCGCCGCGGACATCGCCAAAAAGGACGTCATCCTGGTCTTCGACAAGTCCGGGAGCATGGAGGGCGAAAAGATCGCACAGTCGCGGCGGGCACTGGAGTTCTGCCTCCGCCACCTTTCAGACACCGATCGCTTTGGGCTGGTTATCTACGACGCCGAAATTTACACGTTCAGGGAGGAGATCATCCCGGCGACGCAGGGCAACATGCTTCCCGCTCTGGAGTACGTGGAAAAGATCGCGGCCGGCGGGATGACGAATATTAACGATGCGCTGCTGGTGGCCCTGAGGATGCTTGGGTCCAGCGATCGCCAGCGGACGATCATCTTCCTCACCGATGGTTTGCCCACAGAGGGTGTCCAGGAGACTGCTCAGATACTGCAGAACGTCCGGGCGGCCAATACCACCGACACCCGGATCTTCACATTTGGTGTCGGCGATGACGTGGACGATTATCTGCTGCTGAAAATCGCGCAGGCCAACCGCGGAGCCAGCGAGCATGTCCGCACCAATGAGTCTATCTATGACAAGCTCTCGGCGTTTTACTCGAAGATCAGCACTCCCCTGCTGGTGGATCCCGCCATTGACTTTGGCGAGGTGCAGACCTCGCAGGTCTATCCGGCGGTGCTGCCGGACATCTTCAAGGGCTCCCAGGTCATCATCTCCGGGCGTTATGAGGGCAGTGGCGAGCAGACGGTTGTACTGACCGGTGAGGTGAATGGAGAGCCCCGGCGCTACGAGTATGCCGCCCGCTTCCCCCAACAGGCTGATGAAAACCCGGTTGTCGCGCGCGTGTGGGCGAAGGACCGGGTGACATATCTGCTGGACCAGGTGACTCTGCAGGGCGAAACCGAGGAGCTGAAGGAGGAGATCATCGCCCTCAGCAAACAATACCACTTCGTCACTCCCTACACCTCCATGCTCGCCGTGCCGGAGGAGCCCAAAGCGGCGATGAACCAGAGCGCCTTCCCAATGGGCGGGGATCCGTGGATACGGGTCAGCGCGCCGCCGGATACCGTTCGTGTCACCGCCATCTTCCCGTGGGGTGAGACGATGCCGCTGATCTATGACCCCGACGACGGCCGCTGGGCGGTTCGCTTCGTGGTCCCGAAGGGCGCGGTGCATGGCTCATACGAGGTGATTATCATCATCACCGCCGCAGACGGCTCCCAGCGGCATCTGACGATCAACTACGAGGCCGACAGGCAGGCGCCCAGCGGCATCGGCCGGGCATTCGCACACCATACCGGCGATGGGTGGGTGGTGACGCTGTCCGTGAAGGCCTCCGCAGATACCAGGCGCGTGGATGCTCTGACGCCCGCAGGGGATCTCGTCGGCCTGAACTGCGAGGGCGACACGTACACCGGGCAGATTACGATTCCTGATTCGGCGGTCAGCGGCCCGTCGGTCTTCGTGCCCGTGTACGTCACCGATTCGGCCCACAACCGGCTGGAGATTGAGGTGGAGATCGAGCTTGAGCAGTGAGGCATTATGAAAGGTGTCGGGCTCTCACGAAACACACTTGCAACACTGGGGCTCCTGCTGGTGGCTGCAGTAGGTACTGCCGCCGGAAGTCTGCAGGTGGAGGCGGTGCATACCTCCACCAACAAAGTGACCTGCATGCTCGCCACCGAGGATTCGGTGTGGGTGGGCACGAGGGGCGGGTGCATCCGCTGGGATGAAAAAAGCGACGCAGGTATCAAGTACACCACGCTGAACGGCCTGCCCGGGAATGTCGTGACGGCGATCACCGGGGGGCCGAAGCCCGGTACGGTGCTCATTGCCACGACCCGGGGTGTGCAGGGGTTCGCAGACCGCCGGGGGCCGCTGCAGCCGGTGACGCCGCTCATGCTGCGGGACCGATATGTCACCGACATGATCGGCTCGCCCGAGGGCACATACGCTGTCGTCGGCAGGCGTATCTTCCACCTGAGTGCGGACGGCGAATATGTGTTCAACGCGGTTGGCGAGGAGGTTTCGTCGCCGATCCGCTGTCTTGCATGGCACCAGGGTACACTCATCGCCGGCTTTCGCAGAGGTCTTTACGAGCGGCAGGACGATTCATGGCGACCAATTGTCCATGCAGAAAAGACCCTCGCCCTGGTGATCAACGATCTGCTGAGCAGCGGCGACACCCTCTACGTCGCGACCGCCGGAGGTCTGTATGTCAAAGGTCCGGACGGGTGGCGATCATACACTGTCGGCGACGACCTGCCTGATAACCATATCACCTCCCTGAGCCACGGCGCCGGTGGGGTCATTGCCGGGATCTTTGGCGGAGGTGCGATGGTTGTGGGGCCAGACGGCGTAGAGGCGTTGAAAGGCTCATCGGGATACGTCACCGCCGCAGCCGTCCGCCCGGGGCGATCAAGGGTGTGGATCGGCACCAACGAAAACGGCACATGGCTGCACGAAAACGGCGAGTGTGGGCGCGTTCTGAGGCGGACTGAAATCCCGGGCAACAGCATCACCGGCATTGCGGTCGCAGACAAAGACATCCACGCGGGCACTTTCTACCAGGGCGTGGGCATCCTGCATAACGGGCAATGGCGCAGCATCGCTCCCCCCGGCACGGTCGGAACCTGGATTAATCACCTCGCCCACGCCCGGGGGCGGCTGTGGGTCAGGACCTCGGCCGGACTCGTGCACAGCTATCACGGAGGCAAGTTCGAGCTCGTTGCCGGCGCATCCGGGAAAGTGAAACAGTGGACCAGCGGGGTGTGGTCGGTTGGAGACACGGTATGGCTCGGGCTGTGGGGAGCGCTGGCGAAATTCGACGGGCGTGACTGGACTATCACGTCGCGGGACCCGTCCCTCAGGGGGCAGGTTATCACTGCGGTTGCGGTTTTCGACAAAAAACTGTGGGTAGGGACCGCAAAGGATGGCCTGAAGTGTCACGATCCTGCGATGGGCACCTGGGAGACCGTCTCTCTCGGCAGCGGCCTGTCCGACACCTGGGTGACGGCACTTGACGTCTATGATGATGCCCTGTGGGTGGGGACCTTCAACGGCGGACTGTGCCGGTATTCAGGAGACGCATGGGAGGCGCTACGGACACCTGATGCGCTGCCATCGGCCCGTGTGAACTGTCTCGCCCACAGCGCGGATGCCCTGTATGTCGGCACGCTGGACGGCCTGGCAATCCGGCAGTCGGGACAATGGGAGACTTTCACGCGCGACGAAGGTCTTCCCTCCGAGGTTGTCCAGGCGCTGGCGGTTGACCCGGCAACCGGGGACGTGTGGGTCGGCACCTCCGAGGGGCTGGCGCGGATGACCGAACAAACGCCCGGCAGCATGCGATAACTGCACTGCCGGACCCTGACCGCAGAGGGATGTGTCGCAGATGATGGCCACACCGCACATGCTAACCGGTGCCGTCATTGGCAGCACCATGCCCCGGCGTCCGTGGCTGGCGCTTCCGCTCGCATTCGCCAGCCATTTCGTGCTTGACGTGGTTCCCCATGTGGATTCCCACACATATTTTGGCGTGGCTGAGGGCGGTCCCACGGTCCCGGAGGCGGCCATCGGTATCGCCGATTTCGTGCTGGGATGGGTGGTAGTCGTCGTCCTGATGCGGGCTCACCCGTGGAGGGCGACGATCTGGTGGGCGGCGTTTTTTGGCATCGCCATCGACGTGGTGTACCTCATCCCGCCGCTGGGAACGTGGCTCCGCATGTGGGGTCCCACGGCCTGGCTGGATTCATTTCACCACGGGATCCAGCCCCGCCTGACCCCGGACCAGTGGCTGCTGGGCTTTGGAACACAGGTGGTGGTTATCGTTGCGGCAGTGTGGGTGCTGGTGCGGCAGCGGGCTCACCAGACAGCTCAGGAGAAGTCGCCAGATTCATGATGAGATGTGGAGCAATTGTCTCCCCGGCGGTTCCGCGAGGTCATCGAATCCCGACAGAATCGACACGCAGCATTTGCAGGAGGCGATGGACGCGGCACTTTGTGGGGTAGGTATCAGGGGGTGAGGACTTCGCACAAAACGTCCTTCTGCGCCTGGAACCAGTCCTGGTCGGGGTATTCATTGGCCCCCGTGGTGTGGAGCCGGTAGGCGCGGCGGCGTATTTCCTCTTCATGCTGCTGTGTGAGATCGCGGCGCACCTGCTCGAAGACGTCCATGTACGGGCGGGCCTGCGGGCGAGCGTTGAGGATCAGGTTCAGGGCCCGTCCCTTTTTCATTCCCTCCACGAAGACCAGGTATCCCAGCACCACCAGGGGGCTGCGATTGACGCCGGCGGTGCAGTGCACATAAACGGTGTGGTCCTGGTGAATCAGCCCGCTCAGGGCCCGGATGGCATCAGGCAGGGTTTCGCGCTGATTCTGTGGATCGAAATCGCGCATCGGTGAGTGGACGTATTTCAGACGGTTTGCCCGGGCGCGGCGCCTGATCTGCTCAAGCGGCACATCCATCGCCTCGATGCCCTCCGGATGCTGGACATTCAGAATCGCCGTCGCTTCAGTCGCCCCGGCGATCGTGTCAATATCCGAGGCATCCTGCGGGTGTGTGCCGATGAGGATATCTGACCGGATAACGTCCCACTCAATCATATCTGTGGCCGCGAGGTGGTCGCAGACTGGCGCGGCTCCTCACGGCAGCTCGAAGGTCCCTCCCCTGGCGTCATAGGCTTTCTGGATCATCTCTGCGTCATCCCGCCCATTCATTTGCAGCGGTTCGCCACATGCATCGAGCGGATTGACGATCGTCAGTGGCACCGGGGCGAGGGCCGCGCAGAGCTGCGGGAGATCATAATGCAGTAGCGCCTCGCGGGGGAGGTCGGCGAGGTGTGGAAGGGAATATTCCGGCTCCCGCATCATGAGCTCGTATGACCACAGGCAGTTCCGCACGGTCAGGGCGTCAATGTCCTCACTCAGCACCGCCGCATGCAGCGTCCAGATGCCCGCACGCCCGGTCGCATCGATGGCGATTCCGGTGCAGCCCAGTTCCGTCCGCAGAAACTCCACCGCCGCAAGCACGTCCCGCACCCGCAGCTTCAGCAGCGGGAATCCCATGATGCGGGCGAAGTAGGCGGCGAAGGCCTCGCGCCCGAGGGTGCGCCTGGTTGCTTCAGGTCCCTCCTGATAGGTGCGTTCTCCGCGGTTGGTGTGGTCGCCAGGGCCCGTCCCACATACCGAGAGCAGGGCGCTGTGAGTATCGTGCGCAAAGGAGCCGTGGTCGGCATCCGGGTCGATCTGCAGCGTGAGGGCCTCTGTATCGCCCCCTCCAACCGACAGCACGGAGAACAGGTTCTCATCGCTGAAGAGACGGTAGTGTTTGACATCTTCGCGGTGTGGCACGCCGAGTGTTTCCGCGTCCAGCGGCTCTGCCGATACCAGCGCCCTGGCATCATCTATTTCAAGCACATTCAGGACATGGGCGGCGATGTCGTCAGAGTCCATGGCAGTGTCGTGTGCCACGTCCGCGGCCTCGTAGTTCTCCTTTGATAAATGGAAGCTGGGTTAACTTCTTTCCAATAATTTTA
>JAWODS010000420.1:0-11318 GCA_046483205.1 Armatimonadota bacterium | reverse complement strand
CCTCATTGGTGGCGAGGATGCTGGTGGCCTGTGCGTAACCCTGGTAGTGTCTGCCGTCATTGGTGCCCCACCACCACTGCAGGGTCCCGTCGGCGCCGAATGCCACGGATTTGAGAACCTGCATTTTCACGATACGGCCATCATCTGTGAAGGGCCGGCCGCGGCCATATCCGGTTGTCAGCGTGTTCCAGATGGGAATATCTCTGACACCGCGCACGACCGACTGGAACTCCAGGTTGCCCTGCACAAAGGTGGTGGGCAGCGATCCGGCATTCATCGAATAAAAGCTTGGGGTCGCCACATCAATTGTGGGAACGATCATCGGCCAGTCAACACGGTACGACCGCCGGGTGTGCTCGTTCTGCACGGCGCTGTACACCGCCAGCTTCCAGCCTTCTGCGTCGTGGTCGGCCGCATATTCCTTCATACGCTCCAGCACATCGGCGGTCTGCCGACAGGCCATTTCCACCCACTCGTCGGCGTATTTCGCCCGGATCTTCGCCGGAGTGAGATCTTCGTCTGGGGGAATGTCGGCGAAGTCCCGGAACCGGCTAATGCAGCGGGGGCAGAAGCATATATTGAATGAAGCCGGGCCCTCGAGGTCGTACCAGCTTCCCTCGATGCGACCGGCCCGGTAATTCTGGACGATGCTCTCCATGAGGCCGGAGATCGCTTCCTCGTCCTCCCCGGCCATGATCTCCGGGCATATCCGCTTTTCATCCTTTTCGCCCTCGAACGTCACTGCGGCATGGTCCGGGTGCGCCTGCAGGTACTCGTCATTCCACCAGAACCACCACATGGCATCCCATGGCGCCATATCTCGCGTCCGGACCGCTTCCGACCAGCGCTCTTCATGCCGGTTCATGTGCGATTCGGCGAGGTTCATCCCGCAGGCCCGGTACGTATCCAGGAGGTCCTCCCAGAACCGGAAGTTCGGATCAATCGTCCAGCAGGCCATGCCGATGGTGAGATGCTCCGGCTGGCGGCCCTGCAGCGGCGGGAGAATCGTCAGGTCACCACGGTGTTCATGCTCCCTGTCCTCTCCGGACTGGATGTAGAAGTACCATGGATACGATCCCGGCGCGAGATCCTCATCCACCGTCAATACAGGAAGCCAGCTCCGGTAAAACCGCGTTTTCGCGATGTCCCGCTTGCCCATGGATTTGCTGGAGCGCCACACCCACCTGGTCATAGTGTGGCCATCACGCTCAACCGTCGAGGTCTCCTGCAGCGTGGCGTTGTAATACAGATCCAGGTGTCCGCCCACGCCGTCATAAACGTCGATCCCCTCAGGCAGCAGGAGCACAAAATCAAACTCCTCGTAGTCTTTGTCCGAATGATTCGCGGGTACGAAAAACACATGCTGGGCCGTGCCTTTTGCGATGAAGAGGCTGTTACCGTCTTCTTCGGCGGGATACACGGCGCTGGCGAGGCCCTGGCTGTACACGGTTCCCGCGAAGCTGGCCTGCATGACCGGGGCGCCGGAAGCCGATACATCAACATCCAGCACGTACGGGCCGGGCGTATCAATCGCATACGGGACACGCACCTCGGCCAGATCTGCAGTCACAGCCCCCTGATACGCCCCCTGATCGGTCTGCTGGCCCTCGCGAAGGACGGCAAGATCAACATTGGCCTGTTGCCCCTTTGCGGTTGAAGGGTCGATTCGCAGGTTCAGGGACCGCTCGTCCTCCTTCGATTGCAGCCCTGTTTTCACGCCGCTGATCAGCACCGCAGGATCCCCAAAGACCAGGCAGCCGAAGTATTCAGGCCGGTGGAAGCCCTGCATGGTCGGTGACCAGCAGCTCAGCTCGCGCACGGGATGCCGGGACCGGCAGATGTTGAAGCGCCAGGTTTCGCCGGCGCCCGGTCGCTCTACTCCGAGGTCGCTCAGCGGGATGGATATTTCCGCATTCCAGAAATCATCGCCCCGCACCGTCTCGGCCGCCCACTGGTACTGCACCCCGCGTTCGGCCATAAGATTATCCTGCTGGACGCCCGCGGCATTGACGATGAGATGTGCGTATTCCTTGCCGTCACCGTCGGCGTCGATGAAGACCTCGACGGCATCATCCGTCCAGACCTGGTTGCTCCCCGGCGGCGCATTGGTCTGCAGGTCGGACATATTCGGCTCCTCACAGCGGATCGCCAGGTACAGGGTGTCGCCGTGGAGCACCGCCCGCGCCGTCGTGTCGGCCTTCGGATATGCGTCACCTTTGACGGTCTGAAAGCGGTCGAACTCTCCGTCGTTGGTCCAGCATGCCTCATCAATGTGACCGTCAACTCCGGGAGCGCTGGAGGCTTCGGGGCAGTACGCCACCGGCAGCCATCCCGCCTCCCCGTCGGTGGATTCCGGCTCAGGTGTGGGAAGCTCGTTGATCGGTCCCGCCCCGGCCTGCACCACGCTCTGTGCCGCGGCCGCACAATCGCCTTCGAAAAGGGCAATGTTGTACGCGAATGAGAAATCCTCGCCCTCCGTGTAGCTCTTCATGGGGTGGATGCGCCAGGCCAGGCCGAGGCTGTCATCCTCGCGGTGCTGGATGTATGGCTTGGTGTGCAGGTCAGAAGTGATGATCGGCGCTACGATGAGGCCGCGGCCGGTTACCGATGACTGGAAGGCATACCATTTGCTTTTCAGCTCGATGGCGAAATTGGACACTTCGATGTCTCCCGCGTCCATGGCGCCACCGGGCGTCGCCACACGGTCGGCCTCGGGCCCGGCGTGAATATTCATCGGAACAATGAGCTGCGGCCTGGTTTCCTTTTCCGCCACAAGATGATAGCGCACCTGCACCACCGGGCTGTCATCGATAAGCGTGACCGTCCTGCGCAGTGCAAAGCCGCCGAAATTCTTCGAATCCGTCACAACTGACTGTCCACCGTCGGCGTCAGCAGTCTCAACCGCCCCGGGCCTGATCCAGGTCTCACTGACCCAGTGCTCGTTCTCCGAAAAATACATGGACATGTGAGTGGCCTGCAGCAGGGGCTCCTCGCTTCCCGCTGCGCGTGCACGGATCGGAGCACTCCCCTTCGCAAGATCCACTTCGACGCTGCACAGATCATTGCTCAGGGCGATTGCTTCATCAGATTTCTCAACCTGCACCGCCCATGAGGCGCTGATACAGACCATTAGAGCGAGTATTAATGTTGTAGATATGCGCATCATAAAGCCTCCAGAAGTAAGATATGGACGAACCTTGCTACTATGGCTTGAGCACATAAACGGCGGCCTCGCCGGGTGGGAGGGTACATTCAACCGGCTGTCCGGCTGTCACCTGCGTGCCGGAATAAAATTCGACACCGCCACCGGCATCTGCGGGCAGCGGAATCGTGTGTGTCACCTGCTTGCCGGTATCGTTCATCGCACACACCAGGGTGGTCTCTCCGTCGGAAACCTGGCAGACGATCGCCGGGTTGAAGTCGCTAACCGGCTGCGGGCGGGCTTCGGCAAACAGCTCTTCGTACTGCGCTACCAGCCGGGTCGTCTCGGCAACTGCTCTCCAGCACCGGCCATCCATCAGGAAGCGGTTGCACACCAGGGCTCCCCCGGTGGCGTCCAGCGAGCGGCGGATCATCCGGGCCTTCGTGAGCGGCCGCAGGGGTTGGGTGCTGTCTGATACGTCCGGACGCAGGAGCGCCCCGCACAAAAGCGGAATGCCCTGCAGCGCCTCCACGGTGGCGTTCACATACTCTTCATGCCGCCCGTATCCACACCCGGCGTCATCGCACGCCTGCCTCTGCCCGACCAGCGCCCAGTCAACGCCGTATCGCTCGACGTTTTCGGGCGTCTGGTAGCCGCTGTAAATCGAAAACTTCACATCCGGGTCAATGCGGTGAATGCTGTCGCTGAAGCGGACGAAAAGCTCCGCCGCCCGATGGGCCATGAAGTCCAGCCACTCCTGCCGGTACTGCCGCCTGATGATTTCCGGCGTCAGCTCCACATCCGCGCTGATATCGGCCTCCTCGCGAAATGCGGCCAGACAGCGCGGACAGTAGCACGAATGCGGCCCGTAGAAGGCGGGTTCCTCGAAGTCGTATTCACAGCGGTCGAGATGACGCTTCTCGATTTCCTCCGCTAAAATCCCCTCGGCGACCTCCCAGGCATCACCCAGCAGGCGGGTCATGCAGACGTACTGATCGGACGGCTTTCCGTCAGTACCGATAAGCCGGTCCTCCGGGTGCGCCTTAAGGTAATTGCTCATGTTGATGGCGGAAGATTTGAAGCTCGTGCTCCAGGTGTTGGTGATGCCGTATGACGAGGCGTGCTCGCCGGTCCATGCATCACCGGCCACCAGGTCGGTCATCCCGGCGTCCTGCATGGTCTGCAGTGTCGCCAGTCGAAGCTCCGGCCTGTTCAGGGCGTTGAAATATGAGCCCCAGAGCTGCCAGGTGAGCTCCTGCGGCTGCTGGCCCTGCAATCCCGGAAGAGCGCGGACCGGGATCTCCTGCAGCGGCTCGCTGATAGTCCCGTCATTGGCCTCCGACCAGTATGCGAGCGTCGCCTGATCAGGGCTGTCTTCATTGCACCTGACGAATGCGTCCAGCAGGTACATCACCCAGTGCCGGCCGGGCGCGACGGTCTTATCGGCGGTGATTTTCCACACGTTCATCTGCTGGCCGAGTACCTCTTTGCTGCCGGTGTTTTCACACTCGTATTTCGGCTGGTAGGAGAGATATTCCCCGTAATAGCCCGCGGCTCCGAGGAATTCGAAACCCTCCGGGATGGCCAGGTATGTCGTCCACCCGTCAAACCGCCGGCCATCGGGGACGTCGAGCACGATATTCATATGCTGGGCGGTGTTGCGGGCGATGTAAAGAGCCGGATCCGGTAGTGGCCACAGGCGGGTATTGTCCCACAAAACAGTATGCCGCAGAACCGTCGGTTCGCCGTCTTTCCCATAGTACGCGCCCAGCGCGCGGTGTTCTTTCACCACCGGTGCTGTTTCCCAGCGGCTGTCGGCGGTATCCGGCTGAAGCACATTCTCGGCGTCCGTCGGCGCCAGCTTCCACCGCACGCTTTGTGCGGGCATTCCCGGAGCCTCGATCTGTGCCGCAATGGCGCCGTTTTCAGCCTCCACCGCAATGACATTCGGCCCATCCGCCAGCGATATCTCTATCTCCCCTCCGTCGGCCTCCTGACCCGTGGCAGCGGGCATCCCATTGACATGGACGCTGTAGGGACCGTCGGAGGCGAGGGTGAGCGTGGCCCGCGAGATGGTCACCGCACGCTCCACATTTGCAGTCACATAAAGCGGCTTCAGCGACACCGCATCCAGCGCCATGTGGGCAATCTGCCAGTCGCCCTCATCGGGGATGGCAAACTCGTGGGTCATCCGCTCCTCATCGCCCGGCATGAATGAATGGTCGTACACGCTGGCTTTCGACCCCAGGAGGCGAGAGGTGATCAAAAGCGGGGGTGGTGCCTCGCCCTGCAGCGCCACGTTCAGAGCATTGGTGCCGGGATTGACCGTCTGTGGCTCTAAGACCACCACGTCCGGGACCTCGTCGCAAAACTCCAGCACACCGAAGACCTCAGGGGCGTGAAAGCCGCTGCCGGAGGGGTTCCAGGAGCTCTTTTCACTCCGCGCCCGAGCGACCCTGGCCAGAGTCACCTTCCAGCGGTCGCCGGGCGATGGCGGGCCGCCCAGCTCCTCAAAGGGTATCTTGACCTCGGCGATCCACGCGTCGTCACCGATGGTACCCGCTGCCACAGCGCCGGATTCCCAGCTCTTATCGCGGGATTTCCAGTAATCCGGGCCGGTGCATTTTGCATCAGCCACCGTCCCGAGGGCGTTCACAGCGATATCGTACAGGTGCCGTCCGTCGCCGTCCGGATCCACAAGCAGCGCAACTGCCTCATCCCGATAAACATCACCATCGTGCTCTTCAGCGCGGGCGACGAACTCGTGGCGCTGTTGCTTTACCGGGTCCAGCATTGGTTCGAGACAGCCGAAGGTGGCGTAGAGGTTTTCGTCGTCGTAGCACAGCCGCACAATCGTATCCCCGACGGCTGGTGCCAGGGACCGAATCTGCAGGAAGTTGCTGCAGGACACGGTCCGGCTCCAGCACACATCACCATCGACGCCATCAATGGTCGGCGGCGTATCACACCGGCCCACGGCGGCCATCGGAAAGCTCGCCAGCGCAGGGGGCGCGTCCTGCAGGCCGGTGAGGGGGATGTCCGCATCCGTGCTGATGACCACACAGTCAATAGCCGCCGGTTCGACGCTGGCCTTATCCTGGCGGCACTGGATCTCGAAGGCATCGCCCACCACGCCAGCCGTCACGGGGTCGAACTGCAGCCAGTGCCATTCCCCGGATTTTTCGGGCTTCAGAGTCTGGAGGCGTTGTCCGACACCCGGCTGCCGCGTGACGAGTGAAAATCTGTCCTTTTCAGAGGGCGCCTGCACGCGAGCATAAATCGAGACGGGCCGTGCTGTCCGAGGGAAGGGCAGGCCGGTGGCGGCGAAATACTTTTTGCCCGAAAGCGCCCGGAAGCCGGAGGAATCGTACACTGAATCGATGTTCGCAGGGTCCTGCGGAAAATTCTCGGCCTCAAACTTCACAGAAGCGACCGCTTCATCCCACGTCTGCAGCGGCTGTTCGGCGGTGACCCGCACATCATCCACTTCATAGACACTGCCGTCTCCGGCTTTGCGGCTGATGAAGTAGATGCTCAGATAGGTGCGGCCCGGTTCCAGCGCCTTCGAAAGCGAAATCTCCTGCCATCTGTCGGAAAGCTCCACCGACCGCGGGCCGTACAGCCAGCCGTTTGCCGACTTCAGAAACATCCAGGCCTTTCCGGCGCCCCGGATCTGCGCCGTAACCGTTACAAGCCGGTCGCCCGGAATCCCGGTCGCCTGGACACGAAAACCCTCGAGGCTTCTTTCCCCCGGGAGCTCGGCGTGGAGGTAGCTTTCTCCCTCGGCCGCGCCGTCGCTCCGGGCTTCAAGCTGCGTATTGGGCGCCTCGGAGTGGTACGCTGCGGCCCCTGATACGCCGTCTTCGAAACCCTCCTGCCACACCTGCCCGAAGACGGCGGTGGCGGAGATGAAGGTGATGATGGCGACAGCCACGAGAAAGCGCGAAGACATGGGACCCCTCCGTCATGAAACGTGGTCCAATCAACTGGCACTGCCACGTTGATGTCCATACACCATGCGGCAGACAAATGCCACCGGGCTCAGGCACCAGCGCTCCCCACATCATTCGACATAAACAGAACGCTCACCTCTACGCCGCGTAGCGAGTTGACGCAGAGATGAGCGTTCAAATGCGTAGGCCCGGTCAAATCAGTCGGTCTGGTATCCGTAGTAGTTGTAGTTGTTGATGATGACAGTGTCTTTCTGCCACTTGGCATGCCCGTCCGCAAACAGCACATTCTGGCCGTCATTATGCGGATAGGAGGCGCGATAGTCCGCCCAGTCAGGGAACCAGGTGTGGTACGTCATCTTATGTTCGGTCATCAGCAGGATCCGGGCGACGTCGAGATCGGGCGGATTCGTATTCTGCGAGTAGATCACCCAGTGCGAGCCAATTGGCCGGTACTGTTCCACGCCGTAGCGAATGGTGGTCCACCAATTCCAGCCATACGTCGCCCGGATCGTCACACCACTGTAATTGTAAGAGGGAAGTGGTTCGACGCTGGGGCAGTGGAAGAGCTGGGCGTTCTTTATATACGGCATAATGGTGCTGTACGGGGCCCGCATTCCGTTGGAACATACGCCGTCATCGTAGCCGTCAATCTGAATGGTGTAGGAATTGGGCCACTGCCCGTCGTAGTCCTGAGCGTAGGCCAGATTCGCAATGCCGAATTGCTTCATATTCGACAGGCAACTGCTCTGCCGTGCCTTTTCCCTTGCCCGTGCAAAGACGGGGAAGAGAATGGCGGCGAGGATCGCAATAATTGCGATCACAACTAACAGCTCAATGAGTGTAAACCCCCTGCGTATCTTCATGCGCTTCACCCCTATTGGACACATTAAATACGTACATTATCATATATATCTTCGCCGGTGGTGAGCATTTTCCTGCTCTGGATGTAAGAATATAATGCGACGCTGTTATGGAGCACAGTGCGGTTGGGGATAATCGGGAACGTGGGACCGGAGAGGCGCGCTGTGCAAGTCTGCCAAAAGATTCTCAAAACTGAACGGAGTCCTGATCCATAGTCCATAAAAAACATCCGTGAGCAGTGTCACTCACGGATGTTGGCGGGTACGTCATGAGGTGTACGGAGGACCTCTTCGTGCCGGATGCCCTATTTCTTGTATCCGTACGAGTCGAAGCCGTCTATGATGTCGTTTTTCGCGTGCCACTTGGCGTGGCCATCGGCGTATGTGACGTTTTGGCCGTCATTATGCCGCCAGCAACCCCAGTTTTCCGCCCAGTCCCAGAAGCAGTATCTGCCGCTGTCTATCTCCGATATAACGGCGATGCGGGATGGGTCATATTCATTTTTCTGAGTGTAGAAGGGTGGTATCCATCCGGTCGGCTCGTACTTGCTGCGATCGATGTCGCCGCTGTCCGTCCGATACTGCACAAAAACGTACCAGTTCCATCCATAGTCGCACGTGACTTTCACACTGCCCCACGTGGACGTTGCGGTCGGTTCCTGGCTGGGGCAGCGAAAGATCTGGGTATTCTTGCAGTACGGGAGAATCGTGCTCCATGTGGATATCCCATTGCTGGAAACGCCGTCGTTGTACCCCGGCACCTCGATATTTGTGTACCGTGGGAACATTTCGTCGTAGTCCTGGCAGTATTGCAGGACCGCAAGGCCGATCTGCTGCATGTTGCTCAGGCAGCTCGTCTGCCGTGCCTTTTCTCTTGCCCGTGCAAAGACCGGGAAGAGGATGGCAGCGAGGATCGCAATGATTGCGATCACAACTAAGAGTTCAATAAGTGTGAAGCCTCTACGTCTCTTCATACGTCTCACCCCTATGACAGATTGGATGCATGTCTCAACTTAAAACTTCGCGACTGTCTCGCACTTTCCCTCCAAAACAACAATAATTTATATACGACAGTTGATAACGTGCCGTGGTCCCCGATGATTTTCCGCCAGAGAAGGAACGCGTTGCCAAAAAGGCAAAAAGGATACTGAACCGGCGAATCACAGACCGCTGCACGAGCTATATCTTAAGGACGAGGATACAGGGAGAGGATGTTCATGCGCAGAACACAGGCAATGGTTCTGGTCCTGTTGATACTGAGCGCCTGCACTGTGTCTCAGGCTGTTGTCGAGCCGAATACGGCCTTCTGGGCGGAGGAGATGGAATATGAGCCGGGGGAGATGCTCATGCTGAGGCCGCGGCTTCCGGCGGTGGACCTGGAGGGCGTAGAAACGTACGAGCTGCGTGTGGAGGTACCGGCGGCCCTGGCGTCACGTAGCCTCGACCTGCATGACCTCGACCGCCAGGGGCTGTTCCTGGAACGGCCAAAATCCAGCAGCGAACAGGTGCAGGGAGACCGACGCATTTTCACTTTCACGCCCGAGATTCGCAAGTATATGGGTATGAAAGTCGAGCCCGGGCGCACCTACACCTTCTCGTGTATGGCAAAAGGTGAAAATATCGAGGGGCACGCCTTTCAGCTCAGCGGCTTTTTCCGCGATGAGAATATGCGGGCAATTCGGAAGTACCCCGCCTGGATCATGTTTGATGAAGGCACGTACGACTGGAAGCGTTTCGAGGTGGAGCTGACGGCACCCGAAAATGCCACCGCCCTGGTGCTGGTGGCCGTGAAATGGGGCATCGCCGATACCTGGGGGCGGCTGTATCTTGACGATATGAAGCTGGTCAGCGACGCCGAGCCCGACAAAAACCTCCTGCTCATCGACCATATGAATGAGGCGGAGGGCATGTGTGCATGGCCGGGCGCCGGAGAGCTGAGAACCGAAGTGGTGCCAAAACCGGGCGACCCCGACAACCGCGCGCTGCCGCTGACCGTGCCGGAAGAGAAGGCGGGCGGGAAAGTCACCTGGTGGCTCCCGCTGCCCGTTGAGACTACCACAGCAAACTTCGACGACCCCTGGATGCTGCCGACTATTTCTCTGCACGTCCCTGATGATTTTACTGGCACTGATCGGGTGAACTGGGCGGTGCTCACAGACGGCACGGAGGCCCTTTCCGGCAGCTCCGCCCTGGTACCCGCCCCCGACACACCGAAGCCCCGGGAGATCGAGATATCGATGTGGCTGGCGGAAAGTTTCTTCGCCCTTTTGGATGAGGATATCCAGGCGATGTACCTGCAGCGGTTGAAACGCATCGGCCTGAATACCATCTATCCCGCCCTGCGGCTGCCTGAACACCAAAAGCCCTTTGAAGAGTTCGATTTCACCAATTTCGCGGCACAGTGGGCTCAGGACAACGGGATGGAAGCGAGGTCATACATGTACTTTTTGTACGGCAGACAGGCGAAGGCGTACTGCAAGGCGCATCCGGAATACTGGGCCAGCACGTGGGCGGGGAATAAGACCACCGATTACCGCGTGTGCCTGACCCACGCGCTGGATGGTGACAAATATGATGAAAACCGATCAGGTGTCGGGGGCGGCTTCGAGAACCCCTGGCTGGGGCGGCTGCTTGACGGTGTGAGCCAGGCGGTACAGCTCAACGGCCTTGACGGCGTATGGTGGGACTTTGAGATCCGGGCGGCTCCGAAGGTCCGGGCCCGCGACATCTCCGAAACCCCCAAAGGTCATGGGCAGGTGTGCATGGACGAGCGGTGTCTCCGAGCTTTTGCCGATTATGCCGATCTCGACGAGATTCCCACCGTAAAAGCCATCGTCGAAGGTCATGAGCTGTACGAGAAGTGGGTCGATTTCAAGTGCTGGCAGCACACGCGCGCGTGGAAGCTGACCAAACAGGCGGCGCAGCGGGCCAACCCGGAGGCTGATTTTCGAATCTACTCCGGCCTCCGCAACGATTACACGCGGCAGGCCTACGGTGTCGAATGGTCCATGGCGCCGCAGGTCGTGGACACAGTCATGGGGGTGCACTGGGCGAAAAATGATGCCGGCGTGGCAGAAAGCTATCGGAAGGCGACGCGAGCAGGCGGAAACGAGCTGCCCGTGGTGATGAATGTGACCGTGAGCGGCTACGCTATGAACTCGATGGCCGTGGCGTGGCGGCAGCGACACTGGCTGACCAACCAGCTTCTGCAGACGGTCATCGACTGGGATGCCGTCGGTTTCTCGCTCGTGGGCATCTGGGCTTTCGACAGCCAGTTCAACGCAACGGTGCGAAAGGCGGCCGCCCTTCTGGCCGAATACGAAGAGCTTCTGACCACCGGCACCCATGACGACAGCCTGCTTG
>JAWODS010000419.1:0-11570 GCA_046483205.1 Armatimonadota bacterium | reverse complement strand
GCGGGGCTGTCAGGTGGCGCTGATTTTATCGTGAACGTCACCCTCGACGAAGAGCGTAATGTGACAGGAGTGTTCGGCGGCGGCCTCTTTGCAGCCCACCAGGAAGCTGTGAAACGGGCGCGCGAGCAGACAACGGTGACCGTCGGCGAACCCGCCGATATCGTCGTCACCACCGGTGGCGGCTATCCCCTCGATCTGACCTTCTACCAGGGTGTGAAGGGCATGGTGGCGGCCGGGCCGGTGGTCAAAGACGGCGGCACCGTTATCATCGCCCAGCAAAATGCCGAGGGCATCGGCGGCGAGGAGTTTCAGCAGGCGCTGTTGGAATCAGACGACATACACGGCCTTGTCCGGGAGGCATTGAACACCGACCGCCGGGAAATCGACCTGTGGCAGATACACAAGCAGGAGCGGCTGCTGCGCCGCGTGGAGATTCTCAACTACTCCACCGGAATCCCGCGTGACCTGCAGCAACAGCTCTTCGTAACACCTGTCACCTCAATTGAGGACGCCGTGGCGAAGTGCATCGAGCAGTACGGGCCGGATGCCACGATCGCCGTCATCCCGCACGGCCCGTATGTGCTGGCACAATGTCATGACTGAGGTTTGCATTTGCCCGGTCTCTGCACTATCCTGTTGCCCGTCCGGCGCACGCCAGCCGGACATGTTTGAAGCACGACTGTTTACATGGAGGGAACGACAATGAAGATCGCTTTTATCGGCCTTCAGCACTGGCACGTCCCGTTTTACCTGGAGGCTCTCGCGGACATTGATCAGCCCGTCGCCGCAATCGCCGATGTAGATAAAGATTACGTCGAGCGAACCGCCGAGTGGGTGGATGCCGCACAGTACACCGATTACGAAAAGATGCTGCGGGAGATCGAGCCGGACCTCATCTGGGCCCATGCACCGCACGACCAGATGACCGAGCTGGCCGACTGGCTCGTGGATCACGACCTGCCCTTCCACATGGAGAAGCCGATGGGCCTGTCGTGGCGCAGGCTGGCACAGGTCGCCAGGAAGGCGAATGAAAAAGACCTGTGGAACGGCGTCGCACTGGTCAGCCGCCAGTACGGCATCATCCAGCGCCTCAGAGAGCTCGGAGAGGACATCGGCACCGTCGGGCGCTATTACTACGGTCTTTTCGCCGGCCCTCCCTTCCGCTATCCCGACCTGCACTGCGGCTGGATGCTGCAGCCGGAGCGGACGGGAGCCGGCCCGCTGTGGAACTTCGGCGCACATGTCGTGGATCTCTTCCTGCTTTTGGGTAAATCCCCCATCGTCGAGGTCAAAGCTCACTGGACGCATTCCATCCACGGGCTGGATATCGAGGACCTCTGCTGCATCCAGATGATCAATGCGGATGGAGCGGTCGGTGTCGGCGAGATCAGCTATACCACGCCCGAAGGCTATGAGCGGTACTTCTCGATCTCCACCGACAGGCTGCAGGTGTGCACCGAAAAGCTCGGTGAGGGCACCATCAAGCGCTTCGAGGGTGACAACGAAGAGATTGACGGCGCGGAGTTCAATGACGTGTATCCCTATCAGACCCGGGATATCGTGGAGTGCTTCGACGAGGGCCGGGAGCCGGTGGCCGACATCAACGACATGGTGGAGACGCTGCGGGTGATGGAGGCGGCCAAAGAATCCGCCCGGACCGGCCAGGTCGTCAGGCTTGACGAGCAGTGGGAGCTGTAAAAACAGGCCAGAGCTGAAACGGCGAACAGGGCAGCGCTGGGGAAGAAGTCACCTTTCGTTGCAACCACATCGTCGGGCGCCAAGGACCAGACTCCCGCGCCTGTTTATAAGGCGAGGGATCAGATTCACCCAATGTGCTGACATACCGCCTCTGTGCGCGTCAGAGCCATGTTTCATTGCGGCGGCGCAGGGGCTTATTTTTTTGCATGCGGGGGATATACCTCATGGGCAAAAACGGCGTTGTAAATGTCGCTACCTGCCAGTTTGCCATTACCGATACCATCCGGCGCAACGGGCTGCAGGCCCGCCGCCAGATTCAGCAGGCTGCAGATATGGGCGCAGATGTCGCACACTTCCCCGAAACCGCCATCTCCGGCTACGCCGGAACGCACTTTGACTCCTGGGAGGGGTATGACTGGGAGGCGCTGGCGGAAGAAAACGCAGCGGTTTGTGATGCTGCGGCAGAGGCCGGAATCTGGGTGATCATCGGCAGCACCCACCGGCTTTCCGGCGATCATCTGCCCCACAACTGCGCCTACGTCATCGCCCCGGACGGCAGCGTGGTTGAGCGCTATGACAAGTGCTTTTGCACCGGGGGCGACCTGCGGTTTTATTCACCCGCCGATCACCTCAGCGTGTTCAAAATCAACGGTGTCACCTGCGGCATCCTGATTTGCTACGACTTGCGGTTCCCGGAGATTTACCGCGCTTACAAGAAGCGGGGCGTCCAGCTTCTGTTTCAGCCGTTTCACAATGCAAACAAAGACGGCCCGACCGTACACAATATCATCATGCCCACGACGGTACAGGCGCGTGCGGCGAGCAACTACATGTGGATATCGGCGGCCAATGCGTGCAGCTACTACCAGAACTGGCCGAGCATGCTGGTGCGCCCGGACGGAACGGTCGTAAACACGTTGCGCAGGCACCGCTCCGGGGTGATGGTCAATGAGGTGGATACACATGAGTCGCTATACGACGCTTCAGGAATCAATCGGGAGCGGGCGATGAAAGGTATCCTGTACAGCGGCGAGCTCGTAAAAGACCCCCGCAGCGAAGACCGCACATCGCTATAAGCCCACGCACGGCATCTGTCGAGACGTTGTTCGCCGAGCAGACCGCCCCGGGGACACCATCTACATGATGTTGAGAATGAGCAGGACGCCCATGACGATGAACAGGCCGCCGGCGATATAGCGGATGATATCAGTGGGGAGGAATTGTCCGCAGCAGTGTCCGACTCCGACACCGATGGCGCTGACAACAATGAGGGCGACGGAGGCCCCGATCAGCACCATCCATGGCCGCTGAAACTCTGCGGCCTGGCAGACGGCGGCGATCTGGGTTTTGTCACCGAGTTCGGCGAGGAAAATCAGTACGAAGGTTGAGAGAAGTGGCTTAATGTCCATGTTTCACCTGTAGTATTGGGATATGTCACGTTCATGCGTCCTGAAGCGCTACACTTATAATACTGGAAGCGGTGCTGGCGGTCAGGGTTCGCTCCGGGCTCCAGTAGAGCCACTGCGAGAATGCAGCGGAGAGATTTGTAAATCGCCAACGGCCCCGTTCATCGGGGCCGCCTTATTTGCACACGAACCGGCCGTGTGGGGTCCAAAGGGCTATTTTACCGGAAGAGCGCGCTGACTGATTCGCCTGTGTGGATCGCGTAGATGGCCGATGCCAGCAGCGGAGCGACGGAAACCTGTGTGATCCTGTCCATTTTCTTCTCATCGGGCAGCGGAAGACTGTCGGTGACGACGATTTCTTCGATCGGGGCATTGGTGAACCGTTCGATGGCAGGTCCGACCAGCACACCATGCGCCGCGCCTGCATAAATCTTCCCCACGTTATAGTCGCGTTTGAGCATTTCCACGAGCTGGACAATCGATCCACCCGTGGCGATTTCGTCATCAAAAATGATGATATTTTTGCCCTCGACATCACCGACCACCCCGTGCATGGTCACCGTTTCGCTGTCAATTCGGCGTTTGTCGCCGACGGCGAGGGGAAGGTCGAGGCGCTGGGCGTACTGGCCGGCACGTTTGGCGCTGCCGGCGTCCGGGGCGACAACTATAAACTGTTTCGCTATCTCGGGATCGTCCAGATTCAGCTTTTCCCGAAAGTACTCACACAGGATCGGCACAGCGGTGAGGTGGTCGGCAGGCACCTGGAAGAATCCCTGGACCTGCCCCGAATGCAGATTCATCGTCAGGAGCCGGTCGGCACCGGAGGCTTCCATCAGGTCCGCCATCAAGCGTGCCGCCACAGAAATCCGCGGCGCATCCTTCTTATCCGACCGCACGTACGCATAATACGGCATCACAACGGTCACGCGGTGCGCGGAGGCGTGTTTGAGAGCATCGATCATCAAAAAAAGCTCCATCATGTGCTCGTTCACGGGCGGGGAGGCTGTCTGGACGACAAAAACGTCCTTCTCCCGGCTGTTTTCCTGGATCTGCACCCACAGGTTATCGTTGGGGAAACGGTCAATTTCCGTTTCGCTCAGCGGGATTCGCAACTGCATGCAGATGTCGCGTGCAAGCCGGGGATGCGACGATCCGCTGAAGATCTTCAGATCCTT
Source organism: Armatimonadota bacterium (assembly GCA_046483205.1). GTDB lineage: Bacteria > Armatimonadota > Zipacnadia > Zipacnadales > UBA11051 > JBKHJK01. The sequence goes on along the minus strand of JAWODS010000419.1, from coordinate 7,291 downwards.
GTTGAAGTCGTCGGGGATATCGTAGTAATTCTTCTGCATCATGGTTTGCCTCCAGCCCAACAGCCGCGCGGAAGCCTCGGATGAATGGTGCTGACAAAAAGAATGAGCCCGCCGTGTCGAGGATGAATCATACGGTCGTCTGTGAGTATGGTAGCACTGCCTAAAACGGCGTGTCAACCGGCCTGCAGATCGCTTTAGAATTCTGAAACGCGAAGGGCTTTTGCCCCTGCAGGCGGAATAGAGAACAAATGACGTTGACGTGTGGGGAGGCGGTTCGATGACTATCGACTGGGCAAAGCGCAAAGCTGTGGTTATTGAAAGCGATGACTGGGGGATATGCGCCTGGGCGCCGGACCGGGAGGCCCTTCAGGCCGTCAGGCAGATTGATGCAGTGCAGGAATACCTGCAGTCACTGCCCGGATGGGTGGATGGAAGCCTGGAGACGCCCGCAGACCTGGAGCGTTTGTTTGCCTTTCTGGAGGGCTTTCGCGGCTGCGACGGACGACCCGTCGTTTTCACTGCCTGCTATGCGGTGGCGAATCCGGATTACCGCGCCATTGAAGCTGCCGGCATGCAGACATATCACGACATGTTTCTGGATGAAGGGGTCCCGGACCGCTGGGAGCGCGGTGACATCGTCGCAAAGGCCCGTGAGGGGATGCGGCGGGGGGTGTGGTGTCCCGAATTTCACACCCGGCTGCATCACGCACAGCCATATCTGTGGCTCGACGCCGTTCGCGAGGGCGATACCGGAGCGGCCGCCATCTTCCCTTACCAGATGTTTCAATGCAGGGAGCGGGTGGGCGAATACGTGGATATGACGCCCGAGCAGCAGGCGGAGTGGATCGCACCGGCCATCCGGAGGATGGAGATCCTCTTCGGCCAGCCCGCTCGCTGTGCGGTCAACAGTGACGCGACCGACGAGACGGAGGCGGTATGGGCCGACGAGGGCATCCGCTGCCGCATGTGTAAGGGCACCGGCTCGTGGGCCAATGAAGGTGAGCCGAATTTCTCGCATCCCGCCGGAGACCTCCGCGAGGATATTGAAATGACCTATCTGAACCGAAACACGTGGCTGGAACCGCTTGGTGAAGGTGACCTCGAAGGCCGCCGCCACGCCAAACATGCGTATGATGAAGTCATCGCCGCCTGGGAAAACAACCGGCCGGCCATCTGCTCGTCTCACCGCAAAAATTACGTCTCATTCGTTGACGAGCAGGTCGAAAACGGCTACAGGCAGGCTGCGTGGTGGCTGGAAAAGCTGGTGAACGAACATCCGGACCTGTATTTCCTCACCAGCTGGGAGGTCGCGCAGATGTACCGGCAGGGCGCATCAATCCAGCTCCTGGGAGACCACGCGGTGGCCCGCAACTGGACGGAGGACGAGGCGCAGGTCACCGAGACCCTCCCCGATGAGCTTGAGCCCGGCGAGCTGCACGTTCTCACCGGCACCCAGCTTGCCGCCATCGAGTGCCACGACCGCGAGATGACTGTGACCATGGCGCCCGGGGATTACATGATCGAGCTGCATGAAAGCGAATGATACGGCTTTATGAGCAACCCTGACCGTCCGCTGCCGACTGAAAAACAGCTTGTGTGGGCCGATATGGAGTTCGGGATGTTCTGCCATTTCGGCCTCAACACATTCAGCGACCTCGAATGGGGTGAGGGGGACGAAAGCCCGGAGCTTTTCAACCCGACAGAGCTGGACCCGATGCAGTGGGCGCGGACCGCCAGGGAGGCCGGGATGCGATATTTGGTGGTGACCGCCAAGCACCACGAGGGCTTCTGCAACTGGCAGACCGACACCACCGACTATTCCGTCGCATCGAGCCCGTGGGAGGATGGACAGGGCGATGTCATCCGGCTGGTGGCGGAGGCCTGCGAGGCACATGACCTGAAGCTGGGGATTTACTGCTCACCGTGGGACCGCCACGAGCCGTGCTATGAGGACAATGAGGCGTACGACGATTTTTACATACGCCAGTGGACGGAGCTTCTGACCCGCTACGGCGAGGTGACCTGCATCTGGCTGGATGGCGCGGGCTCGGCCGGGCATGTCTATGACTGGGAGCGGATTATCGGGGCGCTGCGAGAGCTTCAGCCCGGGGCGGCCATTTTCAATATGGGCGATCCCGACTACCGCTGGGTCGGAAATGAGGACGGCCTGGCCGCCGACCCCTGCTGGAATGTCGTCACCCCCGATGACATCAACACCGAGCATCTGACCGAGGAGTATATGGCGGGCTTCCCCCACTGGCTGCCGGCCGAATGTGATGCCCGGATCCGCGAAAACTGGTTCTGGCACGCTGATGACGCCGCCAGTCTCAAAAGCACCGAGCGGCTGGTTGATATGTACATCCATTCCGTCGGCCGCGGCTGCAACCTGCTGCTGAATGTGGGCCCCGATGACCGGGGGCTGCTGCCACAGGCCGATGTCGCACGGCTGCAGGAGATGGGGGCGGAGCTGGACCGGCGGTTTGGCACTCCCGCCGCAGAGGCCCAAAACCCCGCCGAAAGCACCCAGATCGATTTCGAGCGCCCGACCGCCATATCGGCGGCCATTTCCGCCGAAGATATTGCGCAGGGAGAGCGTGTGCGGGAGTATGAGGTGCAGTTTAAGCGTTTTGACCGGTGGGAGGCGGCGTGCATCGGGAAGGCCATCGGGCACAAGAAAATCGATACCTTCCCGTCCGTGGTCGCCGATTCCGTGCGCCTTCATGTTCTGAAATCAGATGGAGAACCATGTTTCAATACTTTCAAAGTCTTCTAAGGAGTATCACTGATATGTCAGATTCAGAGAAAAACGTGTGCCGATGGTACAACGCGACGTCCGGCATGAAACGCGCGTATGATGCCGGAAAGCTGGACAAAAAATGGATCGAAGAGTACTGCTTCAACGGCGGCAAGGGCTGTGTTCGCAAGCAGCGGTTTGAGCAGGAAGGATACGTGTCTCCCGACTGGGTGCTGCCCGACGGCACCGTGGACGAAGACCTCAAGAAGTGGTTTCAGGGCTGAATATTCTCTTTCATCAAAGAAGGTATCTGCATGGCTGCACGATGGTTTGACTGCCTCGCACGACTCGGGCGGTCGAAAACCCGGCCCTACTACCAGACAGTTGGCACGGTAGAGAATCTGCTGGCCGATATGGACAGCTTCGGCATTGAGGAGGCCGTGTGCTGGCATTCTGCGGCCGAGGAGACGCACCCATCGGTGGGCAACCGGCTGCTTGTGGAGGCGGTGGCCAACGAGCCCCGACTTCATCCCTGCGTGGTGCTTTTGCCGCCGGGCACCGGTGAGTTTGCTCCACCAGATGAGCATATCCGGGAGCTGAAATCGCAGGGGGCCGTCGCCGCGCGGATGGCACCGTATGCCCACAGCTATGACTTCGACGCATTCACCTGCGGTGCCGTCCTGGAGGCGCTCCAGGAGCACGCAATGCCGCTTTATGTGGATACGGGGCAGTATTTCGACTTTCCGGCGCTGAGGGAGCTTCTGGGAACTTTCGGCGACCTGACGTTCATCTTCTGCAACACCGGCTACCGGCACAGCCGCTTTATCTACCCGATCCTGCAGGAGTTTGAGAACGTGTATCTGGATATCAGCCGCTGGGAGCTGCACAACGGTTTGGAGCACCTGCTGGGACATTTCCATCCCGAGCGCTTCCTGTTCGGCACCGGCTGGCCCGTGTTCACACCCGCCAGCGTGATGACCATGTTGAGCTGTGCGCAGATCAGTGACGGGCATAAGAGCAAAATCGCGGGCAAGAATATCGAGCGTCTCCTGGCGGGAGTGAAATAAGTGGCCACCATCAACTTTGCCGACATCCGCGACGCCGTCCGCAACCAGCAGTCAATCAAGCCGTATCTGGACGAAATGCTCGTCATAGACTGCCACGGCCATATCGGCCCTCACAGCCGGTATTTTGTGCCCGAAGACGACATTGACCATATTATCGAAGCCATGGATTCCCTGGGCATCGACATGATATCATTGAATGCACTGCAATCCCTGGAGGGCGATTACAAAGCGGGAAATGAAGCGACCGCAACGGCGGTGCAGAAGTATCCCGACCGGGTCATCGGCCACTGCTGTATCAACCCGAACTATCCCGAGGATGTGCAAGCCGAGACGCTGCGGTGCTTTGAGGAGTTCGGCGCGCGGATGCTGAAGTTTCACTGCGCCTGGCATCAGACACCGCCCGAACACCCGCATTACCGCCCGGCCATCGAATACTGTGCACAGCACCGGATCCCGCTGGTATCACACCTGCCGCACTATGTAAAAAACCTGCCCGGCTACGCCGACCTGGCCCGTGAGTATCCCGATATGCCGTTCATCGTCGCACATTCGACGGCACCAGAGGTCATTGATCCGATCGGCGAGATCTGCGCGCCTGTGGAGAATATGTACTTCGATACCTGCGGCTATGCCATGTACAATCACAGCATCGAGCGGCTTGTGAATGCGGTGGGCGAAGACCGGGTGTTGTTTGGATCGGACGTGGCATGGCTGAATATCGCCTATCAGCTCGGACAGGTGCTGTTTGCCGATATTTCCGACGACGCCCGTGAGAAAATCATCGGGCTCAATTTTCAACGGTTGATGGAGGACATCGAGTTATAGATGAACAGCAAGCATGACGTAACCCGCCTCGTAGCGACCATGATCGGGGCGATCATCGGTGGAGCTGTCGGCCTCTGGGCATTTCTCATGGTGTACAGAATGTATGAAGAGACGATTGTCTCGAGCGGAGCGTTGATTGTGCTTACGGTCGTGCTTCTGTGTGGTGGCGGCCTTGTGGGTGGTGGCTATCTCCTGCTGAGCCTGCACGTATGGTTCGAAAAACGTCTTAGAAAGAAGGACGATGATCAGCCAAAATACGGCCGCAAAAAACGTTAGAGCCCTCCTCGCGCTGTGTGCCGTTTTTGTGCTGTCGGCAGCCCTGGCCGCAGCGGAGGCACCCTCCCTTTCGGAGATAGTGACCGAGCTGCGGACCTGCTCAAAACAATACCAGGCGCTCATCGAGGTCATCAACCCCCGATACGTCCCCGGCAAGCTGCAGGGATACGACGCGGCCACCCACCGGCTGGAGAAGCTCGGAGCGAAGCTGGAGAGTCTCTCCCGAAAGGCCCTGCAGGCACAGGACGGCGATCCCGAAACGCTGGAGGCTCTCATAAGCGAAATCCGGCAGTACCGGCAGTCACTGCAGGATTTCCGCGCATTCACCACACCCCTGCGCGCCTATTCGTATCTCTCGCAAAATGATGTCAACCGGCCCCGCTGGGCCTTCGCACAGGTGGAGGCCGACCGCTTCATCGAGCCGGACATATACGCTTTTGACGGCGATTTCATCGAGCAGGTCACCCTCAGCGGCGAGCCGGGCAGCCACGTGCGCTTTCAGCTCATCGCCATCCCCGCCAACTACGACATTCACAGCCCCCGGGTGCACCTGCCGGAGGTGCTGACGAACGAAGAAGCGGCCATCGAACACCCCCTGATCACCTGCGGGCAGGCGGCGACGAGATCAAGCCCGGTGCCGGTGGAAGACCGCGAGCATCCGGACTGCCCGTACCGCCTGCACGACTGCAGCCCCGGCCACACCATCCAGAAGGATCGCGTACAGCCGTACTGGTTTACCCTGAAGATCCCCGCGGACGCGGTACCCGGTGTTTACAGCGATGAGCTGAAGTTCACGGCCCGGAAGGTCCATGACGTGACCCTGACACTGCGGCTGGAGATTCCGCAACCGGCTGAAGAGTAGAGCGGCCGCGCTGAAGTTTATTCATCTGCATCCAGCGGATGGTCCAGCCAGTAGTCGTCGGCAACCTTCTGGCGGTACATCTGCAGGGCGTCCTCGTCGGATTCGATGCGGCGGGTGCCGTGATTCTCCCAGATGAAGGCTTTGCACATCGGGAACTCCTCGCGGCTCGACTCAAACCACTCTTTCACCCAGCGCTCACGATCAATTCTGTCATCGAAGCCGCCCTCGGCGATCATGAACGGCTTGCGGTCTGCGTACTGCTCATACAGGGGCCGGATGATCGCGGGAGGGTAATTCTGAGGGTCATCCGGCGTCCCCCGGCTGGAGGGATAGCAGCTTATACCCACCCAGTCCACGTACTGGTCGCCGGGGTAATACCGCGCGCGCTTGTTCCAGAACTCCACAGATTCCACGCCTGCCGGTGACCACACAAACAGGTGCCTGTCGGTCGCGCCAATCTGTTCGGCGATGTTGTACATCCGCCGCCACGCCATCCGGAAATGGTACGGGTCCATCCCCCACACCGCCCAGCCACCATTCATCTCGTTCATCGGGCGCAGCCACATCGGGTCTTCAATGCCGTGCTGCAGCTCGGGATCCACCGACTGAGTAAACCACTCCTCCAGATAATCATCCAGCGCGCCGTGGGCGATCTCTTCGGAGGTAATCTCCGGCAGCCACCCGACACACAGATACCGGCAGCCGTCATAGCCCTCCGCCAGGTGTTTTGCGCGTACACCGCTGAGCTTTTCGTACGACCCCCTGCCGAAATGATGGTACCACAGCACCATCGAGAGCTTTTTGCCCACAAATTCCTCAAACGGCTTGATAGTCAAATAAGGCTTCGGTTTTGCCACCGGGTAGGCGCCGTGAAAGCAGCCGGTTTCCGGCACCATCGGCCAGTCATTTTCGATGAGGCCGTCCACGCGTATCTCGTCGATGATCACCTTGTTGCTGGGCATCTGTGCACTGGGATATTCGGGCGGTGTCTGCAGATCAATGCGCACCTGCACGTAGCGGGCGGTGGTCTTATCTCCCTCAAGCACCACCCACTTGCCCTTCACCTCTTCGGGCTCCGGGGGAAAATCTGTGGCGCGGGCGAGAACATTCCATCGCTCCTGTGTCGTCTGTCGGGTGGAGACGATGACACGGTGCGGATAATAACCCTGCGTTTTGTGCCCCACCGCGAGGCTGAGCCACACAGTCGTCACCGGCCGGGGCTCACCCAGGTCCAGGGTGATGCGCACAGGCTCTTTGCCGCTCCAGGCCACGAAGCGGTCCTGTGAGAGCCATTCGCCAGCCTGAATGCCCCTGCGCTCATCCGTCAGCTTCGTGCCGTCCGACCACTTCGTGGCGTACCTGTCGCCCCACCAGCGGATGGGGGGCCTGTTGAAGGTGTAGAACTTTCCGACGGCAACATTGCCCTCCGTCATCACCGCTTCAAGGGCCTGGACGCCGGCTGTCATGCTCAGGCAGCACACAATCAACGCCGGTCCCATCATCCATCTGCGCATTGTCCAGTTCCTC
>JAWODS010000405.1:0-9063 GCA_046483205.1 Armatimonadota bacterium | reverse complement strand
GGGTGTCATTTCCGGAAACAAATTCACGTATGACGCGAGGTCTGGCTGCCAAATAAGTAGAATTCGCTGAGTAGACTCTATCTCTGATACCCCTCAGCTGGTGAGCCAATTCCAAACCAGATATCACTCAGATTCTGAGTAGACTCAAAATCTTAGTTGATGTCCCTCTACGACTTACGTGATGACGTTCGCACGAATTGTGCCACTCTTCGAGCTCGGAGTGCATTTTTCGGACCATCTGGGGATTATCAGTGGAGATATCGGGGGTCTCGGCGGGGTCGTTTTTCATATCAAACAGCATGTCAGCGCCATTGACATCGCTCAGCAGCTTGTAGCGGTTGCCGATAAGCGCGGCCCTCGGGCCGTCAGTTGTTTCTTCCATCGTTTCAAATGCGATATTCATGGGGCGCTCGACCATCTCCCGCTGGATGAGCGGAAGCAGGCTGATGCCGTCGATGGGGCGTGGCTGCCCCTCGGGGATGAAACCGAGCACATCCATCACCGTGGGGTAGTAGTCGGAGGTGCAGCACGGGATGTTCGTGTCGCGTGCATGTGGTATCTGATCGGGCCACTCCAGCAGCGCCGGGACGCGAATGCCGCCCTCGAACAGGTCCCGCTTGCGCCCCCGGAAGCCTCCGGTTGATCCGGGCCGCTCGTCCATGTTGTGCTCCGGGCCTTCGGGGCCGTTATCCGAACAGAACCACAGCATTGTGTTGTTGCGCACGCCGAGCCGGTACAGCTCCTGCCGCAGACGCCCCATCTGCTCATCCATGGCCGTGATGGCTCCGTAGTAGTCGGGCCTGCTGCCGGGAAGGCTGGCGTAGCTTTCGCGGTGCTGCGGGCCGGCCACAACGGGCAGATGGGGGGTGTGGAACCAGATAACGGCCAGAAACGGCTGACCACCTGCCACAGCCTCGCGGATGAACGGGATCGCCCGGTCCATGATGATGCGTGAATCATCGCCCTGCAGGTTCTCCGCCGCCTTCTGCCCGGGGCCGGTCCAGTACGAGGTGCCGTATTCCTCGCCCGTCTCGGGATTCTCCATCGGATTATATGTTGGAACCTTCGCCTCGGTTGAAAAACACACGTCGAAGCCGTTATCCCATGGAGGCGAGTATTCCTCTGGATGCTCCGGACCACCGCGGTTGGAGTCGGTCTCCTCGGTGGTCAATGTGCCCAGATGCCATTTGCCGAAATGCCCGGTGGTATAGCCAATCGTTTTCAGCGCCTCCGCCATCGTGATTTCCTCGGGGAGCATGTGGCCGTGGTTGGCGAAAAAGATGCCGTAGCGGTAGGGATGACGGCCGGTGAGGCAGCTCCCGCGCGTCGGCGAGCACACAGGCGCTCCCGCGTAAAAGCGGTCAAAACGGATGCCGGACTCTGACATGGCGTCGAGATTTGAGGTGCGCAGTACCTGGTGGCCGTTGTAACCGACATCGCCCCACCCCTGGTCATCAGTCATCGCCAGGATGATATTGGGGCGTTTGGGCCTGTCACCCTTTTGCGCGGTATGGTCGCTCATGATATCAGCTCTTTCGTAATCCTCGAGACGAATGCTGTCTCATGCAACCGTTTGTTTACGGGCCGCGTAACTCCACCTGATATGTTTGACCATTGCATCCGAACAGGCCTCCATAGGAGTGCAAAATGTGGCAGGAGTCGGCGACAGCAGGAGGAAGAATATATTAACGGCTGAAATAAACCTGTGTACTGAACCTTGGGATGGATACGTCGTCTTAAGCTTAATAAAGCATAAAATGCTTGATGCAACGAATGGCTCAGCATATTGATTGCAAAAGAAGGCGATGCATATGCTGAATCTTCATGAGCAAATTGTCGATCGTGCCGTTCGATTGACCAGGGACAGCGACCGGATGGTTTCTCATCTGAACAAGGTCATCAAAATCGGCAAATACCTCGCGCCACAGCGCGGATACCGCCGCCAGCTGCAGAAGCTGGAATATGCTATCGACCACGACCACCCTGCCCTTGACCTCATTCGCCGAATCGCAGAAGAGAGCTGGAAGACCCCGGTCCTCAGTCGAAAGTATCAGGGCGCACTGCATAAACTCTCATGAACATTGCAGAAGGTGAATCAGGATGGAGATCTGTCTCATAAACCCGGAAGCAGCACGACATCAGGGAGAGCCCCAACGCCTTGGTGAGCCGCTTTTTCCTCCACTCGGACTGATGACCGTCGGAGCACTGACGCCCGAAGAGCACAACGTGACACTGATTGATGACAGCGTCGAACCCGTAGATCTTGATATGGAACCTGACCTGGTGGCTCTTACAGCGCTGACGGCCGGCGCGCCGAGAGCGTACGACATCGCCGACAATTTCAGGCACAGGGGCGTACCGGTGGTGATGGGGGGTATGCACGTGTCGGCGCTCCCCGAGGAGGCGTTACAGCACGTCGATTCTGTCGTTGTCGGTGAGGCGGAGAGGCTGTGGCCGCGTCTGCTGGATGATTTTGAGAAAAACGAGATGCAGCCGGTCTATGAGCATGACGAATATCCCGACCCGGCGGAGATACCCGCGGCACGCCGCGATCTTATTGATGCGGACAACTACGTTGCCAAATACACCATGCAGGCCAGCCGTGGATGTCCATTTGCCTGTTCGTTTTGTTCGGTCACCTCTTTTTTCGGTCATACATACCGCACTCGCCCCCTTGATGATGTTGTCCGGGAAATGGCGGAGTTCGAAGGAGAGCCGGTGGTGCTGGTGGATGACAACATCATGGGCCATCCGTCGTACGCCCAGAAGCTCTTCGACCGCCTGGCGGATGTCAGGAAGAGCTTTCTGAGCCAGGCATCCGCCACAATGCTGAAGACACCGGAGCTGATTACGCAGGCGGCTAAAGCTGGATGCAAGGGCCTGTTTGTGGGGCTTGAGAGCATATCTCCGGCGCAGCTGGCAAAGATGGGCAAGACCCACAACATTGTCGAGAAATACCAGGAGCTCATTGACCGCCTGCACGACCACGGTATCGCCGTGGTAGGCAGCTTCATGTTTGGGCTGGACGGTGACGACAGGGACGTATTCAGCAGAACGGTCGAATTCGCCGAAAATGCCGGCATCGATGTCGGCCAGTTTTCGATCCTCACACCCTTCCCCGGCACCGAGCTGTACCGAAAGCTGCTGGAAGAGGAAAGAATCATTGAAGATGACTGGAGCCGCTTTAACGGCTCGTGCGCAACCTTCATACCACGCGGCGAGGGGCTCAATCGCGACACCCTTGAAGACGGTCTCAAGTGGATACATCAGCGGTTTTATTCCTGGCGCAGTATCCTCAAGCGCACGGCCCGCCGCATTCAGCCGGTTATCTGGAAGATCAATTCCATCTACCACAACCACGTGGCGGAGTGGATCGGCCAGGAGCCGTGAAAACTGAGGGACAGAATCCTCCCGTGTGCGCGGGCCAAATGAGCTTCAGAAGCAGCCCCCTGACACCGCACCGATGACCTTTGCACTCACAAATGCACAGTGAGATGCTCTTGAAGGGGACGAAGGACTGTTATTGAATGCAGAATTTCCGCGTGGGGACATCCGGGTACCAGTACGACCACTGGAGCGGTGTCTTTTACCCGGAGGATATCTCAAAGGACGAGTGGTTCGGCCATTACGCAAAGCATTTTGATACCTGCGAGATCAACAACACCTTCTACGGCCTTCCGGATATTTCCACTTTTGATGACTGGTACGACCGCGCGCCGGAGGGCTTTTTATGTGTGCTGAAGTTCAGCCGCTACGGCTCGCACATGAAGAAGCTGAAGGATCCCCACGGCACCATCGAGACATTCATGGAGCGGGCCACGCACCTGCAGGAGAAGTTGGGACCGATACTGCTGCAGCTCCCCCCGAACTGGCACGCTGACTCCGGCCGCCTGAAGCGCTTTTTGAATGAAACGCCCTCCGATACGCGGTGGGCGGTGGAGTTTCGTGATCCAACCTGGCTGTGTAAGGATGTTTACGAGATTCTCCGCGAGCACGATTCCGCGCTTTGCATCCACGACAAGATTGAGGACCACCCGCGCCAAATCACGGCTGACTGGGTGTATCTGCGTTTTCACGGTGGCACAGAGGGCTGCTATTCACCACAGGCCTTGAGCGCATCGGCACAGCGGATTCAGGACTATCTCTCCGACGGATTGGACGTGTACGCTTTCTTCAACAACGATGCCCATGGCTGGGCGGTTGAAAATGCCATGGACCTGCGGAGATATGCCGGTGCAGGGCAGTAGATGCGGGTTTTTACCCGGCTACCGAGGTCTCATGCGACTCTTTGGGGAATAGCTTTTCTCAGAGATATCCATGAGGGCAATAGAGTGTCGGGGAAAGCTCGTTACGTCAGCTGTGCGGGTGCTGGTGATCGGGTTCATATTATTGGTGCTGGCGAATCTCTGGGTTCGTCAGGGTGCCCTGATCACTCTGGCCTCACAGGTTGCGATGGCGGTTCCGCCGGTACCTGCGCTGGCGGTTCTGGTGATGCTTCTGGCGGCACTGCCGGTCATCCGCCGTATCGGGTTTGACAAAAAGCAGGTCATCGGCATCTATTGCTTCCTCACGCTGGCGGTCGCGCTGACCTCCGGTGGCGCGATGCGTTTCTTCCTTCCCTCTCTTCCCAGCCTCTTCTATTTTGCCACCCCCGACAACAACTGGAGCCAGTTTCACCAGTACGTCCCCGACTGGCTTGCTCCGAAGGACCCGGAGGTCATCCGGCAGTATTTCGAGGGCTCGGCCACCGGAGCGGTGCCGTGGGATGCGTGGATGGGGCCGCTGGCGGCCTGGCTGGGCTTTTTTGTGGCCTTCTTCGGCCTGCTGATTTGCCTGGCCCTGATCTTCCGCCCGGTGTGGGAGCAGGACGAGCATTTGACCTATCCGCTTGCGGAGCTTCCGCTGATGCTTGCGGGTGAGCAGAGCGACTATGAGGGCATGTGGATCGACAGCGTATTCTGGGTGGGCTTCGGACTGGTCTGCGCCCACCACGTGCTGAATATCGCCAATGCCTTCAACCCGTCGGTGGCGGCGCTGGGACTTCGCACGGACCTCGGGGCGCTTTTGCCCGAATGGCCGCTGAGCGCTCTGCAGCCACTGCAGCTTGCCTACCGCCCCTTCATGTTCGGCCTCGGCTATCTCATGCCCACCGAGATTCTTCTCTCCAGCGTCTTTTTCTACCTGGTTTATCTGAAGGGTCTCTCGCTGGGATCGGCGCTGATGGGCTATACCCTGCCGCAGTTTCCGTACCGCGACAACCAGGGCGGCGGTGCATTTCTGGCCATGGCGCTGGTGCTGGTGTACGGCGCCCGGAAACGGATCGCCTCCGTCTTCCGGCGCCTGTCGGGACGCGGAGGGGGCAGCCGGATGCTCCCGGCCGCGACCATTGCCAGCATTCTCGCGATGATCATCTTCTGGCGCATGGCCGGTATGAACTGGCTTATCCTGGTCGGCTTCTTCGGGCTGATGTTCGCCTACGCCCTGTCGTATGCCCGCGTGCGTGCGGAGTCAGGCTTCCCGCACAACTGGATCCGGCCATTGCGGCAGGAGCGAGATATGCTGATCAACTTCCTGGGAACCAGCCGCCTGCAGGACGGTGGCAGCTTTCGCAGCCTCACGCTTCTCTCGAGTGTCTTTTACATGTGCCGCGGCTATCTACCCCAGCTTATCGCCTTCCCGCTGGAGTCTTTTAAGATTTCGGGCGAGGTGAAGATCGAGCTTAAGCACATGGTCTGGCTGATGCTCGCTGCGGTGATATTGGGCATCGGGGTGAGTTGGTGGATGCACCTGTCGGCGTACTATCAGTACGGCGCGAATATCCTCGAGGGCGGCACCACCTCCGGCGGCTACCGGATCCAGCTCATGGTGCGGTCATATACGGATCTCGCCACCTGGGCGAGGCAGCCTGAAGGACCAAAGGCGCTGCAGGCCGGGGCGAGTGTGGCCGGATTCGTCGTGATTCTGGGTCTCGCGCTCGCCCGGCGATTCTTCATGCGCTTCCCGCTTCATCCCATCGGCTTTCTCATCGCCGTCACCGAGGGCTACAATGCGTGGGGGATGCTGCTCTTGGTGGGTATCATCAAGTCGGCCATCCTGCGCATCGGTGGCATGCGGCTGTACCGGCGCCTCGTTCCGCTTTTCATCGGGATTGTCATCGGCCACTTTTTCGCCGCCGGCTTCGTCTGGAGCCTGCTTGCCAGCTTCGGTGGCGAGGGGTTCAACGAGTATCCCGTGTGGTTCTAAATGCTCCGGGGCAGTAGGGTATGCCACAGCAAGCTCGTGTCAGGGGGAGGCGTTTGATATGTTCGCAATCATCGGCGTTGTCGTAATGATCCTGGCGGTTTCGATCTGCCCGGCCCGGGTGGTCATAGACGAGACGGCCGCCACCGCCCGCGATGAGCGGCAGATACACGCCGCGTGGGTGAGCTTCAAGCCCGGCAACGGCCAGGTGTGTGAGGTCAATCCGCCGAGATTTTCATGGCCGTATGATCCGGCTGTCATCGTGGAACCGGATTACGACAAAAAGCACCTCTACACCCTGCAGATTTCGCGCCGAGCGGATATGTCAAAGATCATCTTCGAGCGCAAAGACACCCCCTACAACTTCTATAACGCCATCCCGGTGCTTCAGGGCGGCCCGCACTGGTTCTGGCGGGTCGGGTATGATGTCGGCACTGAAGATGAGCAGTGGAGCCGCGTGCGGGTATTCTCCATCTACGACGGCGCTGAATGGGACCGCACCATCATCGAGGACATCGCCGATAGGATCTCCGGCCATCCCCGCATCGGCTTTCGAGCCGGGCAGATGGATGAGCTCCGGGCGCTGAGGGAGAGCAATGAGGAATCGGCACGGCTGTACGACGGCTGTATCGCCGCAGCGGACGAAATTCTCGAGAATCCGGACTTCAACAATCCTCCCGAATCTGACCCACTGCAGGATGAAACCCGCTACAAATGGGACTGCACCGGCTTTCGCGACCTCGGCAGCCAGATGCAGACCGTTGCCATGGCGTACGTGCTCACAGGCGATGAAAAGTATCTCGCCGTGAAGAAGCCGCTGCTGACAGTCGCTGCATATCCGCCCGGTGGCGCCTCCTCACCCGAGGGCCTCGGCCAGAACCGGAAGTGGGCCACTGAGCTGACCATGCACATGGGCCTGTGCTTCGACTGGCTTTATGACCGGCTGTCGCAGGATGAGCGCGACCTCCTCCTCGAGTCGCTGCGGTGGCGCATCGAATACATTCTCAATGATTTTTCCTGGTACAAAAACGGGAAGCCGTTCTGGCGGGGGCTGGGGATGTTTGTCGGCTCCCATCAATACCAGAACCACCAGTGGACCTTCGTGGGAGCGCTGGCGGCGTGCGAGCACCTCGATGTCGCCCGCGAGTTCGTCCAGATGGCGCTGCATTACCTTGTCGGTGTCACCAACGGCATGGGGGAGGTGGAGGCGTGGAATGAGGGTGTTTCGTACGGAAACGGCAAATCACGCACGCTGATATACGAGACGCTGTGGGCGGCGATGACGGTTCCGGAGTTGCAACTTCATAAACACCCGTTTTTCCCGCGTGTCGGCGAGTTCTTCAGCTACCTGACCCCGCTGGGCATCGAGCGGTCCGCCTGGGGCAATTACGGCACGTCTGCGAATGCACATATCGGCCAGCATCTGCTGAACTTCCGGCGCCTGGCGTATTTGACCGGCCGCGGAAGCTTCCTGAAAAACTGGCAGTCCTGCGTGGAATACAGGGGCAGCAAGCCAAGCAACTGGCAGGAGTATTTCCTCCCCTATCATTTCGACCGTCCCGAGCCGGTGCTGGAGGAGAAAAACCAGATGCTGTTCAACCACGCCGGCTGGGCAATGGCCTTCTCGGGGCCGCCGAGCTCGCTGGACACCTACGAAGAGGGCGTCGGGATGGTGTTTCACTGCCGCCCGCGCGGTGGTTACAGCCACTCCTTCAACAACGAAAACGCCTTCGAGGCCTTCGCCTACGGAGCGGTCATCGCCACCGGCGGCGGGCGCAAGGCCAACGGTGACCGGCACGCGGACGCCACCATGAGCCATAATTCAGTGCTGGTGGACGGCATAGGACAGGACTTCAACCAGCGCAACCCGCAGACCGAAAGGGCGGGCCGCATCATCGCATGGCATGAAGAGCCGGGCCTGGTTTACTGGTGCGGTGACGCCACACCCGCTTACGCCGAAACAGCACCACACCTGGAGCGATTCCTGCGCCATGTGCTGTTCATCGATGACGAGTGCTTCGTTATTGTCGACGACCTGCAGGTGGCCGATGACCACGATCCCTCCCGCTTCTCGTGGCTGTATCACGCCCACCAGGACGTGCCGGTGGAAATCGATGAAGAGAATGCGAGCTTCAGCTTCACCGTCGAAGACACCGATGTCACCGTCCGCCACGTTCTCAACGGCGGTGACCTGCAGATCATGAACCTGCGGGGCGAGGACGGCTACAAGAACCCGATCACCGGCACCGACATGCTGGCGGCGGCGAAGGGCAGTGTTGAGAGAAGCCCGCTGCGGAAGTTCAGGGGTGAACCGGTGTACAACAACCTCTGGGTGAACAGTCCGCCCGCTCACCAGTGGCAGTTCCTGTCGGCCATCCTGCCCTCAAGGGCTGAGGAGGAGGGACCGTCAGTCCGGCGTATCAATGACCGCACCATCGAGCTGCAGACCTCCTCAGGCACAAAGCGAATCTGCTTCGGGGACCCCGGCGACGCCAATGTGGATATCGTGGTAGATTATGAGCGCATCCGCAAGCTCGCCGGTGAGCCGCAGCCGCCGCAGGGCCGCGAGACGATATGGCAGGCGGATCTTACTGACACCGGCGACTGGGTCTGGGACGGCGAGGGAGAGGTGGAGCACCGGGACGACGGGGTCCTCAATGTCCACACCACCGGCAGGACCGTGTATTGGGCGCCGGTGATGCTGGATGAGCCCGTCGTGATTGATTTTGAGGCGAAAACGGACAACCCCCGAACCCGCGCGATCCTGTTTTTCATGGCCGAAGGGCTCAACGGTGAGGACATCTTCACATGGAAGCGCACGGG
>JAWODS010000378.1:0-24150 GCA_046483205.1 Armatimonadota bacterium | reverse complement strand
ATCATCGCCGGGATGCTCAGGCGGCTCTGGCAGTTCCGGAAGGGCCCGACCCTTTGCACCGCGGACATTCTTGAGCAGTCGGAGAATGTTTTGCCCGGCAATCTTTCGGCGCCCCTGCTCTGAAATGTCCTCATAGCAGGTCATCATCCGCGCTGCACCCGGACTGCGGTGGGGTAGGCCGGTGCCAAAGATCAGCCGGTCTGACCCAAAACGCTCCACAAAGCGGCTGTAGGCGTGATGGCCCTGCAGGAGATGGGTTTCGATGTGGAGATTCTCACACTGCCGGCATGCGCTTTCGACCTGCCAGCCGTCGGCGTACGTCGCCCCACAAAGCACCACCGGCAGGAGGGGATGCGCGCGGCACATGCCGATCACATCATCGTAGCTAACCTCCGAAGTGTCCACAAAAAGCGGAACCCGGTGGTGCTCCAGTTCATTGAGCAGATAGCCGATGATGTGCTCTTCGGGCGGGTAGCGGTGGGCTGTAGGCAGGATTCTGGCGCTCCGCACACCGGCGGCGAGCATCTCGGCAACAAGCTTCGGTGCCGGGGGCATTTCGCCGGTCTGATGCGGCAGCAGCACCCACTGCGGCGATAGCTGCACATCATCACCGATCTCGGCCATCAGCCGGCGGTTCCCGTAGTCGGCGGAGTAGTCTCTGGCGACTGCGTGATACACCACCGCGCCCATGATGTCGCACTGCTGGAAATCCGCGCGGTACTCCTCCAGCCGCCACCGCGTGCGAGCATGGCGGCTGGCACGCGTGCCGATCATGCAGTTGGCGTCGAAAAACGGCAGAGCTGCCATGATGTCTCTCAGTCCCTTACGCCTCCGGGACGCGGTTGACGCGTTCGTCCTCCGGCATTTTGAGAATATCGGCCATATTGGCTGCGATAATTCGCAGCTTCTGTTCGTAGGGGATGCGGGCCCACGCCACCCAGCCGAACTGCGGAGCCGCATCGCGCATCACGCAGTCGGTGCCGAAAAGAAGCTGGTTGGGATTTGAATTTTCGCAGAAATACTCGATGAAACCGTACAGGATCGAAGTGTAAGTGATTTCGGCGAAAACATTGTCGCATTCATTGCAGGCCTCGATCATCCCCTCGGCCATCTTCCAGCTGGAGCCGCTGTGGGCGACGATATGGCTGGCTTTTGGATACTTCGGCGCCATCTCGCGGACAAGATCGGGTGACATCCCGCCTTCGCGGTTCATCTGGCCGTGGTAGAGGACCGGCTTTTCGTTTTCATTTGCCCATTCGTAAGTCGGCTTGCGGCGCGGATCGTAATATGGCACGCCCTGGCGGCTGACATAGGGCTTGGCGCCGATGACCCTGTCGCTCTCGAAAATGCGCTCCATTTCGGCCGCGTGCTGATCCGGGTAGTTCGGGTTATTGCAGCCGTATGCCATCAGCCGGTCCGGATGCGCATTCACAGCTTGCAGAGAAATATCATTGGCCTCCGAATCGCCGGTAATAATACCCATCCACGGGCTGAAGCAGCAGATGTCAATACCGACCCGGTTCATCGTCCCGACGAGGTTATCAGCATCGTTATACGGTAAAGCCACGTGCACGCCCATGCAGCCGGGATGGCCGAGGTGTCCGTGGGCATCGAGGATGAAATGGTCGGTGATGACTTCACCAGTGCGCATCTGGGCCACCAGTGGATCATCATCGGGGTGCTCCGGCGGCTCCGGGATGTCCGGAAGAGGCCGTCCGGTCGCGCCCTCGACACGGCTCAGCAGGCGCATGATGTTCTCCCCGGCGATCTTGCGTCGCGATTCGTCGGGAATGTCCTCATAGTCGGTCATCATGCGTGCGGCTCCGGGCGACCGGCGGGGCAGGTCCGTCCCGAACAGCAGGCGGTCGTCGCCGAATTCGCGCACAAAGCGTTCGTATGCCCGGTGACCCTGGTGAGCGTGGGTTTCTATGTACAGGTTGGGGGCCTTTGCCAGCGCCGGGTAAAGCTGCCGGTCAATGCCCCAGCTTACTCCGCAGACCACCAGCGGCAGCGTGGGGTGTCGCTGGCAGATTTCGGCGGCCTCGCCGATGCCGCTGATCTCCGAAATATCCACAAAAAGCGGGATGCGGTGGTGCTCCAGCTCCGTCAGCAGCGGCCCGACGATATACGGGTCCATGTTATAGCGGTGGTGGCTGGGGAAGATGCGGGCGCTGCGCACGCCCTGGTTCAGCATGTCATCAACCAGCTCGGGCGGTGGAGGCATTTCGCCCGTATGATGTGGCAGCACCACCCACTGCGGGATCAGCGTCAGATCATCGCCGATTTCCCGCATCAGACGTTTGTTGCCATACTCGGCGCAGTAGTCTTTGGCGACCGCGTGATAGACCACCGCGGCCATGATGTCGTAATACTCAAAGTCGTCTTTGTACTGCTGCAGGCGCCACGGCTCCGCCGAGTGACGGTTTGCGCGTGTGCCGATTTCACAGTTGCAGTCAACAAAGGGAAGTCCAGCCATGGGGATATCCTTCTTTCAAAAAGCGTTTCATAATCGTTAAAAACTGCCTGCATGAGACACAGGCGAGTGTCATTTCCGTGGAGGGTGTTCTTTTCCTTCCAAAATCAGCTCAGTTTCTGGCCGAGGTCGCCCCAGCGTCCCGCGCCCTGCAGAGCTCGCTTCAAACGCAGGCAGCTTTCACACGCCCAGCAGTGCCCGGGACCCTCGCGGTAGCAGCTGTGCAGCATCTCCAGCGGCAGATCATGATCGGAGGCCCGCTCGACGATCTCCGTCTTGCTCATGTGCAGCGTGGGAGAGACCACAGTGGGATGATTCTGTGTCGAATACCTCAGCGCCTCGTTGCAGCGCTCGACGTATTCGGGGCTGTTATCGGAGAAGGTGGCAGCCTCTTCGGCATTGAAGCCGGCGACAATGGTGTCACAGTCCAGCACCTCTGCGAAGGCGGCGGCAATGTTGATGAAAATGCCGTTTCTGTTGGGCACCCACACCGCCTGCGCGCTTTGCTGCGACGCTTTTAGACTGTCAATATCATCAGTGGAAGGGCTCGGAAGGTCGCTGTCGTGGCGAGTGACGGCTGCCGGGCTTATTTCACACAGCCAGGGAAGCTCGATCACTTCCTGGCGCACCTTCAGCCAGGCGGCCTGTTTTGCGGCCGCACGGATTTCTGCCTGTGCCGCCCGCTGCCCGTAGTGAAAGGTGAGGGCCACTTTCAGCGCCTGTTTCTGACGTGCCGCATGTGCTGCAACGAATGAATCCAGGCCCCCGGACAGCAGAACAACCGCTGACATCTCAGTCCTCCGTGTAGGTGACGGCTGAATCGGGTGTTTCGTACAGGATGATGTGGGCGATATCGATGCCGGGCTGGTCGAGACGTTCGGCGACCCGGTGAAAGATCTCGGCGGCGAGGTTTTCGGAGGTTACATTTTGCTTTTGGAATTCGTCGAGGTCATTGAGGTAGGCGTGGTCGTAGCGCTCGAGAACTGCGTCGCAAATCATCTTCAGATCGCCAAAATCCATGAGCATCCCGACCTCATCCAGTTCGCGCCCTTCGACGGTGATTTCCGCGGTATAGTTGTGGCCGTGAAGCCGGGCGCATTGCCCGTCATAGTCACGGAGGTGATGGGCGGCACTAAAGCGTCGTCTCACGGTGAGCTGGTACATTCGATGCTCCCTTCGGGATTTGAAGCGGTGATGAACAGGGTCAGTTAAGCACCCAGGCGAACAGCAAAAGCGCCAGCAGAGAGCCCGCGAGTGAGCCCAGCAGCGCTTCTCGCCAGGAGTGAATGCCGGCCTGCACCCGGCTTTGCATCAGCATCAGGGCCAGAGCAAGCACAAGGAGCATGACGGCGACATCTTTCGTCAGCAGGATAGCGGCAATTGCGCACATGAAACCGAGGGCGGAATGGCCGGATATGACCCCGCCCTTCCAGAAGGTTCCCTCTCCTGTAGCCCGCTTGAGCCAGATGACGAAAATCGCCATGAGTGTGGCGCCGACAATAACAAGTTGAGCGGGAGAGTACTGCGCTCCGGGAGGCGTTTCAACTGCGTTAGAAAAGACTGCGTGAACCCGCGGGCTGCCGGCAAAAACAATTGCTGCAATACTGACGGCATACACTGCAGCCAAAAGCACGGCCCCGGCCGCGACATCCTTGGCGATCTTCGCCCGCTGGTCGTATCCGTCCACCAGAAGCTCCACCACGACCTCCACGACGGTGTTGAGCATTTCAGCAATCAGCACCACCGCCATGGCGGTCAGAAGCTGCATAAACTCCGTGCCGGTAATCCCGACCGACCACGCCGCCAGCATCACCAGCACAATGATCGTAAAATGGATCCGCATGTGACGCTGTGTATCGAAGCAGAATGCCAGGCCCTCCCAGGCATGGCGGAAGCTGACGATGGCGGGCTTTCGCTTCTCGTCTGAATAGAGGCCTTCATCCTGCTGCACGCCGCTGCCAGTACTGTTACCCACGTGTCCTGTGCTCCTCAGTGCGGCTGACTATCTGCCGCTGTCTGTCCAGCATCCGGGCCCGCTGTTTTTCGGTTGCATCATCATAGCCGAGTGCGTGCAACGCCGCGTGAGCCGCGAGAAATGCGAGCTCATAATCGAGTGTGTGGCTCTGTTGTTGTGCCTGTATCTGTGCCTGCTCCACCGAGATGTATGCTTCCGCGCGGCACACCCCGTCTGGATCCGTCTCCGCCTCGAATGATATGACGTCTGTGGGGCACTCGCGGCTCAAAAGACGTCGGTTGAGATCGGTGATGCCGTCATTGTCAAGCAATACCAGGCTGAAATGATCGATGTGCCCCGGCTCCTGTTCAACAGTTTCTGCAATAACGCGCCTCAGCGGGGCCGTATCGACCACATGGTCCTGTAAATCTCTAATTTCAACTTTCAGCCTGCCGACTCCTTTCCGACTCGGCCGGCTTTTCCTGCCGACTATTTTCGGCGGCGGTCAGACCGCGGACATTCTCTGGCAGGTATTCGTCGGGATACTCAACGCGGTGGTGGTACATCCGGTGCAGAGTCTTCTTAAAGGTGTTCTTAATGGTGGTGATGTCGTGGAACGTCAGCGGCGCATCGGCGAGCTGGCCATCTTCTATCTTTGCATCCACCAGGCCGTCCACCAGCTCGTTTATCCGCTGCGGTGTGGGCTCCTCCATGGTACGCGCGGCGGCCTCAACGGTGTCGGCGAGCATGACGACGGCCGTCTCGGCGCTCTGTGGGATGGGGCCGTCATAGTGGAAATCGGCTTCATGAACCCCGTCCGGATCATCAGCCTCCGCGAGCGCCTTGCGGTACAAAAATGAGACCAGCGTCGTCCCGTGACTTTCGGGTATTGCGGCCGCCACCGCGTCGGGCAGCCCGATATCCTCGGCGATTTCCTGGCCTTCCTTGACGTGTGACATCAGGACCAGGGCCGACAGGTGGGGCGAAAGGTGATCGTGGGGATTTTCAGTGCCGAGCTGGTTTTCGCTGAAAAACATTGGCCGCTTGACCTTCCCGATATCGTGATACATCGCACAGGTGCGGGCAAGCAGGGAGTTGGCTTCGATCGCCTCAGCAGCCGATTCAGCGAGATTACCGACCATCACGGAGCTCTGGTACGAACCCGGTGCATCCGTCATCAGGCGCTTGAGAATGGGCTCATTGGGATTTAACAGCTCTAAAAGGCGGAAGTCGGTGGTAAGCCGCAGGGGGCGCTGGATGGCCATGATGATCCCGGAGGCCAGCAGTGCCGAGCCGACACCGCCAATAACCGCCAGACCCGCCTTGGCGTACGTGACCTTCATGCCGAAAACTGTCAGAGTCATACTCAGCACCACGCCGTTTGTGATGCCCGTCAGCACGGCAGCTCGTGTCACCATGCGGTACTTGGCTATACCGCCCGGGATGACCTGGGCGGCGGCGAGGCCGGAGATGATGCTGGCGATCAAAAGACTGATGTCACCCCCGGCCGGGATGGAACCGACAACGATGGCGACGAACAGGGCGGACGATACTGCCACCTCGGAGTTGGCGACGATGGAGATGAACATCGCCAGTGCAGAAATGGTCGTGAGTGCCCACACACTGTAATAGACGCTGGGCTGAACGATACGCAGGATCGCCACGGCCACAAGAATGGCGATACAAATGGTGTAAAGCAGGCGCTCGTTGTCACGGATTGGGTCTGCGAACCTGGAAGCGTAGAGAGTGGCGACCAGCGCGAGCGCCACCACCAAAAGCAGAAGTGCGAGTGCCTGGGTGTAGTCAATCTGCGGGTGGATAAGCCCGACAGCCTCGAACATGTCGATATGGCGGGAGGTGACGCGCTCACCCTCTGCAAGGATCAGATCACCGGGGAAAAGCTGCCGTCGCACCTCGTCCACACTCTGAGCGGCCTGCTCACGAGCCTGCTGGGTCTTTTCGGGATCGTAAATCAGATTCGGTCGGATGGCGGCCTGCGCGACCTCAGCGACCAGCTGCTCGTACTGCGGCGTCATGTTGAGGTCTTCTACGGCGTCTGCAGCCTCTGCCTGAGCCTTTGCGAGGTCGTCAGTGTTACTTTTGATCTGCGTGTCCATTTCCTGGCGGACGATTCCCAGGATGGCGGACTGAACCCGCTGCAGCGCGCCCTGGTCGCTTTCAACCAGGAGGCGAAGGGTCTTGGAACTCAGGGACACATCGAGGGTGTCACGAAGCGCTTCAATCCTGTCGATATCCTGCTCAAGGGTCTCGTCCTCCCGCACCGACTGGGCTGCGGTGAAAATGTCGATGACTGTATCCTCGGCCACGGATATCGCGTTGGGATCGCGATTATAAACAGGGGACACTGCACTGGCCGCCTGCTCGCGGAGGCGCTGGGTCTCCTGTTTGTCAACATACGTCGCCATCCGGCTGGCAGTGATGTTTCTCGGCGCGACATCACCCTCCTGCAGGGAGACTTTCTGCGGCTGAAGCTGCCACACCAGCAGGAGAAATACAATAAGTATGGTGATAGTGATGATGACGACACGACGAAGCACCGGCCCTCTGATGGTGCGACCAAAGATCGTGAGGCCGTCATCTGTCTGTCGGTTGAGCGAACGGCCGTTTCTGGGCATAGCGCCCCTCTTCAGCCTATCGGCGTAGTCTCGCTGTTGCTGCTGGATGCTGCCTGTGAGCCACTGCCGTTCATCTCGTATGCATTCACAATCCGCTGGACCAGCGGATGTCGGACAATGTCATTCCGGCCGAGACGGCAGATACCCACGCCCTCAACATCTCCAAGCACCGACATGGCATGATCGAGGCCCGACTGGCTGCGCTTAAGGTCACTTTGAGTTACATCGCCGGTAACGACCATTTTCGCCCCAAACCCCATGCGGGTCAGAAACATCTGCATCTGTGCGGGCGTGGTGTTTTGAGCCTCGTCCAGGACCATGTAGGCGTCATTGATCGTTCGCCCCCGCATATACGCCAGTGGCATCACTTCGATGGTGCCGCGGTTGAGATGCTTTTGCACGCGGTCGAAGCCCATAATATCAACGAGCGCATCATGCAGAGGCCGCAGGTACGGCTCCACCTTTTCAAGCACATCTCCCGGGAGGTATCCGAGCTGCTCGCCGGCCTCAACGATCGGCCGGCTGAGGACAATGCGGGTAATATCGCCCTCGCGCAAAGCCGCCACAGCCGACGCCATCGCCAGGAAGGTTTTTCCGGTCCCCGCCGGCCCGATACAGAAGGTCAGGTCGTTGTCCTGTATTGTGCGGACGTACTCTGCCTGGCCCGTCGTCTTGGGTTTCACCGGCTGCTTGCGGTGGGTGACAATGACTGTTTCTCGCTCGCTGTCGGTCACCGGTTCGGCTCCGCGTGAGGCCTTCTGCATCAGCAATTCCATTTCGCCGTCCGACGGCTGCCGCCCCCGCGCCACTACGGACTTAAGACCGTTGAGAGCGTTGTAGGAGGCTTCGGCTTCTTCGGTCTGTCCGTAGATGAGTATTTCTCCGTCGGCCGGGACGATACGGACATTAAAGTACTCTTCGACAAGGCGGAGGTTGCGGTCGCAACTGCCGGTGAGCTTCGGTATCTGCTGGTTCGGAATTTGCAGCGTCGCCTGCGGCTCTTCAGATGCGCCGGGTGTCACAACGTCATCGGTATTCACAGCGTGCGTAATCATCTACCCTGCAGGGGATCGTTCCCCCAAGTATTAAGCGCATTTTCGAAAAATCATGTGCCCGGTTGAGCGGTTGAATGTACGACGCTGCGGCATTACACTTCCGTGCCTGCCAGCCCCTGTACGCCCGGGTGCTGCAGCGGCGTGTAGTGGTGTCATTTCGCCGTACAACTGTCAATACTAGCCTATAGTATCCGGGGGGCAAAGTCAACTGATACACCCCCGTGTGATGCCCCTGAAGACACGCGACAGCGGATGATGTACGGTGTATAATAGTGAATGATATTTGACACACAGCGACCTGTTTTTTAGCATATCTATTCAAATCCACAGGGCGCTGTGGGGGCGAATCAGTCCGATGGTTGAAGACCGGCTTCAGGAAAAGAAACTCCGGCTGCGGAGAATACTATCGAACCTCCACAGTGCTGTTGTTGCCTTCAGCGGCGGCTGTGACAGTGCGCTGCTGCTGGCAGTCGCCTCCGAGGTGATGGACGATTGCATCGCCGTGACCGCCCGGGCGCCAATATTTCCGCCCGAAGAGCTGCAGCGGGCAAAAACGATGGCCGCACAGCTCGGCGTCGAGCACCTCGTTATTGATTTTCATCCGTTTGAAATGGACGACTTCGCCGCCAATACTCCGCAGAGGTGCTACTACTGCAAGCGCAGGCTCCTTGAATTGATGCGTGAGATCGCAGACGAGCGGGGTCTTCAGCATGTTATCGAAGCGTCTCAATTGGATGATGCCGGCGATTTTCGGCCGGGATTGCGTGCGGTGGACGAGCTTGGTGTGCGGTCGCCGTTGATGGAGGCGGGATTTGGGAAGAAAGACGTCCGGGCGCTGTCGAAAGCGATGGGGCTTATGACAGCCGATCTGCCGTCTGCAGCATGCTTTGCTTCGCGAATCCCTTACGGAACGCGGATTGACAGTGGTATGATTGCACAGGTGGCGGAGGCGGAGGCGGTGCTGCGGGAGCTGGGCTTTGAGCAGGTTCGTGTCAGGCATCATGGCGAGATCGCTCGGATTGAGGTGCCCCCGACGGACCTGTGCAGACTGGTGAGTGATCCCGGGCGTTCCGACATTCTCAGGCGGCTGCGGGAGATCGGGTTCACATATATCACAGCAGATGTCGCCGGTTACAGGACCGGCAGCATGAACGAAGCACTCGAAGAGGAAGAAACATCTGGTGAAACCAACTGAGTACTACACCTATGACTATATCGTCGTCGGCTCCGGCGTTGCCGGAATGTGGACATCCTTAAACCTCGCTGATGACGGGCGTGTGGCGCTTTTGACGAAAGATGAGCTGCAGAACGGGTCCACACGGTATGCCCAGGGTGGCATTGCCGTCGCCATGGCCGAAGACGATGATCCCGAGTTGCACCTGCGGGATACACTGGAGGCCGGTGACGGGCTCTGTGATGTCCCGGCAGTGGAAGTATTGACATTTGACGGCCCGAAGCGCGTGAGAGAGTTGATCGAGGCCGGGGTGCACTTCGACCGTGACAACGATCACCTGTCCATGGGGCGCGAAGCGGCCCATTCTCACCGCCGCATCATCCATTCCGAGGGCGATGCGACAGGGGCCGTCATCTCTCGCGAGCTGGGGAGAAATGTGCGGGAGCATGATAATATTGATGTTCTTGCATTTACGATGGTGACAGATATCCTCAAAAGCGGCGACCGCTGTGTGGGCGTGCAGGCCTTCGACCTGGAGGCAAATCGGCACCTCATGATCGCGGCGAAGGCCACGGCGTTGGCGACCGGCGGCGTCGGGGCCATCTTCAGGGTCACCACAAACCCCGACGTGGTCACCGGCGACGGTATTGCTACGGCCTTCAGGGCGGGAATACCGGTCAAAGACATGGAGTTCGTGCAGTTTCATCCGACCGCGCTGGCGGCCCCGGGCTTCCCGAAATTCCTCATGTCGGAGGCGCTGCGGGGGGACGGCGCCCGCCTGGTTGATGAAAGCCGCCACCCGTTCATGGAAGAGTATCACTCGATGGGAGACCTGGCTCCGCGCGATGAAGTATCTCGAGCGGTCATTGAAGAGATGCAAAAAGCCCGGCAGCCGTTTGTCTATCTCGACCTGAAACCGATTGGCGAAAGACAGTTGGAGAAGCATTTCCCCAACATCGCTGCAGAATGTCGCGAAAAGGGCTTTGATGTGCCGGATGAGCCGGTCCCGGTGGCCCCTGTGGCGCACTACTTCATGGGCGGCATTGATGCTGATATGCACTGTGAGACGATACTTTCGGGGCTTCATGCGGTGGGCGAATGTGCGTGCCTGAGCGTCCACGGAGCAAACCGGCTGGCCTCCAACTCCCTGCTGGAGGGCATCGTGTATGGCCCCATCTGCGCGACATCCATGAAGGGGGCCGACCCCCTGGATGAAAAGACGCACAAGAAGGTCAAACAGATGTCACCGGAGTCCGTCACGGTGGGGCGGGGGTTCTTCCACGACCTGCGGGATATCATGTGGGACAATGTCGGGATCATTCGCTCGAACGCGACGCTGGCGAGGGCACAGCAGTACATCGAAAACATGCGTGAAAATCTTACGGTGGCCGAGGAACCGACACGATCGGGTATCGAGGGCGCCAACGCACTACTGGTCGCACGGCTTATCTCCACCTGTGCCGGCAGCCGCTATGAAAGCCGTGGTGCACACCACCGCGTCGGGTATTCCAGGACGTACCGCGAAATGCGAAAGCACACCATCGTCCATATCAGCGACGGCGGAGAACCGGTCATTGAACATCGGCCGGTCGATCAGCAGCGTGTCCGCGACCCACTTTCGTAACCTCAGCGCGTGATGGCGATGAAGGCGCCGTGAAGACCGGTGCGTCCCCGCGCCCCTCTGTACGAAAAAAGCGGCACAGGCCCACAGCGAGTGCATAAATCACTGACCTCGATCGCCTCATCAGGTACGCCGCACGCCGCAAGAGTCAGGCGATTGAGCGCCTTTAAATCGACGTGGTCGTGCGGTGGCGCCTCTAAAACCTCTGAAGCCCCCGGAACCTCCTGCATCGCTTCAATGACCTCCGGGCCCACCTCATAGCACGCTCCGCAGATTGCCGGGCCGATCACCGCCTGCACATCCTCCGCGCGACAGCCCATGGACACCATCGTCTCAATGCCCTTTCGCCCGATTTGTGATGCGGTACCACGCCAGCCGGCGTGCAGGACCCCGACCGTCAGCGGATCCGGGCAGTACAAAAGCACCGGAACACAGTCGGCGTAGGCGAGATTCAGCACAACGCGGCTGCTGTCGGTGACCAGGCCGTCAGTCTCCGGCACATAAAGGCCGGACGGACAGCCTGGAAGGTGCTGGAGGCTGCTATCAGTGACCTGAAAAACATCATTGCCGTGAACCTGCTCGGCCCGCACGCAGATGCGGCCCTCACAGCCCATATCCTCGAGAATGCGCCTGCGATTCTCTCGCACGCGGCTCTGTTCATCTCCGACGTGGTAGGAGATATTGAGGCCGGAGCGGTCGTCCTCCGGGTTGAAGTCACCACGCGACGACACGCCCCCGGCCACCATCGGCCACTGCAGCTTCAACGCCCACAGTTGTTCCGGCTGGTGGCCTGGAGTGTCACTGGAGCAGCGCATTTGCCACCTCCGGTGAATAGCGGTACACGAAGCCGTAGGGGCCGGTGCCGGCGATGAGTGCCGGGCGGTCGCTGCCGGGTGCGTGTTCGGCTGTCAGGCTGTAGATGGGGGGAAGCAGGGGCGCAGGGATGCTGTGGGCCGCAGAATCAAGGTGGGGGGTGGGATATTCGTTTCTGGCATTGGCGCACCGGAAGTGATACCAGCCACGGTTGGTGCCGATAAGAAACGTCCATCTGCCCGAGTGCAAAAAGAGGGGCTCGATGCTGCGGAGTCCGAGCAGTCCGGCGTGCATCCGGGCGCTGTTTTCACGGTCGCCGATGAACGCCAGCAGCCGGACCGCCTTGGTGAATACAGGCAGCCCTCCGCCCTTAGGGACGGTATTTTCAAAATACAGCAACCCCCCGCCCGGCAGCTTGAACTGTGGCTGCTGCGGCGTGGTCCGCTGCATATCCTGCCCCGGTACTGAGGCCATGCCCACGAAGATGTCAGTATCACCGTCACCGTCGTAATCAACAGCCTCGACGGTGCTGATACCATGGACGTGAATCGGCTTGCCGGCCATTTTCAGCAGCCCTACCTGCCGGAAGCCGCGCTGGTTCAGCCATATCTCGATATTTCCACTGCTGCTGCCCGCGATGATGTCAGCCGCGCCATCGCCGTTGATGTCACACATTCGCGGCCAGGCGTAGGTCATGGCCTCGTTCGACGGCCCGATACGGATAGGTTCCCCGCCAATATCAGCTACCATGCGGGGCGCCTCGTAGTCTTCTGTGGCCTGAAAGCTGGCCCACACATGACCATCGGCCGAACCGCAAAGGATATCGGCCCGCCCATCACCGTTGTAATCCGTTGCTTCGACGGCCGCATACTGCCCGACATCGAGGGGCACTCGTGTGGCGGTCATGTAGCCTGCAAACGACGGCTGTTTGTTCTCCAGGCTGTAGCGGGTGACGAAGCCACTGCGGCCTCCGACAAGCAGGTCAATCTGCCCGTCGCTGTTGATATCGGCGAGGCACGGGGACGAAGCACGAACATCCGGCCCGGGGAGCTGAAGCTGCTGTCGTGGTGCCAGGCCGTTTGCGGTGCCGCGCCACAGGTACAGCGTCCCGGAGATGTCACCGGCAACAATATCCGTCATCCCGTCGCCATCCACATCGCCGACAGCAGGTCTCGCACGCCCTGAGACTTTCAGTTCTGTGCCCTGCTCATCGGCGAGGGGGGCGGGAGCTTCAAAGATGCCTTCGCCGCCGCGTCCGGTGTTCTCGAGCCACCAGAGTCGCCCGGTTTCATCACCGGCGATGATATCCACATCCCCGTCGTCGTCGAAGTCTGTGAGACACGGCGCAAGGTGTCCACATCCCTGGCCGCTGAAGGCGCTCTTTCCGTCCGGCCTGCGAATCTGTTTGCTCACCTGCGCTCTGTCACGGCTCAGATACACCATAATCCGTCCGCTCATCCCCACAACGAGGTCGAGACCGCCATCGTCGTCAATATCGCAAAGCTGCGGAGATGTTTGCTTTATGAGGCCGAATGGATCGGTTGGGGAACGGGCTGAAAGGATCAGGTCGGGGGCGGCAAAATGTCTCTGACCTGTATTTTCATACAACAGCACGTCACCGTATCCGGAGCCGACGACCAGATCGGGTCTGCCGCTGCCGGTATAGTCGCCGACCGCCGGGTCGCACAGATCGCCACTGGTAATACGCCCGTCGTGGACCATGACAGGGGCTGTCCGAAGATGTGGTGCGGGGCCCGGCCAGATATCCGCCGGTGAAACGCTGCACCGGGCGGAGTTGACCGTTATGGCGGCGGCAACTGCGGCGCATGCGATGATGCAGAATATGCGGAAGACAGCGAGAGGGCGCGTCATGGCGCTATTCACCGGTGACATTACTCGCGCCGGAGAAGTCGCGGATCCACAAATGCAGCGTGGGGAAGGGATACAGCCAGTCCTGCGGCGGTGTCCATCCCAGCGTCCCGGCCAGGGGAGCCTGCGTCTCGTACGTCCAGATCTGCTCGTATTCATTCTCTAGGGCTGCGACAAAAGTCTCCGCCGACGGTTGTCCGACACGGAGCGCATCCCGGATTTCGAAGTTGCTGTACACGACGGCAAAGGGCCGCACCTTCCGGAGATCCTCGCCCGACATGCCGATGACTGCAAATTGCCGCAACTGCCGCGAGAAGGCCTGCCAGGTGGGGTTGCCACGCAGGACGGTCCCACCGTTGACGTAATCCAGTGGCGGACTCTGAAACCACGGCTCCCAGATCATCCCGACCTCCGCCTGGACAGGCACGGTCTGGTCCACCACAAAGAACATCTCGTCGCGGGGATCGACGTCCATCAACTCGCGGTCCATCTGGATGGAAACGTACGCACTGCCGAGCAGCACCGCCGCAAGCAGGATGATACCCACCAGCTTCGGCTCCGGCCGGCGCCGCCATAAAGCCAGGAGTGCAGCCGGGGCCAGCACGGCGATCGCAGGCACCAGCGGCAGCTCGTAGCGCATGTACCGGACATTCGCCCCTGCGATTATCATAAACCAGGCGACCGCAAAAATGGCGATGACGGCGGCCGGCCCCCGGAGCTCCCGCCGTCTCAGAAGACACACGGCGCCGATGAGAGCCAGGAGGGGGGCGCCGAGGGTGGTCATGGTGAGATTGCGCAGATGAAAAAGAGCCCCGCTCGGGTCAGCCGACCGCGCCGGCTCTTCGCCCATCCGCATGTGCTCGATTTCGTAGGCGATATCGCTCCGGGCGTTGTGCCAGTCCAGAACGGTATATGGAGAGGTGATGAAAAATGCAATCGGCGCTGCAACAAGCAGCCACAGGAGGTTGCGGTTGTCGGTCTTCTGCGAGGGCGCCCACAGCATCCGCAGAAAGTGAGCGGCCACAGGAGCGATGATAACGGCCGCGCCGTTGTACTTCGTCGAAGCGGCCAGGCCCGCGGCGAGACCGGCGACGAGATAATTCAAACGGTTCGGACTCCGATAAATCCGCACGGCGAAGACCAGGCACAGTGTGATAAAGAACGTCTGGGTGACATCGACCGTGGCATAATGGGAATGCAGCACATGAATGGGAAACACGGCACACAGGGCGGCGGCGATGAGCCCGGCGCGATGGCTGATGATCTCGCGGCCCAGGTAGTACACCGCAACAACCGTCAAAAGCGCCATGACCAGGGTGATCTCCCGGCCCACAAGCGTCCAGGTCCGGATGAGATGTGGAACCTGGTCAACGCTGGCCAGTGCAAAGCTTCCTCCCTGCAAAAGCAGCGCGGTCAGCCCGACGAGATACAGATAGAGGCTGCCATAATTGAAGAAATGTGGGTTCATATCTCCCATCAGCATCGACAGCACACCCCGCAGGGAATGAAACTCGTCGGGGTGGTAGCTGAACAGGTGCAGTTCGTTGGGCAGTCCCCATCCAATACCGAGATAGCGCAGCACGCCTGCAACCACGACGATGACCGCCAGTGGTATCCAGGACTTGCTCCACCTGCGCTTGTTGTGTTGTTGCTCCTGCATGGTAGCCATTAGGTAGGATGGGGCAGAGGATTGCCGTGACACGTCCGGAGAACATTGTAGCATACCCGGAAAGTTGTCGCACGACCTGAAAAAGAGATGCGACAAAACAAAAGAGCCGCGACCCGCCGGACGTGGCTCTTTCTTACCGCCCGGTGTATCAGGGCTTTTTGTGCATGAGGGGATAGGTCCTGGTCGGTCCCCAGTTGCCGGCTCCATCCCTGGCGCGGAGATGGAAGAACCACAGCCCCGAATCTGAAACATCCAGCTGCTTGGCGACCGCGAGACCTTCGGAGGTGGTGTCGGGGTCTGTTGCCGGTTCTCGATCGGTGACGTAGCTGTAGGCGGTAATGCCGGTCGCGTCGGTCGCCTTCCATCGCACCGTGGGCGTCTTGTCGCCGACCTGGCCGATGATGAAGTTGTCGAAATGCGCGACGGCTCCGGCGCTGTTGTCCATCTGGTTGCGGTCCTCAATGACGACATAGTTGACCGTCAGGGCCCCGCGCTTTTTGCGTTCACGCAGCATTTCACCGATATTGAAGCTGGCGTGGCGCCATTGGCCGTCGGCTTTCACACCTGCGACAGCGCCGATGCGGTGACGGCGGTCGTCGGTGAATGTCACCGGCCACCAGCGCCCATCCATGTGAAACTGGAAATCCAAAGACACGTCATCGCTCACCTTATAATCGAATGAAACGGTATTGTACTTTTCGGCGGAGAACGGCTCATTGACGATCAGAGCCGACATGTTCCCGCCCTTTGAACGATTCGTCAGCTTCAGGCTGCCGTTACCGCTGGCGGCCGTCTCTGTATCGTGTGACACCAGGCCACCCTTTTCCCCGCCACGACTGCGCCATTGCCCGGTGCCGGTTTCGAATGTATCCGCAACAATCGTCGGATGCGTGGGAGATGTCAGCTCTCGGATAGGCGGCCCTTCGCGATCGGCGTCATAATCCATCGTCCACGACCACTGCGGCAGCTCTGCGACTTCGTTACCGGCGTAATCGGCGGCTTTCAACAGCTTCACATTGACGGTCGCGCCGTCCTTGAACACCACCGGGGAGGGGGAGACATTTTCACAGTTCCACACGAGATGCCCCTGCCGGCGGTGATATCTGAGCCCGGTATTGTCGGTGCTGTATTTTTTCCCATCGACCTGCAGCACCACGGAGTTTGGATCGATTTCGGCGAGCCCCTTATCGGCCAGGACGACGGCAATTTCCGACACTGCGGTGACGGCTGAATCGACCGGACCGGCGATGTTGGCGTACGGCAGTTGCGAGTCGACCAGCAGCTCGCGTTTTGTGGCATCGCCCCAGTTGCCCGCACGATCCTGTGCGCGCAAACTCACCCACACCCGCCAGATTTCTGGCAGGCTCATTTCGAACACAGATGCCGTCTCCCTGATGCTGCGGTCCGGCATACCGGGGGTTGTATCAATGGACCAGCTCACCCCGGCGACACCTGTCCCGTCGTCGGCGTCCCACTCCACTTCCAGGGGTTCTCGTCCCGAGACGACGGGGATGATGCGGAAATTGTCGATATTATAGTTCGCGCCGATGCGGCTGCCGGTCTGGCCCCAGTCGGCCAGCAAAAACTGGCGCACCTCGTAGGTTTCAGCTTCCGGGTCGTCCTCTTTGAGCATATCGTAAAGATTGAACTCGGCGTGGTGCCAGCGGTTGTCGGCAACGATATCGGGGATCGTGCCGATGACACCGATGTTGGAGTCGTTGTCGAGAAACTTGATGCCCTTCAGGTCCCCGTTGACGTACACGGCGAAATCGGCGCGGACGCGGTCACCGGCCTTGTAATCAAAGGACACAATACGGTGCCTTCCGGCTTCGAAGCGCTTTTTTGTAACGCGGGCGCCAAAGCGCCCCCCGATCTTTGTGCTGACAATCTTAAGGCTCCGGCTGCCGTCAGCGGAGGTGGTGTCATCCAGATAAAGCCTGCTGTCATCACCGCCGTATGCCGACCACTCGCCGAAGCCGTCCTCAAAATCGTCATTCACCACGTAGAAGTCATCAAGCGACAGTTGCGGGGGCGCCGGTGGGGAGCGGTCCTCGCCGTGGCTGATTGTATAAACGAACTCCCGGCTTTCGGCTTCATTTCCGGCCCGGTCCCGGAGGGTGTCGAGTTGAACTGCCAGGGAAGCCCCCTCATCCATGACAAGACCGGCGCGGGTCGGATCCACGGTCAGCAGGCCCGCCGCCGGATCCCATCTCACTGCGTCGCCGTCATATTCGAGGGTTTCGTCATTGACATTGACGGCCAGCCGGTCGAAATCAATGCCGCTTCCGCCGTCGGCAAGCTCGATGCGGATCGGTGTGTCGGCTACTGGTGTTCCCGGAGCCGGTGTCACTTCGCCCACAGCCGGTGGGGTGGTGTCAACATCCGCCCGGTGGTGCACAACAGGTCCCCACTCGTCCTCACTGATATTGGGGCGAATATGGGCGTACCAGGTGCCGTCCTCGTCGAGGTCAAAAGTCTCGGATTGCTCGGTGCAGTTGATCTCCTCCGGCGGTGTCCCGTGCGGGTTTCGATCCACCGATACGGCATATCCGGGCACCTTCTGCTCGACCGCCGACATAACCAGTTGGAGGCTGGAGCCGCCGCCGTGGCCCATGAAGAAATTGTCCATCTGCCAGGTGGCGTTCATGCGATTGCCGCCAAATCCGGCCTTGAGGTAGCCTGCATTGCCGCTGTTGCCAATCCACAAATCGCTGCACTCGTATGACGAACGTCCCGGATGGCGGGCCTGCAAATGCCCCAGGAGATCGAATTCAGCGTGGTGCCAGTGGCCGTCGGCCTTCACATTGGGAATCCGCCCTAACGGCAGACAGGTGCGTGCGGGTTCGTCCGGACCTGTAAACACGATTTCGTAGGTCTCGTCGTCATGGGTGAGATAGAAGTTGACGCGGCAGTCCGGAGAAATCCTGTAATCGAATGACAGCCTCGACAGGTCTTTGGCATCGAATGTGGGCTTATGAATGGTGGCGCCGAAGCTTCCTCCGGCGGCGCGGTTGACCAGCTTCAAACATTTCCCGCCGCCGTCGCGATCGTCGATTGCCAGAAGTGCCCCCTGGTCTTCATCACGCGGTTCGAACGAGCCCGGAGCGTTTTCGAAGTCGTTCTGGATGGAGGGGTGTGATTTGCTCGTCACCGTGATCGGAGCAGTGCCCTCCGGTGGCTGGATGACGGTTTCGGCGGGTATCGGTGACCGGATCTGCTGCTCGTCTGCATAGTAGATCTTAATACGCGGGGTGATCATGTCTCTGTTCAGGACCCAGATGCCCACATGACCCTTCTGCAGCGGCTGGTCGTCTTCTGCCTCCAGCACGAGTTGATTATCCATGTAAAGCTGCAGCGTGTTGCCGCTCTTGCAGGCGCGGATCCCCCACCACTTGCGGTGCCACTCGTAGGTCGGAGGCTGCCCGTTTTCCGTAATCGGCCACAGCGCCTCCGGATCCGAGGTCTGTGCAAGTATCCGGTCGCCTTTGGTGATCATCGTGACAGTATTGCCGTAGCCGCCGATGATAAAGCTGTAGCCGCTGTCGGGATTTGCTCCATCTCCGCAAATCGTGATGTTGATGTCGTTGGGAGGGAGGTAATTCGGCTGCCGGTGCAGGCGCATTTTGAAGGCCGCGTACATCTCCACGACGATATCGCCGACAAACTCCCGCTTGTTCCACATCGCCGCGATGCCGTCGGGCTCATAGCCGCCAAACCACGACCACTGTGGCGAGCAGGTCCAGCGGTTCGTTGCGTTCCACTCACCGGACCGCATCAGCCAGTCCGTCGGAGCCTGTGAGAAGGTGTAATCATAGACATTGCGTGACAGAAGGTCGGCCGTGTTGACGTCGGTGCTGATTCCCGAGGCGGTGAACCCGGAGAGTCCACCGGCGTCAAAAGATGCCATATTGGCCGGAGTCGCTTCCAGGCGCTCGATGGCTCCCCGTGCAGCGGCATAAGAGGCGTCCTCGGCGAGAATCTCTTTGAACGCCTGGATTGCCTCGTCGCGACGTCCCTGCGCCGCCAGTGCCTCCCCGAGCCAGTAGCGGGATTCAACGGACTGTGGCTTGTGCCGGAGGACCTCCTGGAAATGCTGCTGCGCCGCGACAGCCGCGCCGGTTGCCAGCTCCGAGCGGGCGAGCCAGTAGATCGCGCTCAAATTGCCCGGATCCGTGTCGATGATTGTCTTGAGCTGACGTGCGGCCTGCTCGTAATAGCCCTGGCGGAAGGTTTCCAGCGCTGACTCAATTGATGCCGCCAGGACAGGAGCCGACAGCAGCATCACCGCCAGAATAATACCTACAGCGCGTCTGATACGAGGGCCTCGCTGCTCAATCATGCGTATTGACACCTGCTTAGAAGAGTTGCATAAAAGCGTCTCCAGCTACTCACTGCTTTCTATGTCCATATCTGCTTCAGCGGGCTGACCGGGGGCGGTCAAATCGGCGTGCAAAACAGGGGCGTCGTCGAGATAGACGATCATCCACCTGCTGCGCCGCTGCAGGGTCAGGCTGGCCTTTTCACCGCCACTTTCTGCCTCGCCGGTCGCCAGCACCCTGTCTTCACGCATCAGGACCAGGTCGAGCGACGCACTGTCTTTGTCTATTGTCACCGTCAGCCGCGGCGCGTCGGTGTCCCCCGGTTTCCGGGCCCCCATGATGAGGGTCATTTCACCCGACTTTTTGCCGATGTCTGAAATCGTAAACACCAGCGCGTGATCGCCGAAATATTCGCCCTTTGTCCACCAGATGTCCTCATCTTCATCGGGCTTCACCCATGGTGCGCGGGTGCTGGCCCACTCCGCCATTTCAAAGTGCTGGGAGGTATCCGTGAACTCCTTAAGAATCCTGCTGCTGCGCGGCGGCGGCAGCACCGCCAGGGCGGCGTCATCGAACTGCACCCCTGCGGCGCCGCTACTGTACAGCCCCACAGCCCCGGATTGGAGGTCCAGATCCAGGGCCTCGAGCTGCACAACGCCGTCAACTCTGAACTGCAGCAGCCCGTCCTGAAGCCGTGCGGTCGCCCGGTGCCAGGGCTTCTCCGGCACACTCAGGTGCCCCTCAGCCAGGACCACCGATTCACCGTCTTTCACCCTCACGATCCTGGCCGTTCCGGCTTCGCTGCCCCGGTTTTCAGACCACTGCATGAGGCAATAATTCTGTGGATCGTGGAAGCCGACAATGAGGCCTGCAGTGCCGCCATTGGCGTGATACACGTTCGTGGAGTATTCGTAGTTGGTCCAGCCGGTGCGGCCTGTGACGGCGAGACAGTCGGAGGAAGCCGACGAATGTATTGTACCTTCAGCCTGTTGAAACTCTCCGGCGAGAGTTACCCATTTGCCGGGGACCGGAGCGTCGAAATCTTCGACGAAAAGCTCCCAGGGGCCGCAGACAACATCATCGAAAAAGCATCCCTCGTCGCTTTCGGAATACAGTCCGACACGCCCCTGGCCGAACGCGTCTGTGGTGGCGAAAAGCCGCATCTCGTCATCCACCCACACGTGGATCCGTCCTTCGGAGACCGCGGCTCGAAGGGTGTACCACTGGCCCGCGTCGAAACCACCGCGTGCTTCGGCGATCACATTTTCTTCGCCGTCTTTCACGATTACGACTTCCAGGCGCCCGCCGTCAGGATGCCGGCGCCCGAACCAGCGGACTGCAACGTAATTTGCAGCATCCTGGCCGTAGAGAACCAGTCCGACGGGGCTGTCATCGAGCGGCTGCAATGCTGCATGGACGCTGTACACGTCCCAGAACCAGTAGCCTGTGACCGAAACGGCGGCTGTGTCGTCGGTGGACGATCCGAGATACGAGAATGCGTTTGCGGACTTGTCGGCCTGCTGGCGGCTGGCCTGGTCGTCGGTGCGAAGGGAGCGCTGCTGCCAGTCACCGCTGAGTGCTTCCCAGGCGTCCACACCGCCCTCCTCACGAACGAAGTCGTCCGACACGAAGATATCGCCAACCGGCTGAATCATCGGGTCCACAAACTCGCCGTTGGTGATCGTTATGCCGCATTCGCCGTCGTGAAAGCGGCTGTCGTAGGCGCGGGCTACCACAGTATCTCCCCACACCAGTGCCATGCGCCAGTCGCGGCGCTGAAGTGTGAAAAAGACACTCTCCTCGTCGCCCTCCGGGGCTGTCAACGAGCCGACTGTGCCGATGTGGGTTGTTTCATCGCCGCCGACCCTGTAGAACTTGGCCCTGCCTCCGGTGATGTTCAGTGAATAGCAGTCGCCGGATTCCTGGATGTTGAAGGCAATTTTGGCCTCCAGTGCGCCAATATCCGCCGTCTTCACATCACCCACGATGGCAAAGCTGCCCTCACCGGGCGAGTCGAACATCTCCAGGCCGTCGGGAGGTGCGGCGATAACAAATGTTGTTGCTGCAAACAAAAGCGCCACTGCCAGAAGACCCGGCAGCAGCGCGCTGAGGGTTCCTGGCGCCCTTGTCAAAGCTTCACACTCCACAACCGATGAGACTGTCTGAACTCATTCGCCTCGTACGAAGACCCCGGTAATCCTCGCGGCCGACCGGTTGTACGCTCAAAAGCAGTTTTAGTTATTTTCCTTTGGTGGTCGAATGACGTACTCGCTGGTCTCCTTTTCGGCGCGGACGGGAACGTAGCGGGTGCTGGTGGTGAGGAGGAACTGGTCGAGCTTCGCGCCGTCCTCGCGGTTCTGGAAGATGAAGGTATGCACACCGGCTGACAGGTTCAGCCGCACACCGGGGACCCAGTGCCACCGCTGATAGGTGCCGTCATTGCCGAATACCACGGCCGGCTTATCATCAACCTTGAAGAAAAAGGAGTTTCCACAGCCGTCATACCAGTGAGCGCGCCCCCACAGCTTGTAGGTGCCGCTGGCGGGGATCTTCACCTTGAACTTCGCGTGGCCGGTGTCACTCGGGGCTCCCTCTTCCGTCCCGTGAGGCCGCTGCAGCGGAATATGGATGTAGCCTTTTCCGGACGCGACCTGGCTGTCCGCACTTGCCATCGAAGACTTGATGGTGTAATAGTGTTCGGCCTCTACGACGATTTTTGTGGCGAAGGCCTGTGCTGCGACGCACAGACACCCAACGACCAATAGCAATGTCCACAGGCTGCGTGTTTTCATATCGGTGATCATACTCCCATTGTTTGATGCCGGTCACGGGTTCTCCGAAAAGTCTATTCCGAACGTTCCAGCACACCCTGGCCGACCAGGGTTATTATCGCAAAAAGCAGCGCCCATATCAATCCAACACCTCTGACGAAGAGACTCGTAAAAATGTTTGCAATGGCCATTGCCACAACCGATGCCGCCAGTCCCATCGCCAGTCCGCGCGGCCAGCCGTTCTCGACACGGAGCCACAGTGTCCGGGATTCTCGCCAGAAGCGACCGAGATATGCAACCAGGCAAATGAGCCCCGGAAAGCCCATGGTGCAGGCGATCACCAGGTACAGATTGTTGGTATCAGGCTCGGTTTTCTTCACATTCGGCAAAAAGCCGTAATACTGCGCGCGGCCAATGTTGAGCTGAAAGTTGCCCGCCCCGACGCCGAAGACGAAGTTTTCACTGAGCATATTCAGGGCCGGCTTCCACTCAAGCCACCGCTTTTTCACGATGTAACGGTCGGTCTCTTCGCCGTCAATCGACTGAGCGGTCTTGTAAATCGGGCCGGTCTCCTCGGGATTAAACAGCTCCGCCACCGCCGTCGCATGATTGCGAGGCACAAGTGCCACCGCCACGGCAAGTGCCACTATCAATATACCCGCCTGCAGGCCTACAGCCCCCCGGCGGTAAATCGCCAGCGCCAGGAGTGCCATCAGCGCAATCCACACCAGTGGGGGCGACAGCATTGTAAGCACTCCCGCAGCCACCACAAAGCCTCCGACCCATCTTACCCACGGTTGCCCGTGCCATAGCATCACCCCGAAAAACACGGGAAGCGCAATAACCAGAAAACCGCTATAGACATTACGGTTGGTCAGCATCGCCCCGACGTCATGAGGATCGGAGACAGTGAAATACTGCACGGATGCAATGACAATATTCGCCACCGCCGGAACCACTGCTGCGACGAGCGCGATGACGAGCCGTTTTCGGCTCCGGAACGCCTCGATAAAAAACATGTAGGCGAAGGCGAAATACAGCAGGATCTGTATGATTTCAAAGGCCGACAGCTTCACGCTTTCGGCCATCCCGGTGCTGATGACGGCCAAGACCAGCAGGCCCGCGACTGCGGCCGGCGGCCAGGTGAGACCCTTCAGGCCCCGTCGCACGCGCCAGATCACCCACGCCGCGATCCCGAGCGCCACGAGCATATCGCAAATGGCGATAAACGGCCCATGCTTTGGGTCCGGCGACCAGGCAAACTGCGTTGGCGCGACCAGCACCACCGCAACCCCGATCCAGAACAGCCACCGGGGCGCCTGCGGTCGGCTTATCTGCTCCGCGTTCCCTGTCGTTGTTTCAGTCTGCATGCACTCACATGCCCTCACGGGTGTGATTACGATACATGACGATCTTCACATCATGCCTATTCCAAGTATATGTCGGGCCGACGCCAGGATGATGGCCGCGGCCAGGTACCAGGTGGTGTAATTGCCAACCGCTCGCGCCCCCGTCAGCCGCATCACCAACAGGAAAAGCAGGGAATACGCGACCACGTTCATCGTCAAAAGCCGCGCATAGAAGCCGCCCTGCAGATCGTAGATCTGAACCAGTG
This sequence comes from Armatimonadota bacterium, assembly GCA_046483205.1. GTDB lineage: Bacteria > Armatimonadota > Zipacnadia > Zipacnadales > UBA11051 > JBKHJK01. Next base: position 181 of record JAWODS010000378.1, on the reverse strand, counting down.
ATGCGTACATGACCGCGTTCAAAACGATGACGAGGCCTGCTGCGGCCAGGATAGACCATTGAAACGGCACTTTGACGCTCCGCCGGTCACAGCCGCTCCACAGATACACGCCCGCTGCGATCAACGCCACGGCCAGCCCCACCGCTCCAAGGCCAATCTGCATCTCCGAGACCCACGGCGG
>JAWODS010000349.1:0-2713 GCA_046483205.1 Armatimonadota bacterium | reverse complement strand
GGAACCTTAAATCCTTACGAGCATGGTGAATGCTATGTCACGGAAGATGGTACAGAGACCGATCTTGACCTTGGTCATTACGAGCGGCATAATCCTTGCGCGGCATTTTGAAGTATGGATAGATACTCTTCAGGCGTTCATACCCCGACAGCCACACCTCGACAGTATGTGGCCCTCCCGGGGCGATACTCGTCCCTCCGAAATCGCTGTCGCCGTCCATCTCATCCAGCCGCCAGGACAAATGGGCATTCTCCTCCGCCGGATTGAAGACATCAAATGCGAGCACCTGGTACTGTGTGGTGTCATCCTCGGGGGTAAACTTGAAGCCGGGCCATGTATCCTTCGTGCTGCCCGGAAACTCCGCACGGACAGCCCATTCTCCATCCGTTGCGTGTTCTTTCACACGTTCGAGGGGGACATTCCCGCCCTGAAACTGCGCCATCGCTTCTTCGCTTTCAAAGGAACTGATCGGCACCTGCGCACACGCACCCGTAGCGAATACAAGCGTGATACACATTGACCACAACCACGAAGATCGCATCAAACCACTCCCTGTGCTTTGCGCACTCTCGTCCTCACACGTTACTCTATCATTTCTTCAAAACGGCTGAAAATCCTTATCACGGTCATATTTTGCGCTGCACACGTGCAGTCGTCACATCCCGAATACACGAGCCAGTGGTGGAAAAATTACTAAACGGGAGGAGACTTCTGCGGCTGTGCCGAAGATTGTGCAATAAGCAGAGATGTCGAGGCCACCTGTGGGCACTACTGAGATGGTGACATCCCGCGCAGGACCGGTACTCGAGTTACAAAGTGGCGAAAGGAACGAATCCAATGGCAACACCGAATGTTCTGTTTATGAACCAGCGCGAGCAGACCAGAAAATGGTTTATGCGCGGCCCAACCCTGGAAAAAATCGACGAGCTTGGATGGGATATCCGCTACAACGAAAGTGATGAACCGCTGGAAGAGGAGGAGTGGGCGGACCTGACCGAGGGCGCCGAGGTGCTTTTGACGACCTGGGGTTCGCCACAGTTGAACGAAACAGTCCTGGGGAAAAATGACACCCTGAAGTTCGTCGGGCACGTGGGCGGCTCGGTGGCGGCGTATGTGACCGACTACCTCTATGACCTCGGTGTGCCGGTATGCACGGCCAACCCCCTCATGGCCCGCACCGTGGCGGAGGCGACCGTCATGCACATGCTCATGGCCCTCAAACGCGCCCACAAGCACGTGAAGCTCGGAACCCGCTCGGAGCCAATGGAGTGGTACAAGGACGGCGACATACGCGTTCCCGAGGATTGTGTGATGGGGATCTGGGGATACGGACATATCGCGCAGTGGCTGGTGCATTATCTGAAGCCCTTCGAGCCAAAAGACATCATCGTCGTCAGCGGCCACATGACTGACGAGGGTGCCGCGAAAGAGGGCTTCCGGCTGGTGGAGTTCGACGAGCTTTTCGAGCAGGCCGACTGCATCTTCTGCCTGGCCGGAATGACAGTGGCAAACAAGGGCAAGGTCGGGGCGAAGCAGCTTCAGTCGATGAAGGATGACGCCGTGATTATCCAGCCCGGTCGCGCGCCACTGATCCAGCGAGAGCCGCTGTATGAGGAGCTGAAAAAGGAGCGGTTCATGGCGGTCTTTGATGTCTATTACCAGGAGCCGCTGCCGGAAGACGACCCGCTCAATGACATGCCCAATGTCATCCTCAACCCGCACAACGCGGGAAGCGGGCGTGACGACCGGTACATGAAGGCAATGCTCGAAGAGGCCGAGCGCTTCTTCAACGGCGAAAAGCTGCAGTATGAGGTGTCCCTGTCGAGAGCGCAGGAAATGACCGATATGGGCGCCGTCCGCAAGTCGGATAAGTAACCGCACCTGCAGCGGACATTTCAGGGGGGAGGGCATCGGCCCTCTCCCCTTTTTTGTGTGCAGATGACAGTGTCAGGACGAATTGTTGGGGTTGGATGCCCGGGCATTTTGCGCCCTCTCAAGACGGGTATTGTGCCAGAAGGCAACATATCCGGGCTCCAGGTCGTCGAGCTGGATCCGTCCATTCATGTTCGACAGCAGCTTCACTCCACTATCAGTCCCCACGGCCATTCCGATATGCTGGGTGTTGCTGCTTCCGTACGTAAAAGGCCATACCAGGATATCGCCGGGACGCGCCTTCACACCCGGTTCCCTGCGAATGTAATTATGCTTCGGCAGTGCCATCCACTGGTGCGCATCTCCCAGCCCCCATCCGAGGGCCTCGCGCATCGTCCGGGCGCAGTAATGGTACCAGGAGGTCACCTGTCCGCGGGCCATTCTGCGGATGGCGTCAGCGGTCTCGCTTTTGGTGGGAAAGGTAAGACGAGTTCCGAGAAGCGGGAAATATTCCGTGCTCATCTCCCGGTCAATATCGTATTCGATGGCGACATAGTAATCGACCGCCCCGTCACACTCTGCCACGGCGGGCATAGAGGCTCCGGGTTGGGCGCTTACAGCAGTGTCGGCGGCCAGAGCATCTATTGGGAGTTCGCAGGCGACTTCCGGCTGCGAAGAATCAATCACCGGAATTTCCGCAACGGCATGACAATTGAGCGTGCTTGTGTCGGCTGCAGCAAACTGCAGGCAAAGCAAAAGCATGATACAAACGGCTGTCAGTCGGTACATCATAAAACCTTCGTTCTCCTCGGAAACAGGCACAAAGCACGGAGGGACACCC
>JAWODS010000347.1:0-8911 GCA_046483205.1 Armatimonadota bacterium | reverse complement strand
GTTAAGGTATTGTTGTTACGTAGCCCGGTCGTCTAGCGGTCAAGGATCGGGGCCTCTGGAGCCTCTGACAAGAGTTCGAATCTCTTCCGGGCTACCACCTTCGTAGCGCAGCGCCGTCCCGGCGTCACCGTATTTATCGCGCAGAATGTCCAGGATTTTCTTTCCGCGGTCGATTATGTCTGCTTTCTTCTCTCTCGGCATGGGCTGTGGTCACTCCACTGCAAGTTCCAGAAAGTCTCTTTGAATCGAGATGGCGGGCACTCAGTCCGAATTGTCCGGCGTGTCCTCTTCCACATTGTCCGGCGGCTCATCGGTCTCCGGTTGATTGCTGTCTTCAGATGGCTTAGTGTCTTCCATGTCCGCGTTGTCCTCTTCGACCACAGGGGTGCTGGTGGGCAGGTCAACGGCGATTGTCTCCAGCTTCTCCTCGTGGGCGGCCATCTCGCCATTCACACGGACGGTCAGGCCGGATGGGACGTCGGAATATGCTTCATCGGCCGACCGGGTCTCGTAGATGATGTCAATATCATTGCCCCGGTAGCGCAGATTCTCCAGCCGAAAATGCGTCCAGCCCTCACAGAGCGGATCCACCACCAGCGTGTCCTCATCCAGCGGAATTACGCCACACATGAAGCGGATGACCAGGTCATTGAAGGAGCTGTGAAAGTAGTCCGGACAGCCGTAGCCCTCACCGGTCTCGCCATCATAGACCTCCCGCACCATCGGCTGGTTCAGATCCTGGTCTTCACACATCATCCGCGCGAAGCCCGACAGGAAGCCGGTCAGCAGCCGGCCATCAACGAACTCCTGCGAATGGTAGCGGATGACGTTGGCGATGGCCTCGGTGAGGATGCTGTTGGCGTAGGGCCACGTCGGCCCGTTCCAGGTTGCATAACTGTTTTTCTTCTCTTCGCCCCAGTAGCCGGGGGTCAGCGACGCGGCGGGACACTGCCGAGAGCATGTTGCAAAAGGCCACGGTGAGAAAAGCTCGTCTTCGTCGAAGAGGTATTCCAGCGCCCTGGCGTATTCTGGCTCATCGGGGACGGCCATGAAAGCAAACGGGAAGAGGCCGTTGGCCTCACGGACGAATGCGTATTCACCATCGGCTTCGCGGATGGCGTAGAAATACCCGTCGTCGTCGTTCCACAGGTGCGTGCAGATGGCATCGGCGCAGCGTTCGGCGAGATTATCGTACCATTCGGCCTTTTTCGCTTCACCGATGCTTCGAAACGCGGCCGCCGCCGCACAGAGAGAGCCGTAGAAGAATGCGGAATAATCGGGCCGCTCCAGCTCGGTGTAATCGTACCAGTCGTCAAAATCGTGGAAATAGGTGAATGACGGCGCGTGCTCCTGTGTCATGTGGTGGCCGCCGGGGTTCAGAAGCAGGTTGCCGTTTTTGTCCCTGATCTTCCGCAGCCCCTCGATATTGCGAGCCATGGAGGCGGCGACCTGTTCGGTGAAGCCGCGGGAGGGATGAACCAGAAGCGCCCCCCAGAAGGCGGCGGGCAGGAACTCCTCGTATCCGGGGTCGGGATTGCCGTGTTCGTTTTCCTGTAGGCCGCGCCGACGATCAACCCACAGGTCACGATAGAGGCCCTCTTCGGGCTGGGTCTGGAGGAGGTTGCGGATCATCCCGCGCGAATACTGCTGATCCCGCAGCCACCGCACCTCGTTGAGGATCAACGGCGCGCTGGCGGTGATCATCCGGGCGTAGCCGCCGTGCTTGCCCTCATAAAACGCGGGATAGCGCAGGTACCCGGCGCCGGGATCGATGAGGTTGTGGCGCGCCACGAACCAGCGGTACCACCAGATTTTCTGAATAAACGCATCAGAGCATTCGAAGTCGGGGCAGTTGTCATCAAACCACTGCTGGTATTCCTCGCGGTGCTGTTGCAGTGGATCGGTCTGCCGGGACCACCGGCGCAGCGCCTCCTGGGCTCCGAGCTGCGTGTCGGACACCGCCAGCGCCACCAGCAGCGACTCCGTCTGGCCGGGTTTCAGCGACACCCGCGTCTCCAGCGTGCGGTTGTTGCTGTTTGGGCGAGCGGGTGCGGCCAGGACCATGCGGACCGGCTGCCCGTAAGTGTGCCATCCACCGGCGATGCCGTCTCTGCCGACCCGTGCTGCATCGGACAGGGCACCACAGGAGGTGTCGATCTCCACGGTCACCTCCATGTCGCCCTCGTTGGTTAGCTCTATCTGGTCGCAGAGCACGTCGTCGGCGGTGATGAACTTGTGTTCCTGGATGCGCAGGTCGTGCTCGGTGGTGCGGCGATAGACGTGGGAGGGGTGCCAATAGACTGCCGCGCGCTTGATAGTCACGGGACGGCCGTTCACAGAAATCTCGACCACCACGGGGTCCTCTATGGCCTGTCCGTCCTCGCGGTCGTGCAGATAACAGAAGCGGCCCTGCAGGCCGATGACGTTATCGAGCCTGTCGCAGAAAACGCGCTTGCCGGTGCAGCCCATGGTGTGGTCCCGAAGGCCGCGGCGACCGAGTATCGTGTCAATGGGAAATTGCTCATCGTGTTCTCTCATTGTGTGTACAGGAAAATCCTCACGAAGTGGTGTGATGGGTGATGACAAAAGCCATATTTCAGTTCCCGTTGGTGTCTATTGCAGCAGGCGGGACACGAAGAAGTCCGTGAACTCTTTGGCCTCCACTGCGGAGCACACCTGCATCGGGTTCCCGTCATCGGCGACAATGGTGTTACCGTCATCATCCACGTTCACCGACATGATGCGGGTGGCGCAGAAGCGCGGCGAACAGGCAACTCCCACCGCCAGCGGGTCGTGCAGCACCGGCGTCTCTTTCGGCCAGTATTCATACAGCTCGGTCAGTGCCCTGGGCAGCGGAAGATCCGAGGCGGCCAGGCGGTCGCGGTGTTCGGCGGTCAGCTCCACCTGCCGGGTGACATCCAGCGGCACGAGCGTCATATTATCGGCGCTGGCGAAAAACGCCTGCGAGGCCTGCACATCGGTCTTGACATTGTATTCCGGATACGGCTCCGATGTTGCGCCGTCCTCCAGCCCGATGCAGCCGCCCATGATGACGATACGCCTGGCGAGCTTCATGACCTCGGGGTCAAGCTGCAGGGCGTCGCCGAGGTTGGTAAACGGGCCGACACATATCAGGGTAATCTCGCCCGGCCGCTGGCGGAGGGTGTCAACGATGTATTCAGGCGCGGGCTTGTGCTGTGGCTCCAGGAAGCCGAAATCCTCCGCCCACGGAGCCTGGTTGACCTGTGCCTCACACTCCCGCCCTACATGCACCTGCACGCGGTTGGCTCCGGCGGCGTGCAGGAGCTTTAGCGCTATCTTCGCCCGGTCCATGGTGGGGCCGTGACCGACGGTGACACCGATGAGGTCCAGCTCCGGGCATTTGAGCAGAAACGACAGGGCGTAGGTGTCATCAATGTCGGTTCCGATATCTGTGTCGAAAATGACAGGTTCTGCCATCTCGTGCTCTCCTTATGAGAGTGCTGGTTGCGCATTCATCAATTTCGCTGAAGGGCACCGCTAAACCTGCCGGGCCCAGGCGCCGCTGTCACACCCCGATGATCGACTCCACCATCGGATACCACGGCCCACCATCTCCAGCGACCGCCTGGTCCGCGGCGTTGGTGAAGGGAAGAATCATGGCGACCTCGTTGACTTCAGGCGTAAAGCCCATCTGCTTATACAGCTCTGCAAGCGGGTCCTCTTCATCACAGATGGACACCAGCCGGTCCTGTGGCGCAACCGCCAGCATGCTTTTGAGCGCCTCGGCGCCGTCACACAGCTCCGGCCGATACGCAAAGTCAGAAATGGTGGCAACTGCCAATCGTGAGCCCTGCAGCAGCAGCTCGATTTCGGCATACGTGCACGTCGCTGCGAGGTCTTCGCCGATTCGAGCAGTCAATACGGCGACCTCCATGCCCTCGGGCCGCTCGATCTTATGCCACGTGAACACATCCCCGTCCATCCGGGCGTATCCCTCGTGATCGGCGTAGAATTCATCGAGCAGCTCGGCGACATCACCGCTGCAGGGCCGGTGCATGAGCTGCAGACCGACGCCACCGCGCTTTTGCCGCCTCGACCCCCGCATAAGCTGACACATTGCACGGGTTTGATACCCGAGACTCTGATAAAACTCGTAGGGATAGTTGTTCGGGTCGGTGTACAGCACCGCGGCGTCGGCCCCGTCGCCCTGCATGATATCGTGGGCCATTTCCATCAACCGGCGGGCGAGGCCGTGCCGGCGGTGGCCGGGATGGGTGGCGACAGAATCGATGATGCCGCAATCAATCACCCTCCCGCCAATTTGCAGCGGCTGGATGGCGACCAGGACCATCGAGACCATTTCATCATCGGGATCCAATGCGGCGACACAGCGTCCGGGCGTCGAGCCGGGGCGCTGCAAATACCAGTGTGTAAAGGTCTCATCCAGCACCGGCGCGCCCTCGTATTCGGCAAAGGCAACGGCATTCAACTCGGTGACCTGTTCGACGCGGTCAGGTACATCTGTATGCGTGACAAAGCGGTAATCAGACATTTTCTTAACCCTTTTTTGCATCGTTTTCCTCCACAAAGGACTTCGACGAAAGACCGAGAAATCCTCTGCTGCCTCGCGCCAGCGCACCAGTCACAGGAGGATATACATTGCAGATACGGGATGTCCGTGACGACGAAATTGATGAACTGATTGACCACATGGACCTGGTCTTCAACATCCCGCCAGAGCGGATGGAGATGGCCTACAGGCATGACTCGACCGTCCGCCTGCACCAGGTGAAGGTGGCGGTGGAGGACGGGCGGATCGTCTCCGCCGTGCGAGTTGCGAATCGTCCGGTGCGCATCGGCGAGGTCCGGGTGGAGATGGGGGGCATCGGTGGGGTCTCCACGCATCCCGACTACCGCGGCCGGGGATATTGCACCGCCGTCCTGGAGGCCCAGATCGAGTACATGCAGCAGCAGGAGTACGACATCAGCATGCTCTTTACGGGTATCGTGGGCTTCTACCGGCGGCTGGGCTGGTACAGCTTTCCCGAACATTCGGCGAAGGCGCCCGTCCCTGACACATTTGAGGCCGACTGCGAAAGTCCCTACATCGTCCGCGAATACCAACAGGATACCGACCTCGACGCAGTCATCGCCTGCTATGATGATTACAACGCCGAACGAACGCTTTCGATGGTTCGGCACCGGCAGTACTGGCTGGACGGGCACACGCAGTTTATGGGCGGCGTCCCGTGGTTGGTGGCCGAACGTGACGGCCAGGTCTCCGCATACCTCAGCGGCTCCACGGACGACGTGCATGAGGCCTGCTGCCTGGATGGCCATCTCGCTGCCTTCGATGCCCTGGCCGATTCGGTCATGGAGCGGGCGGCTGACGGTGACACCGACGAGATCCGCTGCCGGCTGCATTACAACCACCCGATGACGGATCGCTTCCGCCAGATCTGCGGCGGGCGCATCAGCCACACTTTCAGCGAGGGGATGATGCTGCGGATCATCCGGCTGGCGCCGCTTTTGCAGAAGCTCGTCCCGGTCTTCCAGCGGCGGCTTTGTGAAGCCTGCTTCAATTGTCCGGAGCCGATGAGCATCGGTTTTGATCTCGTCGGGCAGAGTGCCACCCTTGCGGTGGAGGGGCAGAGCGTGGCAGTGACAGATGACGCCGCCGATTTGCAGCTTCATATCAACAGCCGACAGTTTTTTATGCTGCTTTTAGGCGGCGGGACTGTCGATGAGCAGTGGCGGCTTCTGCAGGCGCGGGGCAACAATATTTCGGACAGCTATCGCGGGCTTATTCGCGTCCTGTTCCCGCGGCAGGAATACACGTATTACGGCTTTGACCATTTCTGACAGCGTCGCAGGCGCCCCTCAAAGGTGATCTGACATGACCGATTTTACGACGCAGATTGTTGCAGTGGCGCTCATTGTGTGGCTGGCATCCACGGCCATGGGCGCGACCTATTACGTGTCCCCGGACGGAGACGACGGGGCCTCCGGCACCGAGGCCGAGCCGTGGCAGACCATCCAGCATGTCAATAAATCGCTGGAGCCGGGAGATACCGCCGTTTTCATGGACGGGGAGTATTACGGTGTCATCAATCCGGCGGTTTCCGGCACTGAAGACGCGCCGATCACCTACCGCGCTGCACACCCGAAACAGGCGGTGCTGAAAGGCGAATCAGGCTCACCGGCCATCGCCATGGAGGACCGCACGCGGGTTGTCATAGACGGGTTTCACGTGCTTCCCATGGGAAACTCCGGCTGGATGCGACTGATCGATTCTGACTACATCACCGTGCAAAACTGCCGGTTTGAGGATTCCCGGGGCTTCCACATCTTCTGCCGGAACTGCCATTACAACCGCTATCTCAACAATGAGATCATCCGGCTGATGAAGCTCAATCAATGGGGGCATTGCGGGGCCAACCAGTGGGATAATTATGACTGCACGCACTGTGTTTTCGAGGGCAACCATTTTAGCCGCTGCGGTCACCGGCCACTGGGTTTTCTGTACGAATCGCCGTACAACGTGGTGCGCAATAATGTGTTTGAAAACCGCTGGGGCCGCAACTTCGAGTTCTTCTCCACCCGGCGGATGCTGATCGAGAACAACATCATCACCAACGGCTTCGACGGCTCCGGGTCTGCCGACGGCCGGGCGAAGCTTTTCGTCATCGACAGCATCTTCCGCACAAACCTCGTCTTCCGCAACTACTACATGCCCCTGGTGATCAACTCCTATCACTACCGGGGCTTTCCGGATCCGTTCGCGATGCTGGATTCGCGGCTGTATAACAACACCTGGTACCGCAATCACGACGGCGCCTTCCAGATGGTTGATTATGGGGGCGAATCCGATCGCGATCACTGGGTTGACGGGAACATTTTCGTCAATAACATCTTCGCCAACAATGACCCGGGCGGCGAGCACAAGTCGCTGTATCTGTGGGGCAACATTGGGACAAATAATAAGTGGCTTTCCAACGCATTCCGGGGCGATGAGCCCGGCCAGGTCGCCATCCGCTATGATGATGTCTCTCCCGGACTCACAGAATGGCCGGGACTGGTCATGACCGCCGAAGAGGCCAACGAGAAAAAGCCGGAGCAGTTTGAGGGTAATGCCGACCTGCCCCCGCACTTTGTGGACGCCGAAGCCGACAACTACCGCCTCGCCGAAGACAGCCCCTGCATAGACGCCGGGCGGCCGCTGACCACTGCAACCGAGGCCGGAGAGGGCCGCATGATTCCGGTCGAAGACGCCCGGTATTTCTACGACGGCTTCGGGATCCCCGGCGAGCAGGGCGATCGGATCGTCATCGGCACCGACCGGCAGGAGGCACGGGTGGATGTGGCTGACATCCAAAAGAATATCCTGCAGGTTGACCGCGAGGTCTCATGGGGGGCGGGCGCCCCAGTCACGATGCCATACACTGGTGAAGCGCCGGATCTGGGGGCATACGAAATGGAGGCCGATGGCAGTGACTGGTACTCCCCGCCGGAGGTGCCCGACGGCCCGCGGCTACCCACCATGGAGACGGCCACAGAGCCGACGGTACGGGTGGGCTTTGAGGAGGAAAACCGGGAGGAGTGGCACTACCTGTGGAACTTCTCGCGGCAGCGAAACACTGATTCACGACTTGATGACACCACCGCCAATACCGGCGAGCGCAGCATGAGAGTGTATGCCGAAGACGACGGAGCGATTATGGCCTGTGACGTGCGGCCGCGCTGGTGGGATATTGACCGCTTCCCGTACGCCCGTTTCGCCTACCGGATCCCTGAAGGGGTGCCGGTGGGGATATTCGTGTATGCTTTTGCGGGCAGGGATGTGGGGCGTGGAGGGGTGTGTCTGGGGGGCAGCCCGGCACACGATGCAGGATCATATCCACAGATCGCCCGTTATGAGCTGATAGACGATGGAGAGTGGCACGAAATCAAGGTGGATGTGCGCGATATCCGCGAGGTTCACCCGGATGTGAAGCTCATGAAGATGTTCCGCTTCTACACCGAACAAAACGGCAAGAAGGGCGACCAGTTCTGGTTCGATGACTTCGTGATCCTGCCGGCTGAGCAGCAGTAAACGCCAGCGCGAAACGCTACCGGGTGGGCGCCTTCAGCCCTTTCGGAAACTCCTCGGCGACGATGATGGCGATGTCCTCTTCTTCCAGAGGGCGATCATTTGAGGCGGCCAGTGTGTATCGCTCTCCGCGCTGGATCGCAAGCAGTATGGCGCCATGATTTGCAAAGAACCAGTTGAGCGCCTCGCCGAAATCGTGCCCCACGCAGTCCTCCGGTACCAGCACCCGGTAGAACTCCTCGGTGTGGTCAAATGACAGCAGATCGCCGATCATGCGCGAGAGGCCGGGATTGAGCACCGACTGGATGCTGAGCTTTTTCGACAGTTCGCCAACACATATCACCTCATCGACGTCGGCATGCTTCAGATGCTTGCGATTCTTCTCATCAATCAGCTCCACGCAGGTATGGACCTCGCCATTGAGACTTTCGATCGCCAGGGCGGTGAGGATGTTTTCCGAATCGGAGGTCACGGGTTCGGCCATGTCTGCACACAGCACAATGGCCGCCCGTGCCTTTTCCACACCCGCCCGGTGGAGAGTTTCGTCCTCTGTGGGATCGCCCTTCACCCACTGGACGTAATCACTCAGGGGGACCTCGGGACGCTCGGTGCTCACAATGGCGACTTCCTGCCGAACAGCCTGCTGCTCTGAGGTCAATTCCTTGATCACATCAGGCAAAGATGGTCCAGCGTGGCATACGATAATGTGGTCTGAGAAGTCCACCTTATATACACCTTCCTTTCCATAGAGCCGCGATTCGATGAATATGGAGGCGATTTCGGCGACCAGGACCGCGGCGATCACCACACTACACAGGGCCGCCACCAGCGCCGCTGCCA
>JAWODS010000339.1:0-17939 GCA_046483205.1 Armatimonadota bacterium | reverse complement strand
GTCCGGGAGCAGGCTGAGGGATTTCGGCTCCGGCACGGGCTTTGCCAGCCAGTCATACGCCTCACGGAGCGAGACACGAAGCAGTGGATTGCCCTCATACTCCTGTGCGTAGGCGGCGGCGAACGGGTCATTGAAAAGAGCGGCCCGGTAGCGTGTCGTCACATAGCGGTTGCTCCCCGGAGGCCCGGATTTGGGTCCACCACCGTGATCCCCAAAGAGCGAGCGGTTGTGATTGGGCGGGTGTGAGTAGATGGTGTAATAGACGCTGTTGTGATACCAGGGGTTGTTGAGAAGATCAACACCGGTCGCGCGGTGGATAAGATCCCGCATGTGCATCGAGGAGGGGAGATTTGTGCCGGAGAAGTAGTTGGCCATCTCGGCCGACCCTCCGTCGGCTCCACCGAACCACGGATACAGCGCTACAGTGGCCTTCACACACCAGTGGAACCAGTCTGTCGCCTTCTCGTCATCGCCACACAAAGCGAGGCAGCCCTCCATGAAATTGTAAAAGGTGTGCTGCCAGGCGTGCGGGGCGTGGACCCTTTGTTCAAGTCTTTTGAAATACCCGCGGGTGATTGCCAGCCGCTCTTTCAGTGCATCCCGGATCGATGCCAGTTCTTCGTCTGTGAGATAATCCTGCAGATAATCATACGCATAAGCCATTCCTTCGACCAGGCGCCCATTGCCAAAATCGCTGACGGCATGGGAAGCGTATCCGCGGGGGTCGAGATCGGCTATGAGGAGTGCGCGCCGCCGGACCTCCTCGGCCCATTTTTCTTCACCTGTCAGTGCATAAAGCAGCGCGAGATTGCCCATCTGGCCGGCGGTTTTGCCTGCTTCACCTTTGAATGTCACCCGCTGCATGACACGCTCTTCGCGCGTGAGATCTTCACCCTTGTTCTTTGCTTCCTCAAGCGGCAGTGGTTTGTCGAGTTCGCTTTTGAGGCGGTCGCGCCACACATCAAGAGCTTCCTGCCCTTCGGGTGTCTGAGCCCAGGCCTTCATCTCCTCCAGATGCCCGGGTGTTGTGAAGAGCCTGGGGTGCCCCTCCGGAATGCGCTCGAAGCTGTCCTCCCATGCCTGCAGCGGCCATGTTTTTCGCTCCCGGGGCATGTCGAATTGCTGAGGGGGGCTCCATGTGTCTTGGCCGAAGGTGTCTGCCCGCCAGCGCCACCACATCGTACCGGGCGGCAGGGGATGAAGCGGTCGGAAAAACGTGTTCCTCTCGATCGTTTCATCAATTAGCATATCGGAGAAATGCGGGTCTGCGGCCACCTGCACGTAATAAGCCTGTGCCTCCGACTGAATGGGCCAGCGGAAGGTGGGTGGGTTCACCTGGGGCACGTGCGCCTCATTGGGCTCCGGGCGGTGTGGGCGACGCTGGTGCGGAGCGGCTGAGGCGGTATCAACCCTGATGACCTCGAGGGCATCAATCCGCGACTCCTGCCGTGCGCCGATGATGACTGTCGTCACACCCTCCGCCCAGTGGTAAAGCTGCAGCGTATGCCACCGCCATTCGACCGGTTCATGCCCCAGGCCCTGCTGCGGCCACCGTCCGGTCCCTTCGATCCCGTAGCGCAGGGAGTCCGAGCCGCCGTCCGGGGACATGCAGCGAACGCGAAAGGTGTACAGGCCCTGCATATTCTCGATGGGGACTTCCAGGTACGACAGGGGCTTTTCGGGCTCCATCTGGCCTTCCGGCAAAAGCACATATTCGCCACCGGAGGCGTTTTCGGCATACCGTGTCTCTTCGGCGGCGTTGACGGCATTGAGGGTCTCGGCTTCGATGACCTGGCCGATAGGCACTGCGGTCTGGGCGAAAACGGGCGTCACGGCGATGAGCGAGACAACAATGGCGACAAGCATCATCACTCAACCTCTCTGCAGCTTCCCTGTGGCTGAGAATGTCTCAGAAGAGTTCGCGGAGGATTGTGAAACAGACTGCAAAAGATAATTCATGTAACGACGATGGGACACCTCCATCAGCGGAGAATTATCGCTGATCGTCTTCTGCCCTTCCCTGTGTTTCTCTCGATGTGGTAAGCTTAAGAAGCAGCGTCCGGGTGACATCGCCGGCTGCGAACGACATTTCTCGGAATTATGCGACACAGCGCCAAAAGGGAGCCTCCGAAAGACGCATGGACACCAAACGCATCGTCATACTCGGCTCGACGGGATCAATTGGCACCCAGACCATCGACATCATTCCCCACGACGGCGAGGAATATCAGATTGTGGGCCTGGCGGCCGGTCGCAACGCAGAGCTGCTGCAGAAACAGGCCGCCGAGACGGGCGCGGAGTATCTCGGGCTGGCCGATAGTAAGGCCGCAGGCCAGGTGGCTGACAGTTCAGGAAAAGACATCTACGCCGGACGCGAGGGCCTGCAGGAGCTTGTTATCGACGCCGAGCCGGACCTTGTCATTGCCGCGATATCGGGCTTTGCAGGGCTTCCGACTATTTTGACCGCTCTGCAGGAGGGCATTGACGTTGCCATCGCCAACAAGGAACCCCTGGTGGCCGCCGGGAAGCTGGTCACCGAGACCGCCGCAGCACACGGAGCTTCGCTTATCCCGATAGACAGCGAGCTGTCGGCGATCTTTCAGTGCCTGCAGGGCGAAAAGCGCGAAAATATACTGGAGATCACGCTGACGGCCTCCGGGGGGCCATTTGCCGACTACGATGCAGCAGCGCTCGCCAGGGTGACGCCGGAGGATGCCCTGAAACATCCGAACTGGAAAATGGGCCCAAAGGTCACCATCGACTCGGCGACACTGATGAATAAGGGCTTTGAGATGTTTGAAGTCAGGTGGCTTTTTGGTGTATCCTTCAGCCAGATTCGGGTGGCGGTTCACCACCAGAGCATCATCCATTCGCTGGTGCAGTTTCACGATCGTTCGGCGATTGCTCAACTTGGGTGGCCGGATATGCGGGTGCCCATTTTGTATGCGGTGACCTATCCCGATCGGGTGGGCAATGACCTGGAGCCTTTCGACCTTGTGGCCTCGGGACCGCTGACTTTCGATGAGCCGGACCGCGACCGGTTTTTGTGCCTGAGACTTGCGGAGGAAGCGGGCGCAGAAGGTGGCGGCTATCCGATCATTCTCGGCGGCGCCGATGAAGCCGCTGTTGATCTTTTCCTGAAGGGCCGAATTGGCTTTACCGATATCCCTGTGTGCATCCATCAGGCGATGGAAAGCTGGAGTGGTTCGGCTCCGGAAACACTCGAAGAAATTGAGGACCTCAACGACTGGGCACACAGATACGTGCTGGAGCACGCGTCGGATGTGTAGTCGTTGTTAATTTCGGTCGCGTGTCGCAGCATGCGTGCCGGGATACGAATGTCCTGGTGAACGAGGCAATGGATCTTTACCCCATTCTTTCAACTGTCAACGGCATTGTGGCGATAGTCGTTGTCCTTGGGCTCTGTCTGTTTGTTCATGAGGCGGGGCATTTTGCCGCTGCCAAGCTGTTCGGATGCCGCGTGCACGAGTTTGCGCTGGGCTTCGGGCCGCCGATTCTGAAAATACGCCGTGGAGAGACTGAATACCGGCTGAATATCTTTCCACTCGGCGGATACGTACGAATCGCCGGAATGGAGCCGGGCGCGGAGGATGTCGAGGGCGGCTTTCACTCCATACCCCGGTGGCAGGGAGCCATTGTCATTGCCGCGGGCGTATTCATGAATATGGTGCTGGCCTTCATTGTCTTTGCTTTTGTCGCGCTTTCCACGGGTGTTTCTGACCCTTCCGACGGCCGTATCCTTGTCCGCAAGGTTCTCCAGGGTACCCCCGCCCAGCGTGCCGGATTGCTCCCCGGGGATGAGATCATCGCTGTGAATGGGTCCCGGCACTCGATGGAGGTTCAGTCGCTTGATCCGGATGGAGCAGCCGCAAAGGCCGGGTTGAACAGCTCGATGATGATTGAGGCCGTGGAAGACAACAAAGTTTATCTTCCCGCTGCCGCCTATGAGAGTGCACGCAGGGCAGAGGGAAAGACGGTGAAGGTTACGGCCATTGATACATCCGTCGAAGATCTCACCAGGCAGTTACGGTACCTTGAATTGCCCAAACCACCGCCGGGAGGCGCGGAGGATCCGGACGTGGCGCGAAACCTTCTGGAGAAAAGCTGGGGTCTCGGCTTCAATGAATTGACGCGAGCGGGACTGGTGGGAGCCATCAGCGAGCGGCCGGAGGAGCCAGTGACATTGACCATAAACCGCGACGGGCAGACACAGCAGGTCACGCTCACCCCCGCCGTGGAGTACGCACGATACCCGGTGCGCGAGCCGAATGGTAGTGTGCGCACTCCTCACAGGGCCGTCGGCAGAATGGGTACGGTCATCGGAGCTTCGGTCAGGCCAATAGGTGTTGTCGAGGCGGGGAAAGAGGGCATGCGACGTTCGTACGGCGCAGTCATGATGGTGGTTTTCGGCATCAAGGCGATGCTCAGCAAGCACATTGAGTCCGGAGCCGGTGGACCGGTGGCAATCATGGCCATGAGCGCCGAGCAGGCCAGGCTGGGCTGGGACGCCGTTTTCAACTGGCTCGCCATCATCAGCGCCAATCTCGCGGTTATCAATCTTGCGCCAATCCCACCCTTCGACGGTTTTCGCATTCTGCTGCTCGGATTTGAAGGAACCATTAAACGCCGCATCGATGAACAGAAAGAGCTTATTTTAACGCTCGCCGGTTTCGTCGTTATTATCTGCTTCATCGTGCTGGTGACCTTTCAGGATATCGTGAATCTCGTTCGCTATGGCACACCGTAAGACACTCCCAGACAGAGAGTTATCGCCACGACGCGACACCACGCCGGTTACCGTTGGCGGCGTTGTTATTGGTGGCGATGCTTCGGTGTCGGTGCAGACGATGACCAATACCGACACCTCCGATGTGGACGCCACCCTCACCCAGATCCGCCGCGCAGTGGGAGCAGGCGCACAGATTGTCCGCGTTGCCGTGCCTGACATGGATGCCGCCGGGGCACTGCCGCAGCTGGTTGAAGCCGCCGGCGTCCCCGTGGTGGCTGACGTGCACTTCGATCACCGCCTGGCGGTGGCCGCTGTGGAGGCGGGAGTCCACAAACTGCGCATCAATCCCGGGAATATCGGCTCTGATGAGCGAGTCCAGGCGGTGGTGGAGGCCGCACTGGACAGGGGCATACCCATTCGCATTGGTGTCAACGCGGGCTCACTGGAGAAAGACCTGCTCGATAAGTACGGCCATCCGACCCCGGAAGCCCTTGCGGAAAGCGCCCTGCGCAATGTGAACAGGGTTCGCGACATGGGCTTTGAAGACATCGTAGTGTCCATCAAGGCCTCTGATGTGCCGATGACTGTGGCGGCAAACCGGATTTTTGCAGCACAAACGGCGCTGCCCCTCCACCTGGGGATTACGGAGGCGGGAACCGGCTACAGCGGCGTCGTCCATTCAGCGGTGGGACTTGGGGTTTTGCTTGCCGAAGGAATAGGGGATACGATTCGGGTGTCGCTGACCGGAGATGTCGCCGACGAGGTGAAAGTCGGCCACGAGATATTGCTGTCTCTGGGACTTGTGCAGGGGGCGAGGCTGGTATCCTGCCCGACGTGTGGCCGGTGCCAGGTGGATCTGCCGGCACTGGCGGCGGACGTCCAGGAGATTGTTGATGACATTGATGAGCCGCTGCTGGTGGCGGTGATGGGCTGTGAGGTCAATGGGCCCGGTGAGGCACGGGAAGCGGACGTCGGTCTCGCCGCAGGGCGCGGGCGGGCGGCAATATTCCGGCACGGTGAAATCATAAAAACAGTCAATATGTCAGACGCGCTGGCGGCTTTACGGGATGAAATTGATGTAGTTCTCAACGACCGGCGCGGAGGCTCAGCGTAGAAAGGTTGTGACGGAGTGCATATAGGGGATTTTTATGCTCCGACCCTCAGAGACGCACCCTCCGACGCGCAGATTCCAAGCGACAGGCTCCTGCGGCGTGGAGGTTTTTTGCGACCAGTCGCTGCCGGAGTTTTCAATTTCCTCCCGCTCGGCCTGCGAGTGCTGCAGAACGTTGAAAACATCCTTCGTGAGGAAATGAACGCGGCCGGAGCTGTCGAGGTCCTGATGCCGGTGCTGCAGCCCAAAGAGCTGTGGGACCGCAGCGGACGGTGGGAGGATTTCGATCCCCCGCTGATGAGCCTGCAGGACCGCAACGACCGGTGGTTTGCACTCGGCCCGACCCATGAAGAGTGCATCACAGCACTCGTCCAGGAAGACGTGACCTCCTACCGGCAGCTTCCAGTGACGCTGTATCAGATACAGGCGAAGTTTCGGGACGAAGTGCGCCCGCGTGGAGGCATTATCCGCGGCAAAGAGTTCATCATGAAAGATGCCTACAGCTTCGACGTGGACCGCGATGGGCTGGATGCGTCGTACGACGCCATGTATGATGCATATCTACGGTTCTTTGAGCGCATAGGTCTTCAGGTGGAGGTCGTGCATGCAGAGGCCGGTGCTATGGGAGGCTACGGCACCCGGGAGTTCATGGTGCTGGCAGAAAGCGGCGAGGACACGGTATTTAAATGTGATAGCTGTGATTACGCCAGCAACGCCGAATGCGCCAGATATAACCCCCCGCAACCGACGACGGTGCGTGATAAGCTCGGAGAACCGGCGGAAGTCTCCACCCCGGGCGCCACGACCATCGAACAGGTCTGCGAGTATCTTGATACCGAGCCGGACCATCTCGTCAAAACGTTGATATACCGGACCGACGACGGCTTTGTGGCGGCCCTGGTGCGGGGAGACCGCGAGCTGAATGAAACAAAGCTGGCGGCAGCGCTGCAGGTCACCGAGCTTTCGATGGCTACCCCGGCTGAGATCGAAGAGATCACGGGTGCGCAGGTGGGCTTCTCCGGGCCCGTCGGTCTTCCGGACGAGGTGACGATCATCGCAGATCACGAAATTGCTACCATGAACGACTTCGTCACCGGCGCAAACGAAACCGACACACACATTGTGGGCGTGGATGTTGGTGTTGATTTTGATGTCGATCGGTACGATGACATCAGGAATGTGGTCATCGGCGACGCGTGTCCGGAGTGCGATGGAGGCTTGCTTGAATCCCATCGTGCCATCGAGGTCGGGCATATTTTCAAGCTGGGAACAAAGTACTCAGAAGCTCTCGGTGCGGTCATCCAGACTGAAGACGGCGACCAAATACCAATGGTCATGGGCTGTTACGGCATCGGTGTCAGCCGCATCGTGGCATCCATCGTGGAGGTCTCGCATGATGACCGCGGCATTATCTGGCCGCGTGCCGTCGCACCCTTCGAGGTGGCCATTCTGCTGCTTGATCCCGACGATGAGAATCTGGTTGCAATCGCAGATGAGCTCCACGATACGCTGCAGGAGCGAGGAATCTCTGTTCTGCTGGACGACCGTGACGAACGCGCCGGAGTGAAATTCAACGATTCTGAGCTCGTGGGATATCCGCTCCGAGCGGTCGTCGGACGAGTAACAAAGCAGGATAACGAGGTTGAGCTGCAGGTGCGCAGCGATGGACGAGAGCTCACGGCGAAGGTGGAAGAGGCAGCCGACGTGATTACCGACATCCTGGCAGATCTCCCGTGAAACCAGCATCGTAACAATGGCGCCGACGATAATTCTGAGGAGGTATCACTATGACCGCCGAAAGAATCCGGAAAGCTGTTGTTGCCGGCCAGTTTTACGAAGGCGACAAACAGGCGTTGATACAGCAGATTGAAGAGTGCTACACGCGTGACCGGGGACCCGGAGCGTTTCCGAAAGTCAACCCCGACGGGCCGCGTGAGATCATCGGGCTGATGTGTCCGCATGCCGGGTATCAGTTTTCAGGCCCGTGTGCGGCATACGCTTATAAAAGCCTCGCGGCTGATGGTATCCCTGAAGTGGTTATCATTATAGGGCCGAGCCATAGAAGTCCACAGCCGACCATCCAGACGTCGGGAGCCTGGCGGACCCCCCTGGGCGATGCGCTGATCGATGAGGCAGTCGCATCGAGCATTGCGTCGAACCTGGGCAGCTTTTACGACGATCCGGGCGGATTTGCGGGCGAGCACAGCCTTGAAGTCCAGTTGCCCTTCCTGCAGCATCTGTACAGCGATGATTTGCGCATTGTTCCACTGATGATGGTGGGGCAGGCCGCCGGAGATGCACGCCGGGTCGCCGATGCAATCAGTGAGGCGACAGCAGACCGTGACGCGGTCATTGTTGCCAGCAGCGATATGACGCATTTCACGAGCCCCGAGGTCGCCCGCGAGCAGGACTTTACACTCATTGAGCGGATAGAAGACCTGGATCCTGACGGGCTTATCCAACAGCGTAAGGTGCGAGATATCAGCATGTGCGGCGCGGGACCGACGGCCGCGATGCTGCATGTGGCCAAGGGCTGGGGGGCATCATCTGCGGAGCTTCTGAATTACGCGCATTCCGGCGAAGTGCATCCGAGTGCCAGTGTCGTCGGCTACGCATCTGTCGTGGTGCGGTAACAATCACGGCCTGCTGCCAGCGTCGGTGCGGTGTGGCCTTGACTGCAGGAAAAAGATGCAATATACTCAAGAGCAATCACAGGATTACATTGCAGACCACGATGCCGTTTACCCCTAACGTTTTTTGCGCCTGGGCATTAACTATGGGAACTGTTTATTCCACAGTTGTTTGTACGGCAACTGGTGCTCGTTTTGCTCAGCAGTCCCACCTGGACCACCGCTGGTGGCGTAGAGACAGGTGGGGGCTCTGGCAATGACCTGGCTTGACTTCCTCACCATAGGTCTGCTGGTTGCTTTCATGGGCCTTGAAGTCAGCCGGGGTGCTGTATGCGCCATGATAGACGCCGTTGGCGCGTACCTCGCTCTACAAATCACTAAATTTACCTATCATAACTTCGTCTCAGAAAGTCTATCGGAAACCACGGCAATCGCGCTCGAATTCGCGATACTTCTCCTCGCCGTCATTGCCATTTCTCACTTTACGCAGCAGCAGATGCAGGCGGATATCGGACCATTCGATTCTGCCGTCGCCGCTGTGCTGGGGCTTTTCACGGGGTTGTGCTGCGCTCATCTTGCATTTCACGCGGTGTATATTGGCGAGGGCGCCCGATACGCAGCTTTCGCAGATTCCGTGATGCGCGGACAGGTGTACGAACTGGCAGCCGTAAAGGGCTTTCTGAAATTCATGGAAGGGATCGGCGGCACTGAAATTGGTCAGTGACCGGGATATGAATCACGACACGAAAGCCACACGACCATATAATCTGAAAGATGTGGACACCATTCGCGAGCGCATACCGGTCAGCTATTCGGACGCGCGGGATGCCCTCGAAGCGACGGGTGGCAACATCGTGGATGCTCTTGCTTGGCTGGAGGAGCATGGTCACGGATCTGCTGAAAAGCTCACAGGACTCGGCGACCACATCTCCGGGGAGATCCAGAAGACTCTTCGTGGGCGGGATGTCGCTGATGTCCAGTTGAAGCTCGTTGATACAGCGGTCGCAAGCCTCCCTGTAAGCGCTGCGGGAATAGCCGCGGCGCTTGTCGTGTTTGTGGCCGAGCTGGTGTCCAATTGCTCCATAGACGTGGAGTACGCTTCGGACGAAGAGTGCAGCAATCCGGAGGACCCAAACTAACCTTACCGACAAAGGAGAGCGAGTATGGTTAATGCCGCAGCTTTCTTCAGAGAGGCTGCCAAGCGCGGAGGGAGCCTCCCATATCAGCCCCTGTCGGACGAGGAACTGGTGAGAAGGGCACAGGAAGAATCAGATTCCAAGGCGTGTGAGTACCTGCTGTACAAGTACCGGAATCTGGTGCGGTCAAAGGTCAAGTCATATTTTCTGGTGGGAGCAGAGCGCGACGATCTGCTGCAAATCGGTCTCATCGGCCTGTGGGAAGCCATTAATGACTTCAAGGCCGACCGCCACACATCGTTCGCCTGCTTTGCGAAGGTCTGCATCCAGCGGCAGATGATCTCGGCCATCAAAGCCGCCACGCGACAGAAGCAGACCCCCCTGAACTCCTCCATTTCACTCGAAGCCCCCCCGAGTGGCGACGAGGAGGACCGTGACCTGATCGAGATGCTGGAGATGGATACCCAGGGCGATCCACAGACTGTCGTTTTGGGCAAAGAAGGGGAGCGGGCGCTGAGGGAAACACTGCGAGAGGAGCTTTCGGAGTTTGAGTGGGAGGTGCTGGTGGAATACCAGACCGGCAAATCCTACAAGGAAATGGCGGCGGAGCTCAACTGCAAGATCAAATCCATCGACAACGCTCTCTCCCGCATTCGCCGGAAGTTGCCCCGGGTCGCCCCCAAGCAGGCAGCCCGTGTGCACGGCACCGAAATATTCGAGGAAGACGAATAGACCGAGCACAAGTATCCGGCTGGTGTTCATGCGGCGTCGGGTTTCCGGCGCCGCATGATTTTCGCAGCACCATCCCGGGCGGCACAGACATATAAACACTTGCCAACACGGGTACGCTTTTGCTACCCTTGAGTGGACATAAGCTCCATACCTCTGTTCATCCGTCCATTTTTCCACGCGCTACGCAAGCGCCATTTTGAGGTGTCAGATGACTTACCACCAGCTTATCTTTGAGCTTGAAACGTTTTGGGCCGACCATGGATGCCTGATCATGCAGCCGTACGATATGCCGGTTGGCGCAGGCACCATGTGCCCGGCGACTTTCCTGTGGTCGCTGGGGCCCGAACCGATAGATGTAGCCTACGTCCAGCCCTGCCGCAGACCCAGCGACGGACGCTATGGTGAGAATCCAAACCGCTTCCAGAAGCATCTGCAGTACCAGGTCCTGCTGAAACCGTCTCCGGATGACGTGCAGGAGATTTATCTCTCGAGCCTGAAGGCGCTTGGGCTTGATCTGACTGCCCACGACGTGAGATTCGTCGAAGACGACTGGGAAGCCCCCACGCTGGGCTCTTCAGGCCTCGGGTGGGAAGTGAGGCTGGACGGGATGGAGATCACCCAGTTCACCTACTTCCAGCAGGTCGGTGGAATGCAGTGCGACCCGGTCCCGGCGGAGATCACCTATGGCCTCGGGCGTCTGGCGATGTACCTGCAGGATGTGGATGACTACCGGAAGCTGTATTACAGCGAAGACGTTACCTATGGAGATATCAAGTACGAAGAAGAGCGACAGTTCTCGATCTTTAACTTCGAGGCGGCCGACGTTGATACGCTGTGGAAGAGCTTCGAACTGTGTGAGGCAGAGGCGGTGCGTTTGATCGAGCAAAAGCTGCCCCTGCCCGCGCACGACCATATCCTGCAATGCTCGCACACCTTCAACATGCTGGAGTCGCGTGGCGCGATATCCATCACGGAGCGGCCGGGAATGATCGATCGCGTGCGCAATCTCGCCCGGAAAGTTGCCAGAGAATACGTGTCACGCCGCGAGGAGCTGGGCTTTCCCCGTCTGCATGACGATGAAGCATCTACAGATTAAGGCTGAAATGGAGTAACACATATGCCAGATTTTGTACTGGAAATTGGCGTCGAAGAAATGCCGGCGGGCATGATCGAGCCGGCTCTTGAGCAAATGCAGCAGGCGATGGCGGAGGGCCTCAAAGAGCTGAGACTCGGGCACGGCAATATCGAGACGATGGGCACGCCCAGGCGCCTGGCAGTACTCGTTGACGATATACAGCAGCGCCAGCCCGACCAGGAGCTCGTGTACAAGGGCCCGCCTGCTGACCGCGCCTTTACCGAAGACGGCGATCCCACGGACGCAGCCATCGGTTTTGCAAAGGCGAAGGGCGTCGAGGTCAGAGACCTGAATATCGACGAAACCGACAACGGCACCTTCGTGTTTGCCCGCACCCAGGAGACCGGGCAGCCGGCGGTTGAGGTCCTTCCAGAGCTTCTGGTTGATCTCACCGAAGGCTTGAGCTTCCCGAAAATGATGCGGTGGGGCGAATGTGACATGCGTTTCGGTAGGCCCATCCGCTGGATAGTGGCACTGCTGGGGGAAGAAATCGTTCCCTTCGAGATAGCCGGTGTCACCAGTGGGAATATGTCCAGGGGCCACCGGTTTGTGTCCGACGGGGCCGTCGAAGTGTCCGAAGCCGCCCGCTATGAGGAGGTTATGGACGAGGCACGGGTGATGGTGGATCACCGTCAGCGGCGTAAGTGCATCATCCGACAGGCCCGCGAGGCTGCAGCAGCCCACGGTGGCGAAGTGGTTCTGGATGAAGATACGCTGACAGAAAACATTTTCTCCGTCGAAATGCCCTCCTGCGTGGTTGGGACCTTCGCCTCGCGTTATCTGGCGCTTCCGGACGAGGTTCTTGCGACCGTGATGGAAAAACATCAGACGTACTTCCCGGTGGCTGACAGCAACGGGCACCTCATGACACAGTTCATCATTATTTCCAACGTTGATAACAGGGCGGAGGAAAACGTCCGACTGGGCAACGAGAAGGTCATCGAAGCGCGGCTGGCCGACGCCGAATTCTATATCGAAGAGGACACCAAAGAGCCCCCGGAGGAGAGGCTCGACGAGTTGAGACGTGTGAGCTACCTCGAGGGGCTCGGGACGCTGTACGACAAGACGACGCGGCTGGAAGCCATCGGCAAATGGCTGTGTGAGCGAGTGAATGCCAGCGACGAGGTCGAAAATGCGGTGAACCG
Source organism: Armatimonadota bacterium (assembly GCA_046483205.1). GTDB lineage: Bacteria > Armatimonadota > Zipacnadia > Zipacnadales > UBA11051 > JBKHJK01. The sequence continues at coordinate 5,300 of JAWODS010000339.1, read as the reverse complement.
TGCGGCACTGCTGTCGAAGACCGACCAGATCAGCCTCATGATCGGTGACACGAAGCTCGCAAGCCTGCAGGGCATCGCCGGAGCGCATTACGCCCGCCAGGCCGGTGAGCCGTCGGCGGTGTGCGAGGCCATTGCAGAGCAGTACATGCCGGTTCGGGCGGACGGTGAGCTCCCCGGAAGTCTCGCCGGTGCGCTTCTGGCGATCGCCGATAAAAGTGACGATCTGTGCGCCAGCTTTTATCTCGGCATGGAGCCCACCGGGGCGAGAGACCCCATGGGACTGAGGCGCCAGGCGCAGGGAATCATCCAGATATGTGTTGACCGGGGGCTGCGCTTTTCACTCGATGATCTCATCAGCCTCAATATGGGACTGCTTCCGGACCTGCCGGAGGATAAAGAGCCCGTTAATGTGGTGGAAAGGGCAAAAAGTCTCAAGAGCTTTATCGCGGGCCGCATCGACAGCTTCCTGCAGGCGGAAGGGGTCGCCTACGATACGGTGCGCGCTGTTCTGGCGACGAAGTGGCGCGAAATTGTGGGAGTGGTCAAGCGAGGCCGCGAGCTTTCCAGAATCCGCGAGGAGGACCCTGAATTTGAGCAAACTGTGGATATGGCCACGCGCCCGGCCAACATCGTTCGTCCATCTGATCTGCCCGATGACGCCACCATTGCCCCGGGGCTGTTTGAAGAAAGCATCGAAGAGTCGCTGTGGGACGCCTACCAGCAGGCCTCCGATGATCTCGACAGCCTCCTGACCAACGGTGCAGACATCTCTGCGGCCTGGAACGTTCTGAAAGGGCTGCGTTCTCTTATAGACAGGTATTTCGATACAGTGATGGTTAACGTAGATGATGAAGCCCTGCGCACCAACCGCCTGGCAGTGATGCGCGCATTTGACGAACTCTTTTGCCGGGTGGCTGATTTCACCGAAATCGTCCAATAACCACGATGCTTATCAGAGAAAGCCTGGAGGAACGCGAGCGGGCAAATCTCTCACCGCATGCCGCGCTGAGTGCAGAATCGGCGGGCCGCGATGCTCCGGAGACACCCGATTCCGTGCGCACATGCTATCAGCGTGACAGGGACCGAATCATTCACCTGTGCCGGGCCTTTCGACGGCTGGCGAATAAGACGCAGGTTTTCATTTCACCCCGCGAGGATCATCTCCGCACACGTCTTTCACATACCCTTGAAGTCGCTCAGATTGCCAGGACCATCTGCCGCGCACTCCGCCTGAACGAGGACCTCGCCGAGGCCATCTCGCTGGCTCATGATGTCGGTCACACGCCGTTCGGACACTCCGGAGAATCCGCGCTTGACGAGGCCTATCGCGCATGGGACCCTGAAGGCAGCTTTGCCCATCACCTCCACAGCCTGCGGGTGGTCGAGGAGCTGGAACGCGACGGTGCCGGCCTGAACCTTACCGTCGAAACGCGCGAGGGTATTGTTCTTCACTCCAAGGGGATGGCGGATCTGTCTGAGAGCATGGGGGTGGAGCCACAGGGTACCCTGGAGGCCGATGTGGTGCGAGTGTCGGACCGTTTCGCGTATCTCAACCACGACCTCGACGACTGCCTGCGGGCGGGAGTTTTGAGGCAGGACGACCTGCCTGAAGACCTCATGGAGACCCTGGGGCACACCCACAGCACACGCGTCGGCCGAATGGTCGAGGACCTTATCAGCAACAGCCTCGACAGTCCGGCTCTCAGCATGAGTGAGCCGATGCTTCGCGCAACGGATGGGCTGAAGAGATTCCTCTGGGAAAGCGTGTACACCCGGCCCGAGCTTCTCGAAGACCGCAAAAAGGTAGAGGGGATTATCAGCGGGCTCTTTGAGGTGTATATGACGGGCGACGCAGCCCTGCACGAAATGGTTGGCTATGTTCCCGATGGTTCAAAACGTCGTGCCCGACTGTCGTGTGACTATATCGCCGGTATGACGGACCGGTTTGCGACTGAGCAGTATATCAAGCACTTTTTGCCCTCGTCATATCCCTATTGAGCGGCGCTATTCGTGCTCGAAACCCTTGGCTGTGAGGTATGCCATCGCCTCGGAGGGCGTCATTTTCTCCACACCCACACGCCCGGAGCGCATAAGATCGGACACAGTCCCCACTGAATACCCCTGAGAGTGAAGCCGCTCGAGGATCATCGGAAGTGCACGGAAGCTTTCCATGCTTCCCTGGTGCATGAGGATGATGTCGCCGGCCCTGGCCTTCTTCGTGACATTATCGGCGATGATGTGTGGGGGAGGCTTAAACCAGTCATTGGCGTTATTGGTCCACATCACGAGGGCATGGCCGGTGGAGGCAAGCGCCCTGAGGCCCTCTTCATTCATGCGGCCGCCAGGTGGCCGGAAATACTCCGTCGAAATGCCCGTCAGTCTGCTGATGACGGCTTCACAGGCGTGGACCTCTGCCGCCAGTTCCTCGGAGGTGAGTGTGTTCGCCCGGGCGTGACGATAGGAATGATTGCCGATTTCGTGGCCGTCTGCGGCGATTCTACACGCAAGCTCCGGATACTCCTCGGCCTTTTCACCGACGAGGAAAAATGTGGCCTTCACTCCGTATTCATGAAGGACATCCAGCATCAGAGGCGTGGTGAGAGGATGAGGGCCATCGTCAATCGTCAGAGCGACGTGACGTTCGGTGCAGTCCCCGTCCTTGATGATTTCTACCCGCCTGCCGCTGGAATTGTACAGATGCTCTCTGGCGACTGCGAGCTGCTCGTTCCAGTCGTCCAGGAGTCCGGGTGCATCAAAAGATGTCACCGGACGCGCTGAATGTTCATTGTCACCATCGGGGGCATACGCCAGAAGAATTGGTGCAACACGGACCATTCCGAGCCGGGACAGGATGTCAGGGGCACGCCTTGGGCTCTTGATTGCCGCTTCAAAGTTCTCGCGCCCCGCAGAAACGGAGAAAACGGGCAGATGCTCGTACGTGTGACTCCCGTTGGCAGGAACGACTGCCCACAGGTCCACGTGGTCAACGGTCGGGATCGCCTCGAATGTCACATGCAAAGCATTGACCGCGTCCTGCTGCAGGGCGTTTAGGGAGAAAGCCGACCGCGTATCCGACAGGGCCTGCAGCTTGATCAATGCCACAGAACGGTCGTTGTATGAGGCCACTGCCACCCTGAGAATATCGTGCCTGAGGTCGAGTGCGTAAAGGCGGCGTACCAGTGTCCCCTCGTCACGCGGCTCGATACCCTTGAGCACGCCCGCCGTGCCTTCCCCAAGGGGCCGGAGAAGGGAGGACGGTGGTGCAGCGACCAGGTGTCCGCAGACCTGTGACAGGCTGTCAGATCGCAGATGAGGCCCAAGGTGGGACACGCGCATCTTCGCAGGCGGTTCTGATATCTTCAGATCTCCGGCTGCAGCGGCTATTTCAACAGTGAGCGAAGAAAAAATCACACAGGCGCCCACCAGCGCGGCAACTGCTGCATTGCAATGCTTCATCATTACACCATCACGGGAAAATTGGTTGCATTAACGGTGCGAGGCGTAATCCAATGATAGCGTGTGTGACGCGTGGAGGCAAGGGAAAGAGCGGTGAAGAGACACAGGTTTCAGGAGGTCGGACGGGAAATACCATCAAATCGCCAGGCAGCAGCAGGGAGGAATGACAATGCGTTTTGGGATTATCGGCGTGGGCGGCATCGGCGGCCGGCACCTGAACACAATCGAGCGCCATCCCGATACCGAGGCCACCGTGGTCTGCGATGTTGACGAAGAGGCACTCGAACAATACAAACCCACCTATGACACGACCACTCGCTGGGAGGATGTCGTGGGGCATGACGACGTGGACGCCATCGTAGCGGCATTACCGCACCACCTGTACCCGGAGGTGGTGGGAGCGGCCCTCCGAGCGGGCATTCATGTGCTCAAGGAAAAGCCATTTGCCCGCAACCTTGATGATGCCAGGAAAATGGTGAATGCTGCAAGTCATTCCGGGGCGCATCTTATGGTCTGCGGGCAGTCAAAGTATCAGCCGGGATTCCAGAGAGCCTACAGAATCCTGCAATCCGGCGTGCTGGGATCCGTATTCATGATTCGGGGCGTTATCACCTACCGGTGGTCGAAAGCCTTCGCAAACAACTGGGGCTGGCGCGGAAACAGAGAACTGTCAGGAGGAGTGGCCATTATCGACTCCGGCTGGCACATGCTGGACATCATGACATGGTATCTGGGCCTGCCTGCGACGGTATATGCAACGACCGGGAGGGGACAGGCGCTGCCGGGTGAATACGATGTTGATGACCGCGCGGTTCTCACCATGGAGTATGAAAAGGGAGCCGTCGGAAACGCCATTTGTAGCTTTATCTGCATGCCTTCGGAACGCAGTGTGACCGTTCATGGATCGGAGGGATCGCTGGAAGTCACCGCGGAAAAGACGCGCCTGCACCTCGGGAACCAGACAGACGCGGAGGTCGTTACTTTTCAGGGCCCCGACGACCATCTGAGACCACAGCTTGACAACTTTCTCAGGATGACCGGAAATGACGGGGAGCGCATGAGTGGGGTGAGCCAGGCTCTGCAGGTACAGACGGTGATCGAAGCCGCCTACCGCTCGGCGGAGATCGGGCGACCTGTTTCGATTTCCGACATGCGACCCGCGGGCGAATAGGCAGGGCCCGAAGACAGGCAAAGAAAAAGGGTGCCGCTCATGAAGCGCTGGCACCCTTTTTGCATCTGCTCTATCAATTCTCTCGCCTACATCGGTATGAAATCAGTATCTTCGTCGATGCGAGTGAGAGTTTCTGCGACCAGCCTGGCGGCATTCTCGAGGTCGGACAGTGAGACAATCTCGCCACTGGTGTGCATGTAGCGGTTGGGGATGCTGATCAGCGCCGAGGCGACGCCGGCACGGTTGATCTGGATGGCATTCGCATCGGTGCCGGTAGCACGCGGGGCGGGCTCGTTTTGATAATCGATCTCGCGGTCCTCAGCAGCTTCGATGATAAGCTGGCGGAGCTTCGTGTTGACATTTGCCCCCCTGGACACGGCCGGGCCCTTGCCGACCTTGATATCCCCGGATTTCTTCGCCTCAACACCAGGGTAATCGGTGGCATGGGTGACATCAACTGCGATGCCTGCGTGCGGATCGATGCCAAATGCGCTTGTTGTGGCACCCCGCAGCCCGAGCTCTTCCTGCACTGTTGCTACAGCGTGCACGGCGCAATTCAATTTGCCCGCTGGAATCTGCCGCAGAGCCTCCATGACAACGAACACGCCAACCTTGTCATCACACCCCGGTGATGCAATGAAATCCTGCTGCAGGGGCAGGTACTGAAGCTGGT
>JAWODS010000328.1:0-7815 GCA_046483205.1 Armatimonadota bacterium | reverse complement strand
CGTCAACGGCCACGGCACCATATTGGTCTGCGAGCGCCTGCGCGTTTTCGGGCTGGGTGTCATAGACTTTGGCGACCCGGCAGCCGGCGATTGTGTCGAAATTCGCCGCATGCTGCCCGCCCATGGTGCTCGCACCAACCAGAGCTATGTTGAGCATGTACGTCCACCTCCCTGGGGGAAATCGGGATTCTGTCATGACTGTCACAACACGAATGGGACATCCCGTGACGGTCCGTCAAATATTGCCTCAATTGCAGATGCAAACTTCGCCGAACGGGGCCTGTCAACCTCCATCTGACGTCTGTGTGAAAACGCCGCCGTGGACTCTCAGTCGGCGAGGGAGTGCAGGAAATCTATAGCAGCGCCGTAGCCCTCCGGATGCCCGGAGATGAATGAGCCAGAAACCAGGATTTCGGCGCCCGCAGCCACCAGTCCCGGGGCCGTGTCTGCATTGACGCCGCCGTCCACCTCGATGGGGATATCGAAGCCCTCTTCGTCAATCATCGCTTTCAACTCCGAAATACGCCCGGTGGTCTCGGGGATAAACGCCTGCCCCGCATAGCCCGGCACGACGCCCATGACCATGACGATATCGCAGTGAGGCAGAAGAGGACGGACAGCCTCCACGGGTGTGGCGGGATTGATAACCAGGTTGGATTTGCAGCCAAGGCTGCGGATGCGATCCAGAAGGATGTCGGGCTCATCAGTTGTCTCATGATGAATGGAAATACCATCGGCCCCCGACTCTGCGAAAAACTCGAGGTGCTTTTCCGGATTGTCAAACATGAGATGGCAGTCAAAAAACAGCTCCGTCACATCACGCAGGGCCTCCACGATGATATGACCGTGCGTGACCTGCTCGGTGAAATGCCCGTCCATGCAGTCAAACTGCAGCCAGTCAGCTCCTGCGGCTTCCAGCTTCTGGACATCGTCCTGCAGGTTGGCAAAATCGGCGCACAACAATGACGGCGAGACGATAATCTGCTCCATGCTCACTCTCCGGAAACGCTATTTTGGCGGCCCGACGAAATACAGGGCGGCGTCAAAGATTTTATTTGCAGCATGTTCGGCCAGCCACGCGTCATTGGTGTCGCTGACCATGACCCCTACGAGACGACCGTGGCGTGCAACGCCCATGATGCCGGCGTCCCCGAGGTCGAAAAACTGCCTGGTCTGACCGGTATTGGTCAAAAGATGCCAGGTGCGGTGTCGTGCAGACTGCGGATCCGAGCGCCAGATGCCGCCTCCGTAAACTTCGCCCTCATCCCCCACAACCGCTCCCGCCACCTCTGGAACCTCGCAGAGGGCGTCGAGAGCCTGCTGAAAGCTGTCAAATTCTCGCAGCCGCGGCATTTGTCCGAGCTTCTCGCGGCGCTGCAGCATTTCCGTTCCGCGGTACCAGTCGGCGGCCATAGGAGCGATCAGAAACCCGACCGCGGCCTGCAAAAGCAGCCCCGGCAGATAGCCGGTGACGGCGAAGATGAATGATGCCGGAAAGCCGCGCGGCTGCGGGCTGAAGACATCATACGCAAGCCCCATCACGACTGCCAGGACTCCGTGGACCCCGACCATCACCGACAGCACGACGATGGTGCCCCCGGCGTCTGCTCGCGTGACCAGCAGCGCCACGATGAGATAGGCGACCGCCAGCCCCAGGAGCATGGCGGGTTGAACCGGCATACTGGCACCACCGGGCCTGATAACCGCTGCAAACAGTGCCGCCGCAACGGCCGCGATACACAGTGCGGGCAGGGCGGCTCGGCGTCCCTGAGACTGCACGCTATTTCTCCTCAATCGTCGTGCGGATCTTTCGCGCCTGCACATTGGCCGCCCCCATCTTGCTGGCGGTCTCGGCGACCGCCACCACGAGGGTGCGACCGTCATCGGCCACAGCAGCGACGATGCCACCATTTGCTCCCTCGGCCAGCAGCCGATCCATGAGGCCGCCCGGAAGCATCGCGGCAACCTCCGCGGCGGCCTCATGGAGTTCAGCCACGGCACAGGCCAGCCCGTCTGCATCCGGCGCCGGTCCGGCGATGACAACGGTTCGCTCACCGGCTGTGTAGGCGCGCAGATTTGTGTCGTCCAATAGCTGCTGAAGCTCCTGCGTCCGGTCATCGTCCGGCTGGCACTGCACCTGCGGCGGCTCCGGGTGATATTCTTCGTCCACCGGCATGGCCGTAGCGGCCTTGACGACGTTGCGGGCCAGAAGGCTCAGCTTTCCCATCGGCTGCTTTTCGGCCACGTACACAACCACCTGGGTGCCACCGTTTGGTGATGGTGCGGCGATCAGGGCTCCTTCGGCGGCCAGCAGCGAAACACTGACAGGATCACCCGCATGAAGGGCAGTCGCTGCGGCCACATGTCCGGCGTGTACTCGGTCCAGTGCACCGGCCAGGGCACGCTCTTCAGTCTGTGCGCCGACGAGATCCACCAGGGCGTGAATCCTCTCTGACGGCGACAGCGTGATATGCACCGGGCGATCCGGCAGATCTGTGAGCGCCTCTTCGATCATCCGGGCCTGCTCGGAGGTAACATCGGCGGTCGTCGGTGCCGCTTCGACCGGCTGTTCTTCTTCCTCCTCTTCCTCTTTTTCCTCCGCTTCCTCCTCTTCGATCAGCATGCGCTGCTGTTCGGGGGGCGTAGGTGCCTCGATTTCTGCGGGGGCCTCCTCCGGTTCTTCGGAAGCCTCCTCGGCCGGTGTGGGTGGCACCAGGTCTTTGGCTCTCTCTTCCTCAGCGGCTTCTCCCTCAGGCTCAAGGGGTGCTTCGGGAGCGGGCTGTCGTTCGGGTTGCTCATCGGCAAGAAACGCCGGGACGGGCGGCATGGCATCGGTCGATTCTCCGCTTTCGTCCTCAACCGGCTCCTGCGGCGTGGCAGAGGGGACAGGGGCTTCCGGCTCCTGATCCGTTTCGCTCGTGGCCCCGACATCCGGTGCGAGCTCATCTGCAATCTCCTCGCGGTCTGCCTCCGGCCACTGTGCGGGTGCGTCAGGCTGCTCCATCAGCGCGCTCAGCAGCTCCTCCTGCCGCTCTCTGGTCTTTTTGTCATCCGGTGGCGTCGGGATGCGAAATTCCTCGAGCTGTTCGTCGAAATCGCGCCCAGTGACCTTCCGGCTGGGATGCTCGCGCGGATGTGGCGGGATCTCCAGCGCCGAACGAATCAGCCACAAATACAGGCCGAGAAGCAATATCTGGACGACCGCAGCGGGCCAGAAGCTGCTGTACAGCTCCAGCCATATTTTCGCCAGGCTGCCGTCCTGGACGTAGCGGAGTATGACGATCTCGGCGGAAAGCGCGGCGAGGCCGGCCCGTGTCGCCATGGCGAGGATGACGGCCAGCAGCGTTCGACCCGGAGGGACGACCTGCTCACCGGGCACCAGCAGCACAATGAAGTACAGCAGGACCTCGCCGATGATAATGATACCCAGCAGGCGGCTTTGAAGCTGCGCCTGGACGACGTCCTGCTGATAGAATGCGACACTGGCCAGGATGCTCATGACCATGACAGCAATGAGCCACACCGCCGCCCAGAAAAGCGTCACCTGGTGAGGGGGGCTCTGGGGTTGACCTTCGCGCAACGAACTCACCTCCGTAAGGCTTGGGCCGGACCGGGCTGCACGGTGGAGATGAAACATCGTGACGACCGCGCCACGCCAGTCAAATGGGAACGATTCCCCGACCACAATACTCTTCCACGCGGCGGGCGCAGTTCCCTCCCCGAATGTTTGTGAAGCCGCCTGCCCGCGTGTTAAAATGGCGGCACAACGCCGATTTTACAGCGCGGGTGAATGGATGAGCCGCAAGAACAGGCTGAACAATTTGACGAACTCCCAATGGCTCAAAGAAACCAAGAGCTTCTGGCACGCAGAGGCCGGCAAAAGAGCATCAGAAGACGGCTCTGCGTGGACCGAGGAACGCCGCAGAGAGCTTGCCGTGTGGCTCCGGGAGACCTATGGCGACGAGGAAGCCACCCGGATGATGGACCAGATCGTGCCCGGTGCCGTCTATTCGGTCGCCCCTCCGCGTGACAAACGCAAGCTCGATCACCCTGCAACATTCTCCGAACGGGACATCGAACGGCTCATCCGCCTGTTTACCAAGAAAGGCCAGACAGTCCTCGACCCCTTTGTAGGCACGGGCTCGACGCTGCTGGCGTGTGCGGAGACCGGGCGAAAGGGCATTGGAATCGAACTGGTGGACCGCTGGGTTAAAGTGTGCCGGGAGCGCATTAAGGACACCGATGCCGGTGAAAGCCCGCGTGTCATCCACGGCCATGCCGGTGAAGAGCTGCAGAAAATGGACGCCGACAGCGTTGACTTTGTCGTCACCAGCCCTCCGTACTGGTCGATTCTCAACAAAGATGCCGGGATGAAGGTGCAGGCGGAGCGGCTGGAAAAGGATCTCGAAACCAGCTACAGCGACCGCGAGGACGACCTCGGCAACATCAGCGATTACGGTACCTTCATCGCCCGCCTCGGTGAAATATTCCAGGAATGTTGCCGCGTGCTGAAGCCGGGGCAGTACCTGGCATGTATCGTCTCAGACTTCCGCCATGGCCCCGATTTTTACATGTATCACGCCGATATCGCCGGGGCCATCGAAGACGCCGGAATCCCGGCCAAAGGGATCACGATCCTGCTGCAGGACAGCAAGAATTTGTATCCGTTCGCCATTCCGTACGCCTTCGTGTCCAACATTCATCACCAGTACATCCTCATCCACCAGAAGCCGAAGGAAAAGTAACTCGGTTTCGTGGGCCGTTGGTGAGTATGCAAGATGCACGACCGATCCCGGGCTGACACTATCGAGCGATACGGGTGATATATATGCTGAACGAAACACAGAGAGAGACACTTCTGGAGGTTGCACGAAAGTCGTTGGAGGCGGCTGTTGCCGGTGGGGAAACGCCGCGGCCGGAGATCGACGATCCGGATCTGCAGAGGGTGCAGGGAGCGTTTGTGACGCTGAAGAAAAACGGTGATTTGCGCGGCTGTATCGGCAATATCGTGGGGCGTCATCCCCTGGTCGAAACCGTCGCAAACATGGCGAAGGCTGCTGCGCTGGAAGACCCCCGCTTCCCGCCGGTGACCGAAAGCGAGCTCCCGCAGCTTCATATCGAGATATCCGTCATGTCACCGCTGCGAGAAATCGATGACACTGACGAGATAGAAGTAGGCCGTCACGGCCTGGTGATAAGCAGGGGGAGAAACCGGGGCCTTCTCCTGCCGCAGGTTCCGGGCGAGTGGGGATGGGACCGCGAGGAGTTTTTGCAGCACACCTGCATGAAGGCCAACCTGCCTCCCGACGCGTGGAGAGACGACGAAACCACCATCGAGGTCTTCGAAGCGGAGGTTTTCGGGGAGGAAACGTAATCCGCAGACACCCAGGCCGACAGCAGTGCTGAATGAAATACGAACGCGCAGCCAGGGATACCGGCGGGCTGCGCGTCTTTATTGGTGCATTAGCCTGAGGTGAACACAAACCAGTACATCACCATCGCCAGCAGCCAGTGCAGAAGCCAGCAGCCGATGATGGACTTGCTGCGGTACGACATCACCCCCAGAGCGATCCCTGCAATAATTGCGGCGAAGCTCTCTGCCTCCGGCTTGGAGAAATGCATCATCACAAACGGTACCATCTGTACAAATATCGAGAAGGCGCCCAGACTCGGGGCCAGGCCGAACAGCCAGAAGCCGCGGAAGAAAAACTCCCATGAGAAGAAGTACACCAGCCAGCCCCCGGCAAACATCGCCAGCTCCATGTGGTTCTCGGTCGCCCAGGAATAGCGGGAATAGTACGCCTGAAAGTCTCCAAACCGCGACGATATGATGAGAACCGGCACGGTGATGATGAGAAATCCGACGAAATACCGCCACCAGATCGCCACGCGTCCAAACTGCAGGCCGAAATCTGACAGGCTGCGCTTGAAAATGAGCTTGATGATGATGACAGGAACCACCAAAAGCAGCACGAAGTTCAGCGCCACCCACGCGTAGAAGCGATTGCGGTCAGTCAGCGACTGCGGCAGGTGGTTGCGGGTCCCGTACCACACGAGCGTCAAAAGAACCATGCCGATAATGGTGACCGCCGGCTCGACGTATCCCACCAGATACCTCGGCGGCACCAGCCCCGGTGGGAGATCCTCCATGTCTATGTCTTCGGGATCGAGGTCTTCGAGGTCCTCCGGGAGCTGCTGTTGCTCTTTCTCGTCGGTTTGCTCTTCGGGTTCTTCGGGCGTCTTTTCAGTCAATGCGTTTCCCACACTCTCAGGCCGGTCGTATCGAATGAAAAATCAAGCACCTGTCCGCCATGGGCTTCGAGGGCTTCTCGCACGTCTGCTTCGCTGTCGGGTCCGGCCAGAAACAGACAGCAGCCGCCGCCTCCGGCCCCGCAGACCTTCGCGCCGACGGCCCCGGCATCCATCGCCGCCACCTTCATCTGCTCCATTTGCTCGGTGACCACGCCGGGAGCAAGCCTCCGTCGGGCGTCCCACTCCTGCAGCATCAGCTCACCAAACCACGCGAGATCACCGGCCAAAAAGGCGCGGTAGATATCCCGGGCGAGGCGTTTCACCGTGCGCAGCGCATCAACAACGGTTTCGTCACCGTCTTTGTAGGCGCTGATCATGCGGTCGTTGGTGTCACCTGACAGGCGGGATTGGCCGGTGTAGCAGATGATGAGCTGCTTCTGCAAATCATAGACCAGCGAATCGGGCACTGCAACGGGCTCAACGGCCACGGCGCCATCGGCGAAAAACTCCATGTAATTGAAGCCACCCAGAGCCGCGGCGTACTGGTCCTGCTTGCCACCGACGATATTCAGCTCTTCCAGCTCCAGCTCGCAGGCGAGGTCGGCGATCTCGAAGCGGCTCATTTTTGACCGCGCGTCTCCATCACCGAACGCCCGCATAAAATCCAGTATCCCCAGAAGCGCGACACCGACGGATGCCGAAGAACCTGTGCCGGAGCCGGGCGGGGCATCACATCGCACCGATATTTCGAAGCCCCCCTGCAATCCCAGCCGCCGCACCGCCGCCTTCAGCAGGTCCAGGTTGCCGTCGTATTCGAGGCTTCGGATGTCATCGGCTTCCACGAACTGCCCGAGGTCCTGGCTGCGGATGACCACATTCGAGTTTTCTGTTTTTGTCAGCGTGCAGTAGGCGTAGCGGTCGATGGCGGCATTGATAACCGCGCCGCCCTCATTTTCCGCAAAGGCCAGCAGGTCGGTGGTGCCACCGGCAAAATCGATGCGTGTGGGTGTCCGGCTGCGCAGCGCCATGGTGCATCTCTCCCGGTCAGTTTCAGTGGCTGAACCGAATTTGCAGGATATCGCCGTCTTCGACGATATAGTCCGCGCCCTGCAGCGACCATTCACCGTGATCGCGGCATGCGGCGACCGAACCGTGTTCTATGAGGGCTTCGGCGGAGATGACCTCTGCCCTGATGAAATGCTCTCCCATGTCGGTATGAATTTTCGCCGCCGCCTCCTGTGCGTTCGCGCCCTGGGAGATGGTCCAGCCGCGGGTTTCTTTCTCCGAGGCGGTGAAAAAGGTGATAACATCCAGCAGCTCGTAGGCGGCCTTGATGAAGCGGTCGCGGGCCGCGTGTTCGAGGCCGAAATCCGCCAGAAACTCCCGCTGGTCCCCGGGCGGAAGCTGGGCGATTTCCTCCTCAAGCTCACCGGAAAAAAGCAGGTGGGGCAAACCGAGCTCCTCCGCGTATTGCACCGCCTTGGCCGCTTTCTCACCGGAACTGTCATCCTCGGTGACGTTAAAGACAACAAGCATCGGCCTTGATGTCAGCAGATTGAAGCC
>JAWODS010000274.1:0-3917 GCA_046483205.1 Armatimonadota bacterium | reverse complement strand
CAGTCGCCGATAGGGGTTCAGCATGGGCGGTACAGGTCAAGTGCGGCGACCTGAAGGATATTGTCATCTTTGCGGACGAGAGCGCCGCGGGCGGGGAAATCCGTATCGAGGAGTACCCGGAGGTGAGCTTCAGCGGCAGAATGGGGGTCGTGAGCCTCCTGGGAGATAAGCCGGTGAGACTCTGGATGCTCGGAGGCAGCCAGCTGGAGTGTAAAAACGCCCGGGCTATCAGCACACCGCGATACACCGGCACAATCACTGCCATCGATGCCGAAGGGTTCGCCGTTGAGGTGGATTGCCCGGAGCTTCCGCCCGGCAGCTCGTGGAGCGGCCAGCAGATGCTCGTCAAAGGTCGCAGTGACGGAGCATACGTGATGGACCGAATCAGCAGAGAAGAGGGCGTGACGCGAATACACCTGGCTGATGAGCCCATCTTCACCTGTGAGGTCGGCGACGAATTCACAATCGTGCCGGTGGCGAGTGTGGAGATGCTGGGAGAGGGCATGTGGCGCGTTCGCGGGAATGACTGCTCACTGGTGCTCGATGACAGCAAATCAGGTCCTCATACGTACACGCGGCTGCCGGGTGAGCGGTGGTCTGCGGTGGAGCGCAGGGATGGTACTGCCCTGTCGTCGCGACCGGGTGGGGAGCGCTGGGTGTGGGCTGCAACCGAGCCGATCGATCAGCACGACGCCACGCCCCCGGTGCTGACGGACGTTTGCATCGATGAGCGGCACCTCCGGCCGGGAGAAGGTGCGGGCTATGTGCCGGACCCCGAACGCATTGTGTTCACTTTCGTTGAGCGGAAGCATCTGCTGACCGAGGGCGTGCATGCGAAGCTGACCGGGCAGCGGACGGGCGACATACCCCTGCGGGTGCATGTGTGGGACTCGGAGACCGAACGGGACCGCGTGCGTGTGGCCCTGAGACCGGATGCGCACATGCCCGCCGATGAATACACGGTCGAGGTCGAAGTCAGCGATGCGGTGGCGAACCGGGCAGAGTATTCGCTGGCCTTCAACACCTTCGGACTCAGAATTGACTTTCGCGAAATGTCGATTGTGCAATCAAGTGGCAAAATCAGCAAATTCCTGAGCGAATACAGCACCTGGTTTTACCGGTCACAGAAACCTGGTGACTTCGTTACGTGTGAATTCAACCCTCCTGTGACCGGGCCTTCGAGGCTGCTGCTGATGTACACCAAATGCGCGGCCTACGGGCGTGTGCAGGTCAGCGTGGACGGGCGGCCTGTGGGCGATGTGGTTGATCTGTATGGTGATGACCTTGTCCCGTGCGGGGGACTGGCCGATCTGGGCATCGTCGATCTCAATGAGGAAACGCATGAGCTGACCCTGAAGGTCGTGGACAGCCACCCTGACGCAAGTGGCGCATTTATTGGCGTCTGCAAGCTAATTTTCCAGCCGCAGTGAACGCCTCCACGGCATCGCAGCCTGGTACATGCCAGGCCGTGTAACATAACGAGCCACCGAAATCGTCTGCAGACTGCGACGGGCGGCTGTCGGACGAAGACGAATGAGACTGTTTGGCAATATACCAGGAAAAACATGCCTGCCCCAGCCGTATCTCATTGGGCGGTCCTGCATATGGCCTGTGAAATTACCAGTTCCGAGGATGAAAGCCGTAATGTTTGGGAGGTCGTCTGCGAAAGTTGGATTGACCAAACCGCACGTGCCAAATTTGACACTGCCTTTCATAACCCGCAGGGAATAACAGTATTCTCCCCAGGCGAGACCGGTAGATGGTGAATACACCCCTATACGCCCGGACTGGGCGGAAATTGTGCGCATTTCGCCGCCATAATCACGGGCTTGCACCCGGCGCATACGCTTTGGCCTTTGCTTGGCCCTCATGACTTAGCCGATGAAGTCGAGAAGTTCCGTAGCAACGAATGGCATGAGTACCTGAATGGTCAGTATTTCAACCTGGGCATTCGTGCCTGTCCTTGTGACCTTTGTGCGGGAGCCAGAAACCGGAAGTAAGAGGATGAAACATCTTTGAATAGGGCGATACGCAAACTCGCTTACATATTGGTCGCCTTAACGCTGGTTGCTGGGGCCACGTGGTACAGCGAATTCAACATGCAACGGAGGCAGAGACAGCCCGCAATCCCTTCGGGACTATTGAGGGCGTGGCTTGTTTTTGCGGCGAGTTCTGCTAAGCCTCCCCAGGTACTTCATTTAAGCAATCGGAAAACTCGTCAGCTGAGGGATCATATCTGGTTGTTTTCAGTCCACGGTAGCTGGATATTCATCCGCGCAGGCAGGCCCGTCTCTATAATCGGCGGATAAACTCCAGCTCGCGCTCCAGCGCCGCCTCGCCGTGGTAGTGTTCCAGCGTTGGTCGCACACCGAGACGTTTGATCCGTCGATGAACCTCAATCGGAATCGTCCCGTCACCAACCGTCATGTGTCCATCAATACGCCCCTCCGGTTCAAAGGCGAGATGGCCGTTCCAATGCACATGCCCGATGGCTTCGGGACGGTCGAAGTAGCTCAGTAGTCCGTCCGTACGCTCGGCATTGTCATTGAGTGTGTGAGCGTATGTGCAGGCGTGGGCGGTGTCGAGGCAGAGCTTGAGATTGGCGTGTGCCGCGTCCTCCCACGCCTGGATCCACTGAATCGGCGTCGTCGCGAAGTAGCGCAAGTCCGGATGCGGCTCGCTATCGACCCAGGTGTACTCAAGACTGTCGTTGTACCAGTAGCAGTTGTTATTCTCCAGCACCAGCAGCAGGCCGTTATTTCCCGCGTAATCGGCCAGTTCCCGCAGCCCCTGAATGAACAACTCGTAATCACCGACACGCGCCCCGGCGTGCTCGTGGATGCTCCAGCGCTCCGGAGAACCGTGGATGACGGCAACCTGCGTATTTGGGAACTCGCTCCCGGCGGCCTGCAGGCATTCCTTGATGCGTTCGAGGCTCCTGTTTCTGAAGTCCGCATCGGTGGCAGCGTAATTCAGGCGCCCGAGCGGGGCCTCGTTAAAAGGCATGTGCACTGCATAGGTAAGATCACTGATCAGAGAGTGCGCTTCAGTGTCTGCACACGCCACCTCAGCCAGGAGACCATGCTCTTCAACGATCTCGCGGCTGATACCTGATGTCGTCTTGAATGAGACGTTCAGAGGGGTACAACTCCGACGCTTGCGTCATCCATCAGTCCCACTCCCCGTTTTTGCAGATCGATACAGTGTAGCAGATCAGCCCCGCGAACTACCCACAGGCGCCATGCTACGACCCGTCGAGGCCGATAAGTCCGTTAAAGCCCTGATCCATGAGCCGATATCCATAATACGATTGGTTGCGGGTGCCATCTCCATTTCGGATGTCGGTTCGGGATATGGCCCGGGGCAGTATATCGCGAAAGGGTGTGCCGGGCAAGGCCATCGGATCACCGCCCAGAGATCGCGTTTCAGTGCTTGTATGCCATCTCAGCCAGAGGGCCACGCCTTTCAATGCTCTCCTGGTTGACGCCTGAACACGACAGAAGCTGGAGATGTTGAACGGCTCCGGATTACTGCTTTCATCCGGCTGTATGTAGATTGCAGAGAAAACTCTGTAAGTGTTTCGACAATCCATGCGTCACAATTGGAGTGCTGCCAATGACGCCGAAGCCCCCCTTTGACAGGCCTCCGTGAGTCGGCAGTAAGGAATTGGCGCCCCAAAGTGGTGCCAATATGGACTGATGATAGTTTACCCTGCACAACAGCACGGATCGTCTCAGGCACCATCAGGGAAAGCGGCTAACTTTGGCTTCTCGCAACAGTTCTGGCTGCTGTTGCTGGTATTTCTCACCGGCCCAGAAACCGGACGGGCACATGAGCTTTTTGATGAATGCCTTCAGGATGAGTTTATGCGTCAGGAGGTACGGTTTGGATCTGGGAGAGATATATTGTAAAACCTG
>JAWODS010000175.1:0-12749 GCA_046483205.1 Armatimonadota bacterium | reverse complement strand
CATTGATATAAGTCGCCGTAAGCATCGTCATCTGTACTGCTGGTTGCTGCCTGTGAAGCTCCAAGGTTGCGGTCCATCCATACTTCTCCGGTTGTGGATGGGATAGTTCCATGTGCCCAGATGTGCGTGCAGGTCGATCTTTTTCAGTCTGCAGCCTCCAGGTCAAGAAGTTCGATGGCATTGCCGCCAATGATCGCGGCACGGTCGCTTTCGGTAATATCGGCGACCTGCAGGAGGTTGGACGCGGCTTCGAAAGACCATTCGGGCGAATTGGAGCCAAACAGGAGACGCTCTGCGCCTGCCTCGGACACCATGCTTTCGATCGCCTGCACCGGATGCATGGCACTGGTCTCCCAAAAGATGTTTGCGTAGTCGGCCAGGCTCATGCTTTCAGCAATTGCGGCGAATGTCGCCCCTGCGATGATGACATTGATGTCCATGTCGGCCAGGCGGCGTGCGATCGTTGACTGGTTCCCCCATGATCCAGCCGGCAGCATAACAGCGGCGTCATGCGGCGCCAGCTCCTCGCACAGCCGCAGAAACGGAAGTCCGTCCGGTGTCCAGCCCTGTTGTTCTGGGAAAAATCGGAACACCTTCATGCCCATTTCAAGGCACCGTTCGACCTCTTCCAGGCAATCGAAATGCCTTCGTGGATCAATGGTGGCGGCGGGCACGAGGCGTTCATCGGTCTGTGTGACCTGGTGGGTCTCGCTATTGCCCGCGACGAAATCGTACAGCTTTCCACGCATGCTGTAGGTCAGCGCATAGTCCACCGCGTGGCGCTTCAGCACCGCCTGGAGATGCTCCAGCGACCAGTCGATATCCTGAAAGGTCGGCCGGGCATTGGCAGGATCGTCAAAATGCCTCGCCGCGGTCACAACCTCGGCGTATTGGACCCGCCGCGTGGGAGAGGTGCCGAAACAGGTGTTGATATCGACAATGTTCACTGGACGACAACTTTCAGGGCGTCAGGTTATGGGTGACAACCGTATATTTCAAGACAGTCTTATCGCCCGCGCCAATGGGCACCCGGAATACTGCGACCTCTGCATCCTCCCGGGAAAACTCGTGAGAGCAGTCTTTGAGTTCCCAGTCACCCTCGTGATGCACGTAGAAGCGAAGTATGATGTCATCGGAGCCGTTGTTATACAGCTCAAACTTTGATTGTTCCTGCTGGTCGTAGAGCGCGAGCTTTTTGTACACATCCGTCCGCACGGATTTTTGTTCGCTTTTCTCCAGGCCACCGGACACGGCGACGGCCGTGCATTTGCGCACGGACAATGTCACTTCTTCTCCGCGTCGCACGTATGGAAGTTGGGCGGTGCCGAGAACCTGTTG
Source organism: Armatimonadota bacterium (assembly GCA_046483205.1). Lineage (GTDB taxonomy): Bacteria > Armatimonadota > Zipacnadia > Zipacnadales > UBA11051 > JBKHJK01. The sequence goes on along the minus strand of JAWODS010000175.1, from coordinate 11,411 downwards.
CAGGCCGTCAGCGTCAATGACGAAGCGGATGCTTCCCGGCGACAGTGACGTGCGCTCAACAGGAACGAAGCTTATCACCTGCGTGACGTGGTCGCCGTAGCGCTTCGTGTCATACACGAATTCGGATTGATATTGCGCCGGATCGCAGGCTCCAAGCTTGCGGGTGATGCTTGCACCGGAATCAAGCGAGACGGCGAAACGGTCGCCCGTCGCTGTCCGGATTTGCAGTGAGCGGTAATCATGAGCGCTGTCGTTTTTTACCGTGACATGCGCATTCAATTGCAGGTGCCCATCATCGGTCCGCAATTTCGCATCATAGGAAAACGAAATATCAAGGCCGCTTGGCACATATCGCAATTGTACCGTGCCCTGCTGCGCCCGGGGAGATTCGATCGTCCAGCATACCGTTCCGGGCTTCTGGGGCGACCGGTACCGTTCGCCGATGGTGGCATCGTCTGGTGATATCAATCGGAGGCGTACATTCTCTTCATCAACGTCAAAGGCGCTGAAATCGTATGCAAGCTCGCTCGTGCCCGCAGGAAGCTGGATGTCGAAATCGGTGACCATGTAGGAGTTCCCCGATGGCATCAGGACAAGCCGCGGCTGCGGGGCTGAGAGGATATCGTAAATCTGAACAGCGTACACCGGTGCGGTGAGCAACGCTACAAGGATAATAGTCACACAGGCCATTCGGCGCATGAAATCTCAGCCTTTCGGTGCCCGACCATGGTTTTAGGTCCTTTTCCATCGGCACCCCCCTTTCACCTTCCGAGAGAGGGCGGGGAAGGAGAAGGTTGTGATGGCGCCAATGTCGAATGATTCTCCCGGTGGGGTCGGTTACTGGTGGGCCCGCCGCAGGAAATGAGTGCGCAGGGTGGCATTCAAATAGTCGATCAACGCCCAAAAACATCAGGAGGGGCGAACAATGATAGCGACGAGGCAAAAGGATTTTGAGGACATCTTGGAGGCGCTCGAGGACTACAGTTCCGTGTACATCGTTGGGTGTGGCGATTGTGCGACGGTGCTCCAGACGGGGGGAGAGTACGAAGTCGCCGAGATGGCTGAGAAGCTCCAGGCGCAGGGGAAGGAAATCACCGGCCAGAACGTCCCGGATGTGACCTGCCAGGTGCTTGATACCAAACGCCTGCTGCGTCAGGACCGTGACATAATCGAAAAAACAGACGCCGTCCTCGTACTCGCCTGCGGGTCCGGTATCCAGGCCGTAGCAGATAGCCTCCCGGAGACACCGGTAGTCGCCGGGCTTGACACCACATTCCAGGCCGACAAGTTCCGCGGGGGGCAGTTTTACGAGTGGTGCTCGGGCTGCGGGGAATGTGTGGTGGACCAGTTCCTGGGCGTTTGTCCGGTGACGCGCTGTCCGAAGGGGCAGCTCAATGGGCCCTGCGGCGGCTGCGAGGATGGCAAGTGTGAGGTTGATCCCGAACGCGACTGCGTATGGGCGCTCATTTACGAGCGTATTGACGCACTCGGGGACCCGAAGGGCGTCACGAAAGACATCGTCGAACCTAAGGACTTCCAGAAAGCGAGCCCGCCGCGGGAATATGTTTTTGAGCCGCGCCGCGGGTAGATAAACTATCGAAACCGTCGCAAGAATCCTATAACCCCGGCAGTGAAAGAATAGATGCTGCAAAAATTGCAGGTGATTTGAATGCTTCCGACCGTTGCAATTGGTGATATTGAGGTTACCCGCCTGATCATCGGTGGAAATCCGTTCAGCGGCTACAGCCACCAGAGTCGCGAACGTGATGAGGAAATGAAGGATTACTACACGGTGGCCCGGCTGAAAGACACCCTCAATCGCGCTTATGAGGCCGGGATCAACACGACCATCATGCGATCTGACACCCACATCCATCGAATGCTGCGGGAGTATTACAACGAGGGCGGCAAGATCCAGTGGATCGCGCAGGTCGGCTGGGACAGTGAGGCATTCACTCTGGAGCGGGCCATAGACAGGGCCGTCGCCGCCGGTGCCGATGGCGCCTACATGCACGGGGGCCTGCTGGATCGCTACTATGCCGATGATAAGGCGGACGATGTCAGGCGCTCTATTGAACATATCCAGTCCCATGGCATTCCGGCCGGATTTGCCGGTCATTCGCCCGAAGCGCACCTGTGGGCACACAATCTCGATGTCGATATGGATTTCCAGGTGGTCGCCTTCTACAATTGCGGCAGTCTTCACGACGGCAAGGGGGATAAATTCAAGCCCGAAGATCCTCCCGAGGCGGTGGAAGCCATCCGCCAGATCGACTGTCCCGTGATCGGGTACAAGATTATGGCAGCAGGGCGCCGGGATCCGGTGGACGCGTTTGAATTCGCCTTCAACAACATCAAGGACACAGATGCTGTCAATGTGGGAATGTACCTGGGCGACAATGACAACATGATCGAGGAGAATGTCGCCACTGTAACACAGATTCTCGGCCGATAGCCGCTGCACGGGACGGAAACGATGACCCGAAAAGAGATACTGGAGCATACATTGCGCGGGAAGCCGTCGGGGACCATCCCGGCGGCACCGTTATATATGGGGCTTTACTGCGAGCCGATCCGCCGCCGAAAGATGGCGGAGGTATTGCGCGAGATGGCCGCAGGGCGCGAAACGATGCACCTGTCTTTCGAGGATCACCTGGAGGCCGAGTTGGAGGCCTGGGCGCGAACGTGGCAGCAGTTCGACACGCCACCCGACTGGATGCGGTGCAAATTCGGGACATCTCGCACCGCCGCAGAGGGCTCCACGGTGACGGTGACAGAAAATGAGTGCATCTGGGAAAGCGCGGACGGCTCCCGGGAAATCAACTACGGTGTCGAGTATGATGCTACGGCAGGGTCCTCCGTTGATGTGTGGGACAAGGACGTGACCATCAACACCGACGACGACATCAAGGCGCTGGTGCCTGTCCGTGAAGCTGAACAGTGCATTGGCGACGGGCAGGCGGAGTTTATTCAGCGAGCTATCGACAGGTGGAGCGATGACTTCCTGCTAAAATGCAACACCGGGACGCCCTTCTGGGGCGGATACAGCCTGTTCGGGTTTGCGGGCCTGATGCACATGCTTCACGACAGCCCGGAGATCCTGTCAAAGGTGTTTCAGCGCGTGATGCAGGCGAGACTCTCTGTGATACGTGCATATTACGAAGCGGGGCTGCGGTGCCTGTTCGTTGAGGAGTGCCTGACCGGGTCCGACATCATTTCAGTGGATGATTACGAGCGGCTGGCCTGGCCGTTCATGCGGGATATGCTGGCGGCGGCTGTTGATATGGGATTTGTGGTGGTCTTTTACCACACCGGCGCAATTGAGGGACGCCTGCCGTTTCTGAGCCGGTGTCCGGCCCACGCGGTGGCATTTGAGGAAGAAAAGAAGACCATCAACATAGATCTCGCAGAGATTCGAGATGCCGTGGGACCGCAGAAGGCGATCTATGGCAACCTTGACGTGACCGCCCTACGGGATGCGTCAAAAGATGCTATAACTGCAGAAATCGCTCGTCAAAAGGAGACTGCCGGGGAGCCTTTTGTGGCAAGCGTCGGCAGTCCCGTGACGCTTGATACCCCGCCACACCGGGTTTCTTGGATCGCTGAAGCCGCACGGGAAATCAGCCGGTAGGTGCTTCGGGCTCATCCTCCCGCCAGGTGGCGAGGGCCTCGTCAAATGGCGGCCTGGCAACCCCTTTTTCCGTAATGATTGCCGTGACGAACTCGTGCGGTGTGACGTCAAAGGCAGGGCTGTACACCTCGACCCCCCGTGGGACCACTGCCTCGTCGCTGTGCCCCCCGAGGTGTGTAATCTCCGAGGGATCCCGCTCTTCAATGGGGATATCATCGCCGCTGTCGAGCTCGTAGTCGATGGTGGAGACCGGTGCGGCGACAAAAAACGGGATATCGTGATGGTCGGCCAGAATCGCCAGGGAATATGTCCCGATCTTATTGGCGACATCCCCGGTGGCGGTAATTCGGTCGGAGCCGACCACGACTGCATCGACCTCCCCGCGTGACATCACGTGTCCGGCCATGCTGTCGGTTATGACACGGCAGGGGATACCTTCTTCGTGCAGCTCCCAGGCCGTCAGCCGGGCTCCCTGTAGCAGGGGACGGGTTTCATCGACCCACACCATCTTCACGCGCCCGCTTTCGTATCCCGCCCGGATAACCCCCAGAGCTGTCCCATATCCCGCGGTGGCCAGCGCTCCGGCGTTGCAGTGGGTCAGGACACGGGCCTCTTCAGGCAGCAACGGCGCGCCATTGGCTCCCATCGCTTTACAGCGGTTCAAGTCGTCTGTGATGATGGCTCTGGCCTCTTTGATCAAAAGCTGCTCCATCTCGTCGCGATCGGGAGCCGGTCGCCGCCCGATGATTGCTTTCATCCGTTCAAGAGCCCAGAAAAGATTCACCGCCGTGGGGCGAGTTTCGGCAAGGACGTTGCACGCTGAATAGAGGCCCGATACAAAGCCCCTCTCCGTTTCGGCTTCGGAGCGGCTGGCCGCGAGTGCAACACCCGCCGCCGCAACACATCCAATCGCCGGAGCACCCCGGATGCGAAGCGATTTGATCGCCTCCGCCACCTCCGGCACCGTGGTCAGATCCAGCATCTTACGTTTGTTCGGCAGCAGCGTCTGGTCTATAATTCGCACAATAAGCCTGCCGTCATCTTTGAGCAGCGCAATTGTCCGTGGCATTTTTGATTCGGTCATTGTGAACTCCTGTGGGCGGCATAGTCTATTTTCTTCTCCTTCTTTAATCTACGGGGCGTATCCTTGTCAGATGCCGACATCAAACCGTGATGAAAACCATAGCAGGCACTCGATGGCACGAGTCCATGCGGCCGAGCTTCTGGATACGGCGCTGTTCGTGACCTGTGCGTGTGGCTTCGAAGCCGATGCAATGGGCCGGCTGCGGCACCTGGTTCCCGGCGCGCAAACTCATCGCATGTTCATCCGCGGAACATTCCTGCTCACCTGTGACGAGCAGGCGGCCGATGTTATAGGGCGCATACGCCAGAATCGCACACTTCACGTCTCCACCGCCACTCCCGTCACCGTCCGCGCAGAAATCTCGAAGCATCCGGATATGATCGATGATCTCGCCGAGACCGCGTACCGGTGTCTGCGGCTGAATCCCGAACTCTCTTTCCGCGTCTCCTGCCGGCGCAGGGGGGACCACAGGTTCGGTTCACCCGACGTCGAGAGGCGCGTGGGCGAGGTATTCTACGAGCGGGATGGCCTGCCGGTTGACCTCGAAGAGCCGGAGCAGATCGTCTCCGTGGAAATCCTCCAAAATACTGTGTACATGGGCGCGAACCCGGTGGGTCAAATGGTCGATAAGGATGTGCTGGAGAAGCGGAAGTACCCGCCCGGACAGCGGCCCATCAACCGCTCGGAGTGGAAGCTGCGGGAGGCGCTCGATGAATTCGGCATCACCATCACAAACAGCACGAGGGCCCTCGATCTCGGCGCCGCTCCCGGCGGCTGGACGCGCGTGCTGGCGGAAAACGGTGCCAGCGTGATTGCCGTGGATCCCGGGGAACTGGATGAGAGGGTGCTGAAATTTGATACCGTCTCACATGCGCAGATGAAGGCTGATGAATTCATCGATGACTATGACGGGCCCACCTTCGACATCATCACCAACGACATGAACGTTGATCCCGAGGTCTCGGCACGGATGATGGTCGATTTCGCCGGGCTTGTGCAAACGCCGGAAGGACTCGGCCTGATGACCATCAAATTTGTCAGTACGGACCGCGAAAAGCACCTGCAGCGGGTGAATGATATCCTCTCGGCGGCGTATGGAGACTTCCGGGTGCAGACTATGCCTCACAACGCCATGGAGACGACGCTACTAATGAGAGTGCGGGAGCAATCATGACATCTCTGGAGCGCACGGAAAATATCATTGCCGGCAAGCCGGTTGACCACCTGCCCAACATGCCGATATTCATGATCTGGACCGCGCAGCGTTACGGCTATTCCTACGAGGAATACGTGCGAGATTACCGGGTGCTGGGCGAGTGTCAGCTTCGCCTGGTGGAGGATTTCGGCCTCGACATTCTGCAGCTCATCTCCGACCCGGTTCGCGAGACCGCCGACTGTGGCGCAGAAATGGTGTATTATGACGATGGCCCGCCCCGTACGAAAGAGTATATCCTGGCAGATAAAGGCAAGTTTGCAGAACTGCAGAGACCGGATCCCATCGAGGGTCGAATGGGAGACCGCGTGGCCGGTGCCCGCTTTCTCTGCGAGAGAGCCGGCAACGAATACCCCGTCATGGGCTGGGTGGAAGGCCCCATCGCAGAAGCGGTTGATATGCGGGGGATGACTGATTTCATGATGGACCTTGTCACCGATATCAATTTCGCCCGGGATCTGATGGACTGGATTGTGCCGATGGAGATAGATTTTGCCCGGGCGCAGGTGGAGGCTGGCTGTCACATGATCGGAATGGGCGATGCTGCCGCTTCGCTGATTTCACCGGAGCTGTACTACGAGGAGGTCCTGCCTCGCGAACAGCAGATCATCAAGGCCATACACGATGCCGGGGCGATCGCCCGCCTGCACATCTGCGGAAACACCAATCATATACTCCGGGGCATGGAAGAAACGGGTTGCGAGATCATAGACCTCGATCACCTTGTGGTGATGGCAAACGCGCGGCCCGAAATGAGGCAGAGGCCTGTGCTGCTGGGCAACTTCGATCCGGTGGAGGTTCTCAAAGACAGCAGTCCCGAGACGGTGTATGAGGCGTGTCGCCGGTGTCATGAATGGGCCGGTGACCGCTATATCGTCGGCCCGGGGTGTGAAGTGCCGCCCGGCACGCCGGAGGAGAATATTCGGGCCATGATCCGCTACGCCCGCGATGCGGAGATCTGATCGCGGTCCGTGTGAAACGCGCCGCGTGATCGTTCGTACACCGCTGATTGCCAGTTGAGCCTGCGGTGCCATTTTACAGAGATGAATGAGGCCGGCCGCGTGTGCGACTGGCCCCATGTGTATCGAAATGCCCGGATTTGTGCTGTCGGTGCGGCTTTACCACTCCAGCCACTTTCTCTGACACGCCTTCAGGCACGGCTCCAGGATGCAGGTGAGGTGCTTTTGGACCGGGTCTTTTTGCTCATACGCATCCAGGATGTCTTCCGGTGAAACCTCGCCCTCCGGCGGCATGATGTCGGTAATTTGCCCGATCCACCTGGGCCCCTCGTCACCGACAAGAGCGTACCGTTTCGCCCATTCACAACGGAGCCGCTCCCATGCCGCTATCTCCGTGCAGGAGCCGTTCACACCGACCGTCAGTGTGTCTTCGCCGAGGGCTTTGACCGGACAGGCGCTGATGCACGGGCGGTCACATCCCTCGCACGGGCTGATGTCTTGCAGCGGCTCATCTGTCATGATGGGCGCATCAGTTACCACGGCGATAAAGCGCTGGGCGACGCCGAATTGCGGAGTGATCGGTGCACCGTGCAGGCCGATATGCGCGAGGCCGGCAGCAGCGGCGGCGAAGCGGTTGCACAGCGCGTCAGGCTGCTCGCCACGGGGATTTGCCACTCGTGAGCCGGAGTTGGCCACATCATCGCTGACGACCGCGTGGTATCCCTGCTGATGAAGCTCTCGTGCGATGGCTGTGCCGATATACCGGAGCCAGCGGTTGGTTTGATACGTCGCATACGCGTAGGGCCCCACGGCGTTGGCAGGCGGCTCGGCACCGCGCAGGATATTCAAAAACGGGAAATGATAGCCCACGACAATGACCGACTGCGCCCCCGGAAGGATCTCATCCACCCGGCGGATATGTGCGTCTTCATCACGCTGCAGTTCGGCGTCAACCGGGCCGTGTGGGCGCCGCCGATCATGGAGCGTCCACTTCATCGGCTCCTCGTCGATCTGCGCCTGGTACGCATCAGCCATGTCGTCGATCACCCATGGCTCAGCTACACCAAACAGGTCTGCACCCCAGCCGACGGCATTGTATTGCGCTGCAAAACGCAGGTCCAGTGCGCTGGCAGGGTCTGTCTCCGTCTTGCTTTCATATTCATACGTTCTTTCCTGCAGCGGCGCGCCCGTCAACACTGCACACAGTGAGACGCGAGGGCCGAACTCCTCCGTGATCGGACGCCCGGCGTCATTGAAGTCCGACACCAGACCGGAGACGCGCGCGACGGTTTCAGCGTCGAGATGACGCCCCGGCAGAGCGCTGTAGCCGAGACGTTCAAGCTGCTGGCACACCTCAAGCTCCGTGAACCCCAGCCAATCTGTAATCGCCCTGGCGGAAGGAGCAACCGGTCTCGGATCGTTGTCGGAACTGGTGGGATCCTGCAGCGAGGCGTCGTACCCGTAGCCAAACACGATCATCGACCGCCCGTCGGGCAGTTCGTCGGTGATGTCAAAGCCTCGCTCGCGGCAGGTGTCGGCAGAAACCACCGACAGCATGTCCACGCTGCGGTCGTGGAGAACTTGGACGGCTCGAAGAGTGGCCGGGCGGTCGGGATAGTCGAAGCCGTCGGCGAGCTCCTCATTGGCCTGTGGTTGTCGGCGGCGCCGAACGGTCGAGCTGTAGTCGGGATCATCATATCGAAGATGTGGCGGCAGACAGACCTTGATGCACCGGCCCATCGCGCCACCCCTGCGACCGTGTTTATCCAGATTCTCCAGGATCGCCTTTTCGTCAACGGTCTCGGGGAGGTCAAGGTCGAGGTCGAGGGCGAAATGCTCCGCCCACGCACACCGCCACTTGTTCTTGTTGGCGTACGAAAATTCCTTTTCGCCGATGCGGATGTGATGCTCTCCGGCTGTTTCCTTCGTCAGCGCTTCGGTCGGGCACTCTTTCACACACTCCATGCACCGGTCACATAGCTCGGGGCCGTCATACATGGGATCGGGCTCAAGCGGTGCGTCAGTGACCAGGCAGCAAAAACGCTGGCGGGGACCGTATTCCGGGGTCATCAGCAGGCCGCTGTAGCCGATCTCTCCAAGTCCGGCGGCCGCCGCTGCGTGGATATCCGACAGATCCGGCGCAAAGGTCTCTTTCACGCTGCCACGGGGGCGGTAGTGCCAGATATTGGTCGCAGGGATCGCAACGACGGAGTGTCCGTGATCTTCCAGCCAGCGGGCGAGCTGGAACGAAACACATTCCAGCTTGTAATTCATGCTCATCTGGATTGAATAGGGGCCCATGTCCTGGGGATGGCTCTCACCGGAAAGCTCGATAGCCGCATCGGGATGGTGGATGGCCACCACAACCACCGATGTCGCCCCCGGCAGGTGACCTTCGGGTGACATCTCGATCGGCGCCTCGGCATAGCGCTCAGCGTCGGCTATTCCCACCAGATCGGCGCCAAAATCCAGGGCCAATGACTTGATTTGATCTGTCAACCACCGGTCATACATAGAAGCGTCTCCTTCATCCCTGAATCATATTCACAACAGGCAATTCGCCGCCTCTGGCCTCATACCTCCGTCGGCACGCAAAGGTTCTGGTGACCGTTTGGCGAAATAACTCCTGAATGACCAATCCAGAAAACGGGTGAAACAGGCATGCTGCCAAAAGAGCGAGTCGCCGCTGCGTATAATCACGAAACACCGGATAAGATACCGATATACCAGGCGAGCCTGAGCAGTGCGGTCGCAAGTTACGTGCTCGGAAGAGAATCCTACGTAGGCGGAGGCATCCAGCAGTATCGTGAGGCGGTGGCGCTGTGGGAAGGTGGGGAGGAGGCCCAGCAGGAGTTCGTGGACCGCAGCTTCGAAGACGCATGCGAGCTCTGTGAAGTGCTTGATCTGGACCTCGTGCGCACCATTCACTGGCGCAAGCCCCAGATGCCCGCAGAGCGCATAGACGAAAACACGTTTCTTTACGGCGATCCCGGGCGCGAGGAGCACTGGGAGATCTGGCGCTTTGATCCCCCCACCGAGACGTTCGGAGTGGTTGACAAAAAACCGCGCCCCGAACTCACCGAGGTTGATCTGCGCAGGGCGGCCGAGGAGAGTATCCAGCGAGCCGAAGAATACGACCCGCACCCCGATGATTTTCCGGATTTGCAGAGGTCGGTGGAACGCTTCGGCGATACCCGTGAAATCCCGGGTCGCGCCATCGGCATCGCCATCCCGAGGGATGAGGAATGGCTGACGGCAACTATTACACATCCGGATATTGTGGCCCGCTATCTGCAGGGCAGGGCGATGATGTCGGCCAAAAACGCCGCAGTCATGGTCGAACTGGGGCTTCCGTACTGCTTCGGGGGCGGAGATTTTGCGGGCACGAAGGGCCCATTCTATTCACCAAAGGTGTTTCACGACTTAATGCTTCCAGCGCTGAAGACCATCTCCGACGGATGTCATGAGGTCGGGGCCTATCATTCGTTCGCCAGTGACGGCGACCTGTGGCCGGTGGCCGAGGACCTGTTCGGCAGATCCGGCGTGGACGCTTTCTACGAGGTTGACCGAAACTTCATGGATATGCGTGATCTGCGCAAAGCTTTCGCACCTCTGACACTCATCGGCGGCATCCGCAGCGAGGTGCTCCACGTTGGCACGGTCGAGGAGGTCGAAGAGGAGACCCGCAGCGCCCTGCAGATCGCTAAAGAGGTGGGCGGCTGCATCATCGGGTGCAGCAACCAGGTCGTCAAAGGCACCCCCGAACAAAACTTCTGGGCCATGATGGAAATCCTCCACAACGAACGAACCGTTTAGGCCCAAAAGCGGTGACCGAATGGAGGTTTCCGCGTGCGAGGACGCGAATGATATAATGAACTCACAGACGCAGTGGAACGCAGTCGATAATGCGCATTTGTTTGCGCACTGACCCACAAATCACATACGAGGAGTAACGTTATAATGCCGAATGGGCAAAGGTCCTAAATATCCGTCCCGGTAAAAGCTACCGAACCCAGGGTCCCTATGCACCCAACCTGGAAGAGTCTCACGACCTCGAACCCGTCGTCGAACAAAACGACCCTTTTTACAAACTCAACGAAACCATGCAACAAACCCCCTCGGGGCATTGGATACCGCTGGATCCGCCCGCCACCCCCCGTGTCGAAAAACCGGTTTCCCCTGCGCCCCTGGCGCCCCACCATGGGGGAATCGGTTCGATGACAGTCACCCGGCTCTGCCACCCCGACTGCGAGTGTCTCTACCTGGGATTGTGCCGCTTTGCCTACGAGCAGTCCTTTGAGCGCACCGAAATGGCCTTCCTGGATCTGCTCTCCCCCCATTTGCAAAGTGCACTGGCCACGCAACAAACCCTGCGGGTGCTGGCCGACCCCCGGCTGACCGAATTTCCCGAAGCCATGCACACCAATACCGCCTTTTCCTTGATTGACCTGACCGCACACCAGGTCTCGTTATCTCCGGCCGCGGAAAAAATCCTTTCCGCCCTCGACTGCGAGAGCAACGGCA
>JAWODS010000189.1:0-8091 GCA_046483205.1 Armatimonadota bacterium | reverse complement strand
GACGTTAACACCACCAGCCCCGCAAGCACAAGCCAGCCGGGGAACGCCGCTTCTGCGCCCAGTGCCGGAGCGTCAATCTGCGAAAGGGTAACAGTCGCCTCGAAGATTCCTCCGGCCCCCGGTCCCCCGGCCAGCAAAAGCACCATGATGATGACACCGGTAACCTGCAGGAGCCCCTGGAAGAAGTCGGTGATCGTGATCGCCAGGTACCCGCCCATGAGCAGATAGACGCCGGTGAAAAAGGCCATGAGCAGCTCGGCGTAGATGTAATCGATCCCGAGATTCGCCTCGAAAAGATGTCCGAGCCCTTTATAAACCGAGGCCGAGTAGGGGAGCAGGAAGATGAACACAACAAGCGCCGAGATCGGCCGCAGAATGGTCGAATTATAGCGTGCTTCAAGGAACTCTGGCATCGTGATGGCATCCAGATGTGTGGTCATCTGCCGGGTCTGTCGTGCCAGGACGAGCCAGGCGAAGATGGTGCCGACGAGGACGTTTCCGGCCACTATCCACATCGTGTTCAGCCCAAAGCCCCAGCCCAGCTTCCCGGCGTAGCCGACAAAGACGACTGCCGAGAAGTACGTGGTTCCGTACGCGAAGGCCGAGATCCACGGCCCGACACCGCGGTCGGCCAGGAAAAAATCGCCCACATTGAAAACGCGACGCGACGACCACACGGCGATAAAAATGAGGACAATAATGTACGCAGCAATGACGGCGAGCTTGGTAATCATGAAATTCTCCATCCGCAGATACTCACAGGGGCAAACATCCAGCAGTGTACCTGTTTGAACTCCTGCTCGCAAGTCACTGTCCGGCAGGCTGGGATGCTTTCAATGGTGTGGCAGGGAGTGTGTCTTCAATGTGCGAAGTTGAGAGGTCGTGGAATGCTGGCAGCGGACGATGAACGCGCGTGGTGATCATTCGAGAAGCGTCAGGGGACGTCGATGGGATAGGCGCCCCAGCGTTCGCGTGAGGCCTTCATGGCTTCGAGGTTTTCGGGCTTTGTTCCGACGGCGAGTGAATGGCTGGCGCCGTAGATAAAGCCACCGCCCGGAGCGCCCCACTTGATCGCATAGCGTGCGTCCTCGGTGACGTCTTCGGGGGTGCCGCCGATGAGGCTTTCGTTTTTCACACCGCCCCATAGCACCAGCCGGTCACCGTACTCCTCCTTCAGACGCTTCATGTCCATGGTACCACTGGCCTGGATGCCCTCATAGCCTTCGTAGCCGCCCTCAACAATGTAATCCAGGGCCTCCCAGATGTTGCCACAGCAGTGTTTGATGATATGCAGGCCCAGGCGGTGGGCCTCGGCGGTGAATTTCTTCCACCACGGCAGCACATGCTCTTTGATGATGTCCGGGCGGCACAATAGACCCGTGGAGCTGCCGAGGTCGCCACACGGCATAACGGAGTCATAGCCCACCTCGGCGTAATACTTGAGGCTGCCGATGCGCTGGCGGGCCTCCAGCTCCACCGCTTTCTCATGCAGCTCCGGGTGCGCGGCGATGTTCAGAAAGCGCAGCTCCTCCGTCGGACCGATGCGGGGGTAATTGATATCTGCCATGCAGGTGTTGATCCAGTATCTATCCTGCATGGTCTCGATGATGTGGCGGGCGGCCTCCCATTGTGATTCATCCGGCCGGGGGACGCCTTCCTCTATAATCCGGTCGATCTGCTCCTGGTAATCCTCGACCGTCGGCGCCTCCCAGTCATCCGTGTTGATTTTATACGGCATGAGCTGCTCGGTGGTGGCGGAGACGCGGTACAAATCGCCGCGCTCATTGCGGTATGTTTCGTGATCCACCTGCTCCATCGGACGGGGATTATACCCCTCAACCGGGACGGTGCCCACGGTGATGATGTCGAAGCCGAGGGCCTCGGCGAGGTCGGGGATGTCACGCCTGTAGGACTCGACGACATCATCGCGGCGGCCCTCCCACAACGCCTTCGTCTTATGAATTTTCCCCTGCACAAAAGATTTCCGGCCCAGCACCATCTCATAGGTGGTGTAATCAATCGAATGTTCGCCCCAGGGGACGAAATCGGGCTCTTCGAACTGCAGCGTCGTCTCAACGCGCTCGCGTGGCAGCATGCAGTGTTCCTCCATACAGCGATTGATCGTGCATGTCATTTCGCTGCAGCGGTGTTGATTGCCTTCACGCGCAATAATGCCGCATGCGGATATCCCGGCATATATGAGGCGGGTTGGCGTGATCGCACAAAGCAGTGAATATCATCGCCATGGACGGCGTCGCCTGTGATGAGCGGGTGTGGCGAAGGGCTGGCACTTACAGCTCCTGCAGCCCAGCTTTGCGGAAAACTTCATTCATCAGCTCATGGACCTGCAGGAGGCTGCGTGCAGATCCGATCGGCTCCTGGCGGCTTTCGCAGCATTCGAGGAAGTGCTCGACCGCGCCCTGAAAGCCCATGAGTGTGGCCGGCCTGAAAAGCGTGGCGTTGCGGCCCACATGCTGGTCTCCCATCTGCATGCCGTCTTCATGCAGCTCGGCAATGTCGGGGGTAATCACATTGGCGCTTTTCTCCTGGCCGTGCAGGAGGAACCGCTCCACCCAGTATCCGGCGTCGGAGTGCATCGTCAGCGTCGCCGCGCCGCCGGAGGACAGGCCAAAGTGGGCGGAAAGCAGCCGGTCCGGCACCACCCGGGCGCTCAAAACCTCTTCCACACCGCCCGTCATCCACAGCAGCGGTGAGACCACGTGAATGCCATCATCGAAGAGATATTCGGGACTGGTGTTCGGATAGCTCTTGGATTTCTCCACATGGGCGAAATCAATAGGCGTGTCGGTGAAGAAGTTTTCGGCCCGCTGGAGACATTCCATAAAGAGCCGGTTCTGGCCCACCTGGTATATGCAATTGTTTTTCTCAGCCAGCGCCACGAGCTCGCGGGCGTCGTCGAGTTTTGGTGTATCGGGCTTTTCGGTGTAAACATCAACACCCGCCTCCAGCAGCGGGAAGATGACATCGTAATGATACTGTGCGGGGACGAGGACCATGGCGGCATCCGGCACCATATCCGCCAGCATCGTCCCGACATCATCGTATGTATTCTGGAACGAATAGGTGGTTGCTGCGTCCCTGACGGCGGCGGAGTCAGGTTCCACCAGTGCGGCAAGCTGGATAGTGTCACACACGGAATGGAGAATCGGCATATACGAGTTGCGGGCCATGTTCCCGTAGCCGACAACAGCGAGCTTTATGTGTGCCATCACAGGGCCTCCCGGCGCGGAATAAATACACCTCTTTCGTTCCCGCTATGGTCACCGCAATCCTCCCGGCCGGTGGGGCCCTCTGGAATTCTCTACGCAACGCGTAACGCCATGCCTCCACCGCAAACTCGCATTGCTGGCCGATTGTTCGCTGTTTGCGCCAGATCCGGGCAGGTTTCAGTGCCACGTAAATCGAATAGAAAGTACACGAGATATACCAGCCGCAACGCTTGACACACGCGGCGAGAGGAGCATGCACATGGGCATCCAGGAGATCCCTGCGGACCGGCTTGACCCGGAAACATTCATCGCAACCCAGGTATCGGAATTGAAGGCGATGGTGGGTGATGACATCGCTATCAACGCCCTGTCCGGTGGCGTGGATTCATCAACCGTGACGATGCTGGGACACGAGGCCCTTGGCGACCAGCTCAAAACCTGTTTCATCGACAACGGTCTGATGCGGGAAAATGAGCCGCGCGATATTGTGGATCTCTTCCACGATCTCGGCGTGCCAGTAGAGCTCATTGATGCCCATGACCGGTTTCTGACGGCACTCGAAGATATCACCGACCCGGAGGAGAAGCGCGAGGCGGTCACCCAGACTTTTTACCGGGATGTGTTTGGCGAGATAGTGCGGGAGAGTGGCGCCAAATATCTGCTTCAGGGGACGATCCTGACTGATGTGGATGAGACGGTCGCGGGGATCAAGCGCCAGCACAACGTCTTCGAGCAGCTCGGGATCGACCCTCAGGAGGAGTTTGGATACGAAATCATCGAGCCGCTTGTACAGCTCCGCAAGGACGGCGTGCGGCTGGTGGCCGAAGAGCTGGGGCTGCCGCCGAAGATTTACAACCGTATGCCTTTCCCGGGACCGGCACTGGCCGCCCGCGTCATTGGGGAGGCCACGCGAGAAAGAATCGACCGCGTGCGCAAGGCCACAGCAATCGTCGAAGAGGAGCTTGCTGCCGTTGACGCCTTCCAGTATCTGGCCATTTTGCACGAGGACCGCGTGACAGGAATGCGGGAGGGGGAACGCGATTTCGGCTATCAGATCGAGGTCCGCTGCTGGGACAGTGTCGATGCCCGCACCGCACAGCCCACGCGCCTGCCGTGGAAGGAGCTCGAAACAATGGCCGACCGCCTCACCGCCGAAATCTCAGGGGTGGTCTCCGTCACCTACAATATCGCCACAAAGCCGCCCTCCACCATGGAGGCCATCTAATTACATCCGGACCAAGACTTCTTCAAGCACCTGCGCGCAGTAGCTGCATTTATGACACTGCCTGTCGCAGGTGCTTGTTTTTTGGAACCAGTCATCGGGGAAGCGCGAGTTATCGATGATCTGTGGCGCGAAGAGTGGACCGAAGCCGGGCTCGCACAGGTCCAGCAGGTTCCCCCGAAACCGCCCACGGCTGTAGGCGTCAATAACCAGCCGGGGACGGGCGTGCATCCGGGTGGCGAGCTTCACGACATCGCAGTACTCTTCGTAGTGTTTAATATCCTCCGGGCGGATCCACGTGTTCTGCAGCACCGCCACGCGGTTTTCCGGATCCTGCAGATAGCGCCAGCAGGTGTGCGCGGTCCAGCCCTCCACGTTCGCCGTCTCGTCAATCTCCGCCTCATGTGCCACCAGGTTGTCGTGGAAGGTCTGGCCTGAGCAGTAGGCCAAACAGCCGCTGTTGGCCAGGATGATGAGCCGCTTTTCGTTCGCGTCCGCCCACTCCTTCACGTTCTGCAGATACTCGACATTCCGCTGGTTATCCCGCTGCACGTGGTAGCTGTCGAACAGGTCGGCGAGATACTGCATCCCCTTCACGGTGCCGATCCGCATATTCACCGAGGCGCGCACTTCAATATCCGGGTGATACTTCTTGACGGTGCGGGCGATGAAGGGAGATGTGGTGGTGCAGATATCCACACCGCCCAGCAGGTGCTGCAGATAATCCAGCACACTGCGGACTTTGTTTTCCAGCCATCGGCTGATCGCACGGCCACCGTAGCAGTTGGCGTTAAACAGGATGTCGAGCTTCACGCCCATCTGCTTGAGCGCTATGAGGTCATGCTCGAGATGATCCTGGGCGGACCAGTCGGTGTAGCCCTGCCGCGTCGTCAAAGGCGCGCGGCCTGAGGGCATATCGGACCACGGAAAATAGACCTCAGCAATATGGTCGGAGTAGTCCGCGACGAGGTCGATAAATGACTCATCGCCCTCGCCGGGAAGCTGGTATCCGACGGCGAATTTCATACATGTGCTCCTTGATAACGGGCCGGCGCGGCCCTGTTATTCTCTCTGGTAATCAGGTGGAAGCTCTCCGGGCTCCTGGACGTATTCGGGTTCTTCGTCCCAGTCCACCCGCCACAGCTTCTTTTTGCGGAAGGGGGCGTGGAATTCGTTCTTCAGCACGCCTCTTTCCTCCAGGTGGATCATGCAGGCCCTGGTGCAGCCCTTCGCGCCGCAGATGGCCTGGCCGTGAATATAGATGTTGTTGGGCTTGGTGTAGAAGGGTGATATGGGACTGGGCTTGACATCATCTCGCCCCTCTGCCTTCAGGTAGCTGCCTTCTTCGCCGTCTTCCGTGTAGGCGCCGCCGCGGAAGTACAGACCGCAGCGATCGCAGTCAATGTCGTTCCATTCAAGCTCGCGGCCGGCGATGGTCACCTTCACGGTGTTGTCCGGGTCGAGAGCGCCTGCAGGACATTCCTCCACACACTCCATGCACCGGTCGCACAACTGGGGGCCGTCGTAAATCGGATCCGGCTCCAGCTCCGCTTCGGTAATCATCACACCGAGACGCTGCCGGGGGCCGAATTCAGGCGTCAAAAACATTTTCGAATACCCGATTTCGCCCAGACCGCACAAAAATGCGGCAATCCGGAGGTGAATCATGACATCGGGTGAGGCCTTCCCGGGCTCCACCGGGCGGCTGAAGTTTTCGCGCATGTGGCCATCATTGCTGATCGCGCGCCAGGGGCTCAAATGGCCGTACGGCACCGCTTCATAGCCATGGTCCTCGATGAATTTGGCGATATTGATCATCGCGTGCGGGATGTACAGCCAGTTGAGGCCACCGTATCCCATGGACGAATAATTGCTGAAAAATGTGCCCTCTTCGAGACCCCGAAGGCTCCCACGCATGATTCGGAAGCCAAAGCCGATGACTGATTTCGCGTCCGGCATGATCTGGCGTGGGTCCATCTGTATCGGTGCCCCTTCCCACCGATCAATCGAGCCGATGCTTACAAGGTCGGCTCCCATCGCTCTGGACACCTTTTTTACCTCTGCGGACGTGAGCATAATGCTGCACCCTCCTGCTGTTTGGGCTGTGAGTTAGCACACCAATTCGCGCTCGAGTGAGAGTATTCCTCCATTGGACAGGAAAATTCGCAGGGATTGTGGCGGCACGCCGGGAAATCGTTTTCGAATGCCGCAGCAACAGTGTCTCACAAAAACCGATAGGCTCGAAAAATGCCCGGATCACCCCAAGAGAATCCGTGGCTCGGCCTGCGCTTTGGTGGTTTGTTGTTACAAATCGCAGGTGGCGGCGTTGTTTGTTGCCTGTAGGAGTTTGCTCGCAAACTCCAAATGCTGATTGCGCACACAATCAGCTACGCTTCCAGCCCGCGTCGAGACGTCCTGCGGATTGAGGAGTCTTATGAGACACGATTAAATTCCGCAGCAGAAAAGTAACACAGCAATGCAGTTGAGTCATACGGAATACAGGCCCTCAAACGTGCCATACGCCGACGGTGATTCGTTCGGTCCGCCCTTTGCGCCCCCTACGGCGCGGTGAATGCTTCAACGAAATCGCCTGCCGCGCCGGTGCGGACGGGCAGTGAATGCTATGTGCATTGCGCGATGTTGGTTTAGTGCAAAAAGTTTCACCGTTCGCTGCAGGCTTCGGCCTCAGCAGTGGCGAAGCAATATTACTGATCGACATGGAAAGAAAGCAGGAGGGTGAAATGCCGTGAAATGGATAATGGCTGCAGTCGTGCTCTGTCTCATACTCATCCCCGCCGGGGTCATGGAGGCACATACCATCGGTGAAGATGCGGTCGTGCCCGTCAATCCCCGCAGCCTCTACTGCCGCTTTGTAAACTGGCGTCCGGCCGATGGGGAGACGGTGGATCTGAATCCACCGCGGATGAGCTGGCCGTTCCGTGCCGACTGGCCCGAGGAGTGGGGCAACGCCGCCCATATTTATACACTCCAGATTTCGGAGAATGCCGACTGCTCCGACCCGATAGTGCAGACCACCTGTGAATATAATTTCTACAACACCCTCCCGGCTCTTGAACGGGGTGAGACGTATTTCTGGCGGGTGGGATATGATGTCGGGACACCGTCGGAGGTCTGGCGGCAGGTGCGGTCATTTACGATCGCCCCCGATGCGGTCACCTGGGATCGCTCGGCGCTGGCGGACCTGGATATGACACAGCTTGACCACCCCCGCATCTGCTTCAATTCGGAGAATCTGGAGCAGGTGCGCAGGCTTGCTGACGAACATCCTGGTTCTAAGGCCGCTCTTGAGCAGATGATTTCGGATGCCGAAACGATCATGAGCAAGCCCTGGTGGGATGATTTTCCACAAACCGACCGCGAGGATGAGCCGAAACAGGCCTTCTACACCATCGCCGGGGATCTGGTGAAGGTAGCGTTTGTGTGGAAGATGACGGGAGATGACAAATACTCCGGAGTGGTGGATCGGGCGGTCATCTGGGCCGGCTACCCACCCGGAGTATTTGTCATCTCCCGTCATCTTCCACACAAACGCCACCTTCACCAGATCCCCGGCGATGGTGTAGAAGGCCTGTTTCGGCTCATCCTCGCGGTCGGTTTGTGGAAAATCATCCCACCAGG
>JAWODS010000028.1:0-7953 GCA_046483205.1 Armatimonadota bacterium | reverse complement strand
CCAAAAGCGAGCTGGTGTCTATTGGAGGCCAGTCAGGCTCCGGCAAGTCCACGCTTCTGAATATCCTCGGCGCCCTCGACCGGCCCACGCAGGGGACCGTGCAGGTGGCGGGGCTGGACCTGAATACGGCCACCGACGACGAGCTGGCGAACCTGCGCAACAATGCCGTCGGCTTCATCTTCCAGTTCCATTACCTACTGGCAGAGTTTACCTGCCTGGAAAATACGCTGATGCCCGTGGCCATCGAAAAGGGCGAGCCCGATGCGGAGGACGTGGAGCGGGTGACGGAGATGCTGACGCGTGTCGGTCTCGGCGACCGGCTCCATAACCGGCCCTCCATGCTCTCGGGCGGCGAGCAGCAGCGGACGGCGATTGTCCGGTCGCTGGCAAACCAGCCGCAGCTGGTGCTGGCCGATGAACCGACCGGAAACCTCGACGCCCGGACCACGGAAGATGTCTTTGAGCTGCTGCTGGACATGAATGAAGAGACCGGCGTCGCCTTCATCATCGTCACCCACGACGATTCTCTCGCCCGGCGTGCCAGCCGCTTTCTGCGCATCGAAGACGGCTATCTGAGGGACGTCTCGGACGAAGAGCTGTAACGGCTACTTATTACCTCGACCCGTTATGAACTTCCACAGCAGTGCAAGCGCTCGCCGGTAGCCGGTCAGACCCACACCGCGACCCTCGAAGGTGTCGTGATGGACGATCTCCTGTAATTCGCGCTTCTCGGGCGGGTCCGGTTCCTTCTCCGGATGCCCCACCGTGATCATTCCCGGCACGATATATCCCTTCGGGATTGAGAGAAGCTGGCGGATGCGCTCGGGTGAAAAGCCGCCGATGTAGCAGGTGCCGAGGCCGAGGTCTGTCGCCTGGAGCATCATGTTCTGCGCCGCCAGCAGGCAGTCATCGCGGGCGTATTCGGAGGTTTTTCTGGCACACAAAACGATGACAGCCGCTGCCTGCCGAATCTGCGGCCACGAAACACCCACCGCCCTGGCATTATCCGCGATTTTCCCGCGCACGTCTGTATCGGTGACAACGATGAACTCCCACGGCTGCATATTCAGCGCACTGGGCGCCCACCGCCCCGCTTCACAAATCTCCGTAAGATGCTCATCGGACACCGGCTCATCGGTGTATTTACGAACACTGCGGCGCGTTTTTACAAGCTCGGCAAACTCCATCGCTTTCACCCGAAACATACGATATTGACACTCTGCCTCATGGGGACCAACCAGAGAAGGGATACCGATATTGCACTACTCACTGTGTTATTCAGACACGGAGCCGGACACAAGCCCGCGCTCGGTGAACCGGTAGGTGTGGTAGGGGTGGCTGCATGCGGGGATCTGCCCCATCGAGACGCTGATGGTCAGGTCCTTCGGGTACAGCATGGCCGAATGCAGATTCATGTACTCGATGGGCACACCCTCGGCCCCGGCGAAATTCATTGACCGGTCGATCTCGCCATAGTTTTGCCGGATCAGCTCTTCGAGGCGCAGGTATCGAGAGCACCAGATTTCGGAGCCGTTCTCCCGCCCCAGTTTCAAAAAGCTGTTGGTGCCGATGACATAGCCGTCTTCCGCCCATCGCACCGCCACATTGTTGTGGTCGTATTCGACTTCGGCCGCATTCGGCGGCGATCCACCGGCGATCATCATCACCGTGCCACACGCCTTTGGAGTGTTGCGGATGATCTCAACGCCCTCCTCGACGGTGGTGGCATACTGGGCGATCTTCCGCAGCATGAAGCAGGTGGACAGGCCCTCCAGTGAGGCTTCCCCCTCGTAGGCGCTGTTGTTGGAGACCACCAGCCCGGCGGCGTTCATGGCGGTCCACCCGT
Source organism: Armatimonadota bacterium (assembly GCA_046483205.1). Lineage (GTDB taxonomy): Bacteria > Armatimonadota > Zipacnadia > Zipacnadales > UBA11051 > JBKHJK01. The sequence goes on along the minus strand of JAWODS010000028.1, from coordinate 6,107 downwards.
TGATAATCCCCGCCCAGGAGATGGTCAAAAATGGCAGGCCCTCGTCGGGGTAATAACAGATGATGACGGCCGCATATTCGGAGGCGCCGTTGTCGATGAAGTCGAGGTTGCGTCCGGCGATGAGCTCACCGGTTTTGGTGGCCGGGCCAAATGCCGCGAAGGAGGAACACATCGGCCACATCGCCCGCTGGACGTCTCCAAAAAGCTGCAGTGCCACGATTTCGTCGTAGGGGATACCGGTGACCCTGCCCAGCGCCTTGAGCTCCGTGCGGAAGGCGTCCGGCAGATACATCTCCATCACCATGGCGCCCTCCAGCAGATCGTTCAGGCCCTCCTCGTCCGCGGCGGCCATGTTGTGCAGGACGTCATCCACGACCCTCCGCACCTTGTCCCGCGCCAGAAGACCGTGCTGTCGTCCGAGCTGTTCGGGGCTGCCTTTGAGGTGAAGGACCTGGTAGCCGTCGAGGATTCGCAGCGAGGCAGGCTCTTCGAAATGCCACGTTTCAGGGGATACAGGCTGGGCCTGTGCGGGGCTGAGACAGGGTACCCACAGCACTGCAGCGCACCAGAGGGTACACAGCAGGGCGATACGACCGGAGTGTCGTGAGCGTCCCACCCTACACCTCCGGATCGGTGGTGAAATGAAGCTGCTCCAGCGGGGTGGATTCAGTGGTACAGGATATTTCCAGCACGTGCCACCGCTCCGTCACGCGCCCCAGGCTCAGACCGTCCTGCGGATCAATGTTGAACGGGCCTTTGCCGTCGAAGCTCACTTCGAGGCCCGGTGTCGCCGGGTCCGTCGTCAGGCGCCACGCCCGTGCGGGAAGGTATATGAGGAACCGGGCGGTGTCGCCTTTTTGGAGGTGCACATCACGCCAGCGCAGCGCGCCTGGGATTGGGGCATCAGTCAGGGTGCTTCCCTCAGTATCCACTGCGCCTGCAAAGATGCTGAAACCGCCGTTTTCTGCCCGACTCTTGATGGTTTGCTTCAGGCCGAACAGGAAATCTGCCGGTGAGGTGCCGGGCGCGTTGTCAATGGCCTCCTGCAGCCCCTGCTTGCCCAGCGCCGCCTGCACCCACGTCATGAAGCCCAGCCAGTACCGCATGGATATGTCCCCTGTGCCGGCGATATGCGCCGAATCGGGCCCCTTCTCAAACCAGAGCGCCATATCACCGTAGCACACATCGGCGAGGTAGCCGGCGGCATCGAACTCCGCATTATCGCCCCACAGCCTGTTGAGCGTCTTTTGGGCGGCTTCATCGGGCCACGGAACCATGGCCACGGCCCCTGCCTCCTCGGCGAGCCACTGGATGAACAACCGCTCTCCCCACAGCCCGCTGGCATAATCCTCCGGCTCCACATACCTGCCGACGGGCGGGAGCACCAGGTGGCCGTATTCGTGGGCGATTTGCCGCGCCCATTCCACCGGCGCACGCTCCTGCTGGGCGGAGTAGATGTAGATGGCGCTGTGATACGCTTCGGCACCCGGGGGGCCCTTCTCCAGCAGATACGCCTCAGTGGGGCCGTCAACGGGGCTCTTTTTGCCAAGGTAGGTGTTGAAATACTCGTGAGCGCGCAGGAGCAAGTGCATGAGCTTCGGCGCGAGATCGCTGTAATCCGTACGCGTGGGACTGATGAGCCTGGAGCGGTAATGGAGAAGAAACCGCATCAGCAGCCGGTCTGATCCCTCCGGCACAGTGTAGCCGTATGTGGAGCGGTTGAGCAGACTCTTGGCCTTCCCGCCGGAGGCAGGTACCTCCACCTCCACGGGATCGCCACCACGGCTCATTTTCTCGTGAAAAAGCAGATCGCTGGTGTAGGCGATCTCTTTGACCGCCCTGCCCTCCGCACAGCTCATGAGACAGCGATCAACCACGAATTTGACCGGGCTGAAATGGATATCCTGACAGGCTATCCAGCGCGGGAAGGGGCCCTCAAAAAAGAGTGCCTGGAGGTGTTTTTCGGCGTAGTCGTGCTTTGATTTGCGGCGTAGCAGCTCGCAATAGGCGTGTATGGCGTCTTCGGGGCGTTCCTGCAGTTCGTAGATGTAGCCCAGATGCGCGTACAGGTCCGCATAATTCGGGGCGATATTCTTCGCTTCCAGGAGCTTCTGTTCAGCCTCCTCGAGCCTGCCTTCGCGGGCAAGAGCGCGGGATTCCTTCAAAAGCTCCCACAGCCGGCCATTCGTATCCTCCTGCGCCGTGACGGGCAGCGCTGCGACCACCGCGAAAATCGCCAGCAAGGCCAGGGCCCTCAAACGCATCGGATGTCTCCCTTTCCGCAGTTTGCGGCTGTTACCGGTCTATGGCCCGGTTGCGTCGGCACCGTCTCACTGTTCAGGATTGTCCTCATGGTGGCAGATGAAACGCTCCACCACTTCATCGGGCAGGTCCTCGTTGGTGCGATCAACCAGCATCTGGACGAGGTGCAGAGAGTTGCTTTCGGGGCAGTGCCATATCCGCCCCCGAATCCGGTCAGCGTACGGGACTTCCGCAAACCGGCAAATGGTTCGAAAGAGCTTGTGGTGCGGCCACAGGCGCTGTGCCTGCACTTTCAGGCCCTGGTGGCCGCGGATTTCGGCATCCTCTATCTCCGGCTTCATCCGCTTCAGCCCCGAGCCCATTTCCTCCTCCGCCCATTCGGCGAGGGTCGTATCCTTGAGGATCACATTGGCCGGAGCCCAGCGAGCGAGTGTCAGCTCCTCCGGCTTGGCCACATTCTGCAGCATGATGCTGCGGGCGTCCTCGGCGGCCGCATCGCGCTTGAAGGTAAGCTGGATATGTCCGGCCATGAGCTGGGAGGCAGTCATCTCGAAGCCGGTGGGCGTCTGTGCGTCAAAGCTCCACGTCGCCCACCGAGTCCAGTCGCCGGAGCCGTGGTCCTGGATGCTGCTGATAACGCGCTCGGCAATCGCCTCGCCGTCCTCCCCTTCTTTCGCCGTCACCTGGGTGATGACGGCGTTGCGGCAGTCGGAGCAGAACCACGCCGCCCCATAGCCCCGCAGGTTTGTCTCCGGGTTGAGCCACTCAAAGCAGCGGAGCGACTTCTTCTGCATCTTTCGCTTGCTGACAACCTGGACGTCTTCGTTCACGTCAATCTTCGGACCGCCCTTTTCGCCCTTTTTGAGCTTTTTCAGATAGTCGTCAACCATCTTCTCCAGGTCAACGAACCCGTCTTCATATGCCCATTTCATCTCGACCCTGGGAAGCTCGGAGTCCTCCACACGGAGGTACCCCTTGGTGCTCCCTTTTCCACTGACGGCGGCGATATCCCATTCGGACGGAACGGTCATCTCGATGCCCTGCCAGCCGATACGGTGCCATTTGCTTTCCATAAGCTTTGTCATAACAAATCAGTCAAATCGTATGCTCTGTCGGTCGATGTAGATTGATTGCAGTATGCCGATTGCGACGAAATTCACCAGCATCGCGCTGCCGCCGTAGCTGACGAACGGCAGCGGAAGTCCTTTCACCGGCATCATTCCGAGCGTCATCCCGATGTTAACAGCAACATGAAAGAAGAGCATCGCCACGATGCCGACCGCCACCAGCCGTCCGAAAACGGTCCTGGCAAGTGCGCTGATGACCAGCCCGCGCCACAGAACGATTCCGAAAAGTATCAGCACCGACACCGTGCCCACAAAACCGGCTTCCTCGCCGATGACGCTGAAAATAAAGTCGGTTTCCTGGTCGGGTACGAATGAGAGCTGGCTCTGTGAGCCCCGCAGGAGGCCTTTCCCCGTGAGATGTCCCGATCCGATGGCGATGAGCGATTGCTCAAGCTGCCAGCGCTGTCCACGATCCGCTCCCTCCGCATGCAGAAACGCCGTCAGCCGCGCCTTCTGGTGCGGTTGGAGGAGCCCAAAGCCCCAGGCGGCAGCAAAAAGCATCACGAACGCAAAAGCGAATGCGCCGAGATGTATGAGGCGAGCTCCGAAGATGTAGCAGATGACACCCCAGATGAAAACCAGCAAGACGGGCGTGCCCAGGTCCGGCTGAAGCAAAATGAGCACGGATGGTACCAGCGCATACCCCAGCGACCTCGCCAGCAGCTCAAAGTCCACAACGTCGCGTTCTCGAGACGAAAGATACGCCGCCAGCAGCAATATCACTGCGAGCTTGGCAAGTTCCGCCGGCTGGATGTTGACCGGTCCCACGCTCAGCCAGCGGTGTGTTTCTCGAACCACCGACCCGATCACCACCACCAGCAAAAGCAGCACCAAAACGCCCACATAAAACGGCAGCGAAAGCTGTTCGAGCCGTGAATACTCAAAGGACGCGACCAGGAAGAAGGCGACCAGGCTGAGGACCACCCACACGCTTTGAGTGGCCATCTTGCTGGTCGGTGAGCTCCCCTGTACTGTGAGCTGTGCGCGGGTGGCACTGTACACCATCGTCAGCCCGATGACTACGAGTATCAACACCGCAGCCATCAGCTTCCAATCCGCACGCAGCAGGCGGGAATTGAACAATCCGTCTCTCCTTTTCGGAGGGCATGTGACGCGGTAACGGCCAGTGGAAGTATATCACAGCGCCGCCCGTTGTGGAAACCGTCACCCCCTCGCTGTGCGCACGGGTCGGTTGCCGAAGCAGGTTTGACTGTGCTACACTTGTTGCGTTGCTGAAAGTTATATCGAACCGACTGTTTGACGCACCGCCTCGCTTCAATGTTTCGTATCTTCAACAACCGTGGCGCTGCCGGGGAGCGATGACCTGTGCTGCCGTGGGTCGCTGAAATAGCAATCGATATTGGAACGGCGAACACGCACGTCGCTGTCAAGGACGGCGGCGAGGTGGTTCGTGAGCCGTCTGTGGTTGCATACGCCGACAGGAATGGACAGCCCACCGCCTACGGGACCGAGGCGCAGCAGATGCTCGACCAGGGCGTATCGGATGTTGAGGTGGTCCATCCTATTGTTGACGGCGTCGTCGCCGATTACAACGCAGGGGCCGCCATGGTGCGCCACTTCATACACAAGGCGCTGGGTCGCAGGCCACTGTTTAATCCGCTCGTTGTTTCAGCACACCCGAGTGCGGCAACCCCGGTGCAAAGAAGAGCCCTGAGACAGCTTTTGAGGGCTTCTGGCGCCGGGCGTGTTGTCACCATCCAGAAATCGCTCGCCGCTGCGATCGGCGCCGGACTGGCCGTCGACTCCGGCGACAGCCAGATGATCATCGACATCGGCGCCGGGACCACCGATGCGGCTATCGTCTCCATGGGCATGACATCTGACGCCATCTCCAGGCCACTGGGTGGGCAGTACCTCGATGAAATGATCGTCCGCGGTGTGAAACGCCGTAATAACGCTGACCTCGCCCGGCATGATGCCACGGAGCTTAAAATCGCCACCGGCGCGGTCGGCAACAGCTTCTCCCCGGAAAACGGGAATTTCTCGGCACGCGCCGATGACCTGCGCTCACTGGGTGTGGAGATCGAACAGATTCCGATTGTGCTGACCGAGGCGGCCGATGACATCGCTGATGAGCTGTCGTGGATGCTGGAATGCCTGCCCGCCAAGGTCCGCGCCCATATCGCCGGCCAGGGAGCTGTTATGAGCGGGGGCACCGCGCTTTTACGAGGCCTTTATGACCATATCGCCAACCATATCGGCATCCCCATTTCCCGGGCATCTGATCCAATGGCCTGCACCATGCTCGGCCTGCAGGCCGTGTTGAATAACCTTTCGGCGCTCTCTCTGGACGGCCGCCGCGTACAGCTTCATGTGTCCGGCTGACGAACCCGAAACAAGGACTATCCAGCGCATCCAGCGAATGGTGTCTCAGTGCTACTCAACCTCCTCAGGGATTGATTGAAAATGGCAGATATCCGGCTTTCGGCCTGCATCGAAATGCTTTTCACCGAACTTCCTTTTATTGACCGCATCGAGGCCGCAGCGGCGGCGGGGCTTCCCGCCGTGGAATTCTGGGGCTGGCGCAATAAAGATCTCGACGCGATCAGTGAAAAGCTTGAGCAATTCGACCTGACGCTGGCCGCCTTCACCACCGATTGTGGCGGCGACCTGTGTGACCCGGAGGCGACCCGCCAGTGGGTCGAAGATGCCGCGGAATCGATCGAGGCCGCCACGCGGCTCGGAGCCCGCGGCCTT
>JAWODS010000026.1:0-4897 GCA_046483205.1 Armatimonadota bacterium | reverse complement strand
GCGACGTCACTGAAGACAACTGGAGCGGGTATCCCGAGGGCCCCGTTGTCGAGGGTGGGAGAATTCCGGAGCTTTTGAGGAAGTATCCGAACCTCCACGGCGACCTTTCCGCCGGCAGTGGCTACAACGCCATCAGCCGTGACCCCGAGTTTGGAGTGAGCTTCCTCAACGAATTTGCCGACCAGCTTCTTTTCGGAACCGATGCGTACAAGATGGCCCAGATCGACGGCCTTGCCGTGCAGATGAAGCACCTGTTGGAAGACGCTCTGGACAATGATGATATCTCGCAGGACGTATTCGACAAAATCACGCATAGAAACGCCATCCGGGTCCTGAAGCTGGACGAATAGCCGGAGTGGCATAGGGTATTGGAGGAAATACAATGTTCATCGATATGCATATTCACATCGCGCAGATCTCTGATATAGGCTGGACGCCGGATTCGAGTGGTCCGCCCTCGCCCGAGCAATATATCGAAATGTATGACGAGGTAGGGATCGACAAAGGTGTCATGCTGCCACTGGTGATCCCTGAATGCAACTTCCTCACGCAGAGCAACGAGGATATCCTGATGATCGCGCGGGAATATCCCGACCGGCTGATTCCTTTTTGTAATATTGACCCGCGTCTGAACCGCAACTCGCCGGATGTGGATCTGAGCTATGTCATCAATCACTACAAAGAGCAGGGCTGCCGCGGCATCGGCGAAATGACCGCCAACCTTTGGTGGGATGATCCGCGAGTGACCAATCTCCTCGATCACGCGGAGCGGTGCGAAATGCCGCTGACCTTTCACGTCGCCACCCGCGAAGGCAATATTTACGGCCTCATAGATGACTTCGGCCTGCCCCGTCTCGAAAAACAGGTTGCGGCCCATCCCGACCTTACTTTCCTCGCCCATTCGCAGTCATGGTGGGCGTATATGAGCGCGGATGTCGGTGAGGACGAATGGGGTGGCTATCCTGACGGTCCCGTCGTGGAGGGTGGGCGCGTTCCGGAGCTGATGCGCAGATATCCCAACATCTACGGCGACCTTTCGGCCGGCAGCGGCTACAACGCCGTCAGCCGCGATCCGGACTTCGGGTACGCCTTCCTCGAGGAGTTCCAGGACCAGCTCTGTTTCGCCACCGACGTATGTCGGCCTGAGAACCGCGATAACGTGCTCGTGAACCTGAAAAACTTCCTCGAAGACGCGCTGGAAAATGACAGTATTTCGCAGGAAGCCTTCGACAAAATTACTCACAAAAACGCCCAGCGGATCCTGAAGCTGGACGAATAAGCGGGAGCGTGTCTCCTATGTTTATTGACATCCATGTTCACACGCGGCTGTTTTCGGGGCCGAATCGTCATGGCACCGACCAGACGTACGCCAGCCCCGAGCAGCTCATCGAAATGTACGACGATGTGGGGATTGACAGAGCCTGTATTCTGCCGGGTGTCAGCCCCGAATGCTCGCACCACCCGCAGTCCCCGCTGGAGGCCGGGGTCATTGCCGAGAAATACCCGGACCGTTTCATCCCCTTCTGCAATGTTGATCCACGCCATGTGCGCAACTCACCGGACGCAGATTTGGGATACCTTCTGGATTATTACAAAGAAGCTGGCTATAAGGGCGTTGGAGAGATCACTGCCAATCTGCCGTTTGACGACCCCATGGTGGAGAATCTTTTTCATCACACCGAACGCGTCGGCCTGCCGTTGACCTTCCACGTGGCGACGCAAAAGGGTGGCACCTACGGCCTGATTGATGATCTGCATCTCCCCCGCTTCAGCCGTGCCGTCGAAAAGTTTCCCGACCTTGTCTTTTTGTGCCACTCACAGGCATTCTGGTCGGAAATCAGCGGTGATGTGACCGACGCAAATCGCGGCGGCTACCCCGAGGGGCCTGTGACCGAGGGCGGACAGGCAGCAGAGCTCATCATGAATTACGACAATGTGTACGGTGACCTGTCGGCCGGCAGCGGCTTCAACGCCGTCAGTCGCGACCCGGAGTTCGGGTACTGGTTCCTCGAAGAATGCCAGGACAAGCTGCTTTTTGGGACTGACGTGTGCGCCCCAAAAAACCGCGAGAATGTCCTGATCAACCTGAAGAACTTCCTCGAAGATGCACTGGCGGAAGGGCATATTTCACAGGAAGTCTTCGACAAGGTAACGCACCGCAATGCCCAGAAGGTATTGAACCTCTGAACCACCTGTCGCACAGTTTGACATAGAAAAGAAGGAGACCTCTTCGAAGAGGTCTCCTTTGTCATTCGTCTGCCCACTTACGCCCCGATCAGGAGAATTTGGTGATCCGGTCCGTGACGTCCGCTTTCATCCGGTCGATGTGTTCGCCGACGAATTCGGCGATATCTTTGCCGGGTTTCTCAATGAGCGGTGTCAGATCCATGGCAAAAATCATCGCATCAGTCACATCGACCTCATGGCTGGCGAAGTAGGTGGCATTGGCGATTCGACGTCCCATGCTGGCGAGATCGTACCGCTTGCCGCCGCAGTCCTGGGAGTCAAAGACGCCCAGCAGTGCCGCCGCCATATTCTCGTGTCCCTGGACATCAAAGGCAACCTTATCCTCATCCAGCATCCAGTCCAGGTCACGCCAGACTTCACACCCGTACACCTTTTGGGGCTGCATATCCTCCGGGACTTCGCGCAGGACTTCGATCATCCTGAGTGCGCTGCCGATGTGGGTGTCGTGTTTGTCGGCGAGGTTGTGCAGATACACGAACTCGGGCTGTGCGGCCTCCACAATCGCCCGCATGTCGGCCCGCGCCTCGTCCTGCATCTCCGTTCGCACCTCGGAACTGCTGTAATCGAGCAGGATCTGAGCGGCGTATTCTCCGACGTAGGCCGCCTTTTTCTGCTCCTGGCGGCGCACTTCCATCATCATTTCATCAGTATAGTCTGCGTACAGATCGTCCCGCGGGCTTCCGGCGCCGTTCGTGGCCGTCACACCCAGAAACCATTTGTCGTCTTCGCCGAAACACTCCAGGATACCGTGCCAGGCCATGATTTCAAGATCGTCCTGGTGCGCACCAACGCCCATGTGTGTCGTCCGTGCCAGCGCCTCTTCTTCAGGCGCTTCGTCCGGGACAAATATCTCTGCGCCCGGTTTATGGAACTGCATCGTCATCACTCCTATTTTCAGCCATTGCGGCTGTTTTCACATAAACGCGTATCTACTCGATTTCGGGCAGGCTTGCGGCGGCGATCGCCTGTCCGTGACGGCGGCTGGTCTCATCAGGCAGATGTAGCTCGATCTGATCCGCCAGCTCCGGGAACTCCTGTTCCAGGACGCGCCGGGCCTCCCGCAGCATAGTCGGGCCGCCCTCGCCGGAGGTCACCCGGCCGAGAATCAGGACGTGCTTGAGGTCATAAAAGTCCGCGTAGTGCGCCAGCGTGTAGCCCAGCCAGACACCGATCGTGGCCAGGACCTTCTCAGCACGCTCGTCGCCGTCGAGATGCAGCTTCTGGACCACTTTGAGCAATTGTGGCAGATCCATATCCTCCTCGATGCCGTCCTCTTCGCCCAGGCCCGCACGCGGGCACATCCGCGCGACACCGACCTGGTTGAAGTACTGGGCACCAACACCCTGGTCGCCGGACCATTCGTCCACCGGGCCATCTGGATTGAAGTCCAGTGGCGCAAACGCAAGCTCGTTCAGCCAGCCGTTGATGCGCCCCTCGTTATTGAGATAGCCGCCGGCCTCCGAAGAGCCCATGGCGATGCCGAGGATCGAGTCATCTTCGAGGTCCATTCCGGCTGCGAGCGCGGTCACGTCACCGTCATTGACGACGACGAGCGGGCAGCCGAACTCCTCGCCCATGCGGATGAACATGTCCTCGATTTTCTCTTTGAATTGATCATCCGGGATACCACGGAACAGTGACGCGACCTTCGCCCTGTTGTCCACATAGATTCCCGCTGCACTGCCACCGATGGCGTCCACGCGCGGCATCTTGTCCACGGCAAGCTGGATCGACTCCATCACGCCGTCCCAGTGATACTGCGGATCCTCCTGGTTTTTGGGATCCCATTCGATCTCATCGCTGTAAACGACCTCACCGTCTATGACGGCGGCTGACTTGCGGTCACTGGCTCCGAGGTCAAAGCCCACCCGGCAGCCTTCGAGGTGTCCACCGATGGAGATGGCTTTCTTTTTGGCTGCAGGCACCTCATCGAGCGACACCACTTCCACTGTAAACTCTTTGTCGTACACACCGCCCATGAGGTCGGCGTCAAATTCGCGCTCGCCGCCCGGGGCGTAAGCATCTTTGATGCGCTGTCCGATTTCGGGTGCGCCGCCGATGACGATCTTCCAGCCCCCACGCTGCCACAGCAGGAACTTGACGATCCGCTCGACGAACATGAAGTTTTCGTCATCGTGGCCCGCGTCGGCCTCGAAGATCTGTGTCTCATACACGCTGGTGACGCCGTCTTCGCGTTCGACAGCGATCTTCACCGGGCGCGCGCTGCCCGATGCCTGTACCTCTGCGAGAAATGCGTGATTTGCGAGCACCGCCGGCTTGAAGTCCGGATCCAGCGGCGGCTTGATAGACGGTTCAATCAGCTTCATTCCATTCGGCATTATAACGTTACTCCTCGTATGTGATTTGTGGGTCAGTGCGCAAACAAATGCGCATTATCGACTGCGTTCCACTGCGTCTGTGAGTTCATTATATCATTCGCGTGCGAGGACGCGGAAACCTCCATTCGGTCACCGCTTTTGGGCCTAAACGGTTCGTTCGTTGTGAGGATTTCCATCATGGCCCAGAAGTTTTGTTCGGGGGTGCCTTTGACGACCTGGTTGCTGCACCCGATGATGCAGCCGCCCACCTCTTTAGCGATCTGCAGGGCGCTGCGGGTCTCCTCTTCGACCTCCTCGACCGTGCCAACGTG
>JAWODS010000381.1:0-7574 GCA_046483205.1 Armatimonadota bacterium | reverse complement strand
TGCTGATCAATGGACATGGCAGTGGCCAGATGCTGTTCGTTATCATTCAACTGACCTACTGTGTCAAACGATTCATGATTCGAAGGTACCGTCATTGATTGCGTCTATGGTGTTCTGGCCCGGCACCTGGGAGAAAACGTTCGCCTCCAGCGGCTGCGGTTCGCACGAGACCTCCATACCCGCGTCAACCGCCCCAAACAGGCCGCGATTCCCGCTCAGCAGAAGCTGGTCGGGCACGTCGGCGTATTTCCACTCGGCGGCAAGCTCCGGGGCCTCGGCGGCCACCTGCGCGCCTCCGGGAGACGGTGGTGCCATCATGACGATATTTTCGATCATTGCGCGCAACTCTTCGGCGTCCGCCCGGGCCTCCAGATCGGCAACCGTGACCTCCTGGGCAACATCAGTGGCCATCCGGGCCGGCTCCTTTGCCCGCGCCTCACCCGAGGAAATGTCAAACTCAATATCCGCCCCCTCCGGGAACTCCGTTGCCTGCCCTTCAAATGCCATCTGCCGGACGTTTGCGCCGTACGCCTTTTCCGGCGACAGGACCAGGAGATCTGCCTCTGACTGTGCGGCGCCGGGAACGGCGATGGTGCCCTCGGTGCCCGGCAGCATCACCAGCATCGGATCGCCAAAGCCGCTGACAACCGCCATATTCTCCCCGAGGGACTGGATTGACGCCTCCGAGGGCTCCTCCCCACTCGCGTGGAGAACAGTGAAGAGCGTGACATGCTCTCCCGGCTCGAGCTGGCGGTTGATCACACCCTGCAGCGCGTGAGGCGTGGAGTCGTCCACATAGGGGTAACTTCTCCAGGTGGACGCGTTCTTTTCATCATCGCTCAGCAGGCACCGCGTTTCGGGGCTCATGGCGACACGGGCGTACTGCCCCTGCTGCTCGATATCCAGCGATGTACCATCAATAGTAACGTCGCCGACCATGTGCCATAGTGCCCGGACACTGAAGTCACCGGCCTTCTGCGCGGTCACCCGGTCGATGACCACAAATGCGTCATCCTTCAGCCACAGCGCCCAGCGGTCCCAGTTCGCCCCGGCGTAATCCGACACCCGCATCCTGCAGGCGGTGAAATCCGACAGATCCGCGAAATTCTCCATCGAGCTGTATGCGGGGAAGCGCTGGGACTGGCCGTCTTTCAGGACCAGAACGGTATTATGGATTTTCGGCGCCGAGCTGAAGCGTGTTGTCTCCGGCTCGCCCAGCCAGATGCGGCCATTCTCCGACCACTGCAGGATGGAATTGCCGTCATAGTGACCGTGCCCGCCACGGGACAGGCCGTCAAGTAGCATGTACTGGTCTTCCGGCTCAAAACCGTTGCGGTAAATGACCTTATCGAACGCCTTCTCCCGCGCCACGTGGTCACTGCCCTCGAAGCTGCGGTACCAGTCATCACCCAGCGGCCACACCGTCGCGCCGAGCTGATCTTCAGGAACCCGTGGCTCGGTGTTAACGGAAAACGTCCCGACGGAATAGCGGCTGGAGCGGTCGTACTTCTTCTCCAGCGCCCACTGGTAGGTGCCGTCACGGTAGTACCACTCCGCCGCCTGCAGTACCCGCAGTTCGGCGCCGATGGATCCCCACCCGTGCATGTCGCCGTAGGGTACCTGGTAGCCGAGATTGTTCATCGTCTGGATGGCGTAATCAGCCAGGAAGCGAGCATTGCCATTTTCGAAGATGCGGAAATCCGGCCGGGCCAGTGCATAATTCAGTGTGTGCGAGTCCGTCAGCCACTGGTAGCCGTTGCAGTCGCAGTGGGCTTTTTTCGCGTCCATCTGGAACTGGAAGCATCCGTCGGCAAGATCAATCCAGTGCTCGCCCTCGACCACGTCGTAATACCGCGAGAAGTACTGCCCCGAATACAGCAGTCCCAGTCCCGGAAAGGTCTGGTGGTTGAAGCGCACCCGGGACGACGAAGCCCGCGCGGCTTTTCTTGGCGCCACCTCACTAACCCACTTAAACAATATCTTCGTCACCTCGAGACGCTCCTGTGCTGTCAGCTCGGGACACTCTTCAACCGCATCCCACGCGGGAATGACGCTGTAGATGGTGAAGTCCGAATCCATCCCCCACGGGCCGCCGTAGGTCTGGGGATCAGTCAGGTAGTGCTCGTGTGCCCGCTTGATGAGCCAGGCGAAATGCTTCGCATAGCCCGGCTTGCGGGTGAGGGCGTAGTTTCGTCCAACGCTTCGGGCAATACTGAAAAGGCCGCCGTGGATACCGCTGTCAAGGCGTGCCTCGGCGTTTTTCTGCTGCGCCTCCAGCCATTTTTCGTCCGGATCGGTCCGGAATGAGCCCGAAAGTCGGCTTGCGGCGATGCCCTCCAGCTTCGTCTCGGAAAAAGAATCCAGTACCAGCGTCTCACCTTCTGCAAGCAGCCCTTTGAAGTATTCCACACCGGCCTGCGCACCGGCGATATCCGAGGCGCCGATGGCGATGATGTTGTGCCCGGTGCCCCAAGGATCATGAACCGAGCGCACCTCGTACCCGCCGTCGCCGGGATAGATGCCGTCGGCGAAGGTCAGGTTGTGTGAATACGGGTACAAAAGCCGCCTGTTGTTGGCGATATTGCCGATGATGACGGCGTTTATCTCCTGCAGCTCCTCGTCGGTGGTTTCATCGGCGGGCTTCACCGAAAGCCGCGCGCCGGTAGCCTGTTCGATCGCATCGGCCGCGTCCGCCGCAATCGCTGCCCAGCCGTCCTCCGACGGGTGCACAATAGCTGCACGAGGCTCGCCGCTCTCGACCAGTGTCGTTGTCGGGTAGAGCATTTTGGCATCACTGACGTCTTCAAACATCTGCATCTGGTGCTCGACGGTGCGGATGTTGTCCACGTACATGTCAAAGGTAACGCCGTCACGGTGTGTGCCCACATAGAAGCGGAGCTTTACGACCGGTGTCGCAGTGTCCACCTCGACCATCTTCTCTTCCCATGCGAGCTGTTGCGACCACCCGATCATCAGCTCGTATGTGGTCGGCTCGGTGTCGAGTGCCGAGTCCCAGTTCAGCCATGAAAGTACGCAATTGCCGTCTGCATCGTAGCCACGAACGTACAGGGCCCGGGAGATGTCCGGGTCGGAGGTCCATGCATCGAAGATAAGCTTTTTGTCCTCAAATGATGTCGGCTCAATCGGCAGATCCACCGCCAGATAGGTGTTGCCGGTGTCTTCCGGGGTCGATTCGGCGCTGATGTGGATGCTCCCGTTGCCCTGGGTGACGTTATCGGCGTCGGTGGCAATGTCAATAACGGCGTTCGGCAGGCCGGAGCCACTGCTGAGGGATGCGCCTTCAATATCATCACATGGATGAAGCAGCACCGGCTCCTGCGCACAGACACCTGCGGATATGAGCACGATAATGGCCAGAACAGTCATAAGGTGTTTCACGGACACTCCTCCTCGAAGGGGGACGACCTGAGACACGTGTGAGACGTCTATAGTTTCGCCTCCGGAGGGGCTATTTCCTGCATTAGCGGGGTGAGTTTGCAACACCTGTTCGTTGCCGATAGTGAATTTGTGGGGCATAAAAAAAGAGGCGGCCTGAATCGCCGCCTCCCCTGTTGACACTTCAGTATCGAAGTCTTTGATCAGCCGCTGTCATTTTTCATTGCACCGACAGCGCTCGGACTATGCCGTCATCGCAGGCGGCGAGGATGATTTCATGGTCGGGACCCGCCGTTTCGAGTGCCACGATTTCCGAGGGCAGCTGCGAGCGCCGCAGTATCGTCCCGTCCGTTGATACGGCTGCGATTGCCCCGCCCTGCAGAGCAACGATGATGGTTGCATCCGTACTCGGCCCGGCGGTGGCGGTGTGCAAAACCGGCCCTCCGATCGGCGTGGCCCACAGCTTCGTGCCCGAGCCGTTGAACGCCACGACGAAGCCGCTTTGCGATCCTGCGATAACCATCGGCTCGCCGTCCGCGGTCACCAGCTCGATGCCGGTGACGTCGTGGCCGAGCTTGTGGCTCCAGATTTCGTGGTCCTCTTCGTGCAACGGATCGAGCGCCCAGACAGTGGTGGCGCTGTTGCCGATTACAATTTCTTCCCGGCCGTCTCTGTTGATGTCACCGATCTTCAGCGAGCTGAGTGAAATCGCCCAGCCGTCTCTCATGATGCGCTTGACGTAGTGATCGCCGCCGTCGAGGAAGTAGAGCGCGTCGCGGCTGGAGACGCTGCCGTTGCCGCCGCAGATTTCGTCAACGCCATCGCCGTCGATATCGTAAAGGCCGTGGCGGCTCCACAGGCCGGCGTACGACCAGAACATCCATTTCTGCTCACCGTCCGGGGTGAGGCCCGTAAGGCGCTGGTCGCCGCTGGACACACAGACTGTCTTTTCCATATCCGGCGAGCGCTCGGCCACAAAGCAGTTCAGCATCGGTACGCGGCTGATATACAATGCCGAGTTCGCCACCTTCTGCTGCTCGTGAGTGTGGCTCCACCGCTCGGTACCGTCCGCATTGAGGCACTGAAACAGCGAATCCTGGCGTGCGAGGAGGGTTTCAAAATCGCCATCTCTGTCAATGTCGTCAACCGCCACATCATTGACAGGTGCGCCGACATCAATCCGCCTGATCTCTTCTCCCTGTGCGTCCACGAAGCTCACGTGACCGGCCTGGCTGGGGAGGGCGGCGATGCCCATCGCCTCAGGGAGCGATTCTTTCTCTTCATTCCGCACCTGCGCGCCCGGGTTGCCCGGAGAGGGACGGATATGCTTTACCTGGCCGCCCGCGTCAAATTCCCAAAGGCTGCGCATCGCCGGGACGGGACTTTCGGCGGCTTCTGCGGGTCCGCCCAGGTCGTGGGCATCGGACGCGAGCTGCTGTTTCAATGCCCCGAGCTCCGCCGCAGTAAGTCCCGCAATTTGTGTGCCTTGCGCCTCTCCCATGATAACCTCCCCGGTCTCCAGGAGGATGGTGGCGGTCACAGGCTCGGAAGCAGCCAGGACCGTCGTATCTCCAACAGTCACTGTCGTGCCACCGGCGACCGAAAGGGTAGTGCCGTCGGTGTAGAACAGGTCCGCTCGCACCGACAGACTGCCGATGGTGACCGGGCCGTTTGCGGCGCCCAGGTAGGCGGTGTATTGGGGCCCCGACACCCGCATGACGCCCTCAGCGACGGGGTGGAGGATAAACTCCGGCGTCTCTGCTGGTCCTGTTTCATGGCCGAGAGAATAGAGGAAATCTGATTCTCCGGCCTCCAGTGCCGATGTCTTCGACTGTGCCATCAGGTTGGGATTGGGTTGGGCGTACGGATAGTAGCGGTACTGCCGCCCGTATCGCAGATATTCCAGTCGGTCATTATTGACAAAATCGGCGGGTGCCTGCATGTGGAAATATGTCGTGTTCTCTTCGTTCGGCTCCTCGTCCCGCGGCGACTGCCGGACGGTGAGCGTAGCGCCGTTCAGGTCCGGCTCACCCAGCGTTGTCCAGTGCCCGGTGAAGGTGAATGTGCCCTTTTCGGCGGCCTCCATCCGGTCAATGACTGCGAAGAAACCGTCCGGCACCATGAAGACACTCCGCGTCCAGTCGGCGCCTGAGAACCCGGCGACCTTCGTCTGGCTGGTCAGGACCGCTCCTAGGTCGGCGGCGTGGATATTTTCCGCGAAATATGGGAGGGGGCTGGACAGGCCGTCGCGGATGATGTTGACACCATTTTCATACGCTATGGTGCTGGCAAATATCCCGTCACAGTTCATCACATAGCTGCGGCCGTTTTTGGAGTATTCGTGGATGGTGTTGGTGTCATCGTAATCGTGGCTCCTGCCAACCATCCCATCCAGAAGCAGGAACTGGTCGCTGAGGTCCAGCCCGGTGCGGAAGGCGATCTTGTCGAAGCATTTCTCAATCGGCAGTGAGGGCTTCTGTTCCGGATCGCTACCGTACCACGACCCCCACGAGTTGTAGAACCCTTCGTCATACGGAATCACGGAGACGCCGACGATATCATCCGGCTCCTCCATCTCGATATTTCCGACGAAACCGCGAGCAAGCTCATCGCTGATCGAGCAGATCTCCGGATGGTCGCCTGCCGGTTCTCGCCCGCGTGCGTGCATCGGCCACCAGTACCGGCCGTCTTCGTATATCACCGCGGCCTTTGACAGAAGGCTGCTGGCTGCCGACCCGTAGCCTGCATCACCAATTTTGGGGATCATTCCGACGTTGTTGGAGCTTTTCAGCGCGCGTTCGGCGGCCTGCCTGCATGCGCCGGATTCAAAGAACCGCATATGCCCTGACGCAAGCGCATAAATCGCCTTGTCGGGCAGCGTGGCGTTCCACTGGTGTCCGGAGGAATCTTCCATCGGCTTCGACCAGTCGGCCTGGAGGTCAAAATAGTCCGCAACTCGCTGCAGATACATGTCGCATTCTGCGAGGCCGTAATGGTCCCGGAAATACCGGGCCATGAAGAAGGTGCCCAGTGCGGGCCGGGTGCCGTGATTCTGGTGCGGCATGCCGTCATGAATGCGCTGTATGTGCAGGGCGCCGATGCACTGCTGGGAGCGGAGCTGGCGGAGGAACCACTGCGTAATTATCATGCGGTCCTCATCCGAAAACACCGGGTGCTCTTCGATGGCGTCCCACACGATCATCCATGAAGGCACGTACAGATGATTGATGATCCCTTTGTCCACCCACTTGAGAAACTGCTCGCGGATCGTCTCCGCCCGGTCTTCATCGCCGCCGAGCAGATACACCAGTGTGCGAAGCTGTGGATCGTCCCTGCTTCCGTAATTCGCCAGGCTGTAGCGGTGCATAAAACCGGCGGGTATGAGCAGGCGGCCGTCCTCGTCCTGCGTCCACTCCCCCACCTCAGCATATTTCTCCGAGGGTGTGAGATCGTAAATGCGTCCAATGATCGGGCCGTCAATGTGGCCCATAAGCTTCTCAGCGGCTGCGGCCACTCCGGCGGCGTCGCTGCCACCGACGAGCACGATATTGCCGCCCGCTCCCCAGGGGTCATGGATCGTCTGGACGATGGAACCATCCTCCCCCGGGAAGTTCCGATCCACCGCGCAGTGCCACTGGAAGTAAAGTTTGCGTATGACGCGGTTGTCGGCCATGTTGCCGATGCAGATGAGATGGTCGGAGACAGGTATATCATCGGTGACTTCGGTATCACGCACGATTTCAGGCACCTGTCCAGTTTGCCTTTCGACGGCTGACGCAATGCTCTCTGCAGCCGCCTGATGTGCGGGTTCATCGCCGATGCAAATGCGAGCATCTGACAGATCGGTTTCCAGCGACAGATCTTTCAATTCGGTGATTTCCGCCATATTCCACTCGGTCACTTCATCCACGCGGAAATCGCTGATGGCATAATCGCCCTGCGCTGCTGCAAAGCCGATATATCCTTCGGGGATGGCAGTTTCACCCGTCCAGCGGCCGTGGTCCCACCAGTCCATGACAGGTTGACCATCGAGAAAGGCTTTCAGACGCTTGCCGGCTTTGAAGACGACAAGCTCGTAGCTGGCACCGGGCTGCAGATCGACATGCAGATTCCGGTACACGAGGTCGCGGGGTGGACTTTTGTACAGGAAAAGCCCCTCGCCGCCATCCTGCTCGCGG
>JAWODS010000313.1:0-3582 GCA_046483205.1 Armatimonadota bacterium | reverse complement strand
GGTTCAGGCAGCAGGAGCAAGACGCGGGGCTGCCGGGGGAGATGTTGAGCCTGGGCCGCCTGGAATTCCTGGACGACGAGCTGGTCCTGCAGGTCAACTCGGCCCAGCGGCTTCAGGCCGCGCGCCGGTGGCTCGAGGCGATCCCGCAGGTGGAATGTCTCGGCGTCACGACGCGCCGGCTCGATGCGTCGGACATTCCCATGGACGACCGTATGGGGCCTGAGGAGCCCAGCGAGGTGACGCCGGAGATGGCCTCCCAACTCGAGCAGTACCTTCACAGACATTACATCAGTTGGCTGGATACGCCTCTGGCAGCCCTGGACGGCAAGACGCCTCGTGAGGCATGCGATACGGAAGCCGGGCGCCGCAAGGTCGCCATGTTGATCCGGACCATCCCCGCCCCGGAAGGCAACGCGGGCGTTCAGGTCGAGGTGCCGCGCCGTGAGATGTTACAACAACTCGGCCTGGAGCCCGAGTAGCCGGCTGAACCCGCCGAGAGCCTCGCAGCTTGATGGCCGCGCTCTGTCAGTCAGCCGGATGTCCCACGGGGATGAGATACAGCGGCCTTTCGCCGTCGGCAAGGTCGAGCACGTCGGCGACGTCCGCGTCACGGAACGCCCCGACCGGCACCGCCGCCAGGTCCAGCGCCTCGACCTGGAGCAGCACCCCCGGCGGCGAGTACCTCCCACTGCCTGGAGGGCTGTTCGTCCACACCGTAACAGATGACACCGGCGAGTGGTATTATGCGGTGAGTGGAAAGGATGCCGACGGAGCCGTCAATCGCGACATTGTTTTAGGTGAAAACTCCCTGCAGAAGCCCGTCGAACACCAGCAGGCGCCGATCCAGCCCATCTGGCAGGGTGATGATGATGAGGCATCGGAGCGCTATGAAGAGGGTCTGCCGCTTGATATTAAGCTGCACGGCTCCAGCGGCAGTGGCGGCCGGTCGTACCGCGCTTTCGGTGACGCGTCCATGGGCTGGCGGGAGGGTCTGCCCTTCTGCTTTGGTGTGCGGCTGCAAAACCGCGCCGTCGAGCTTCGCCCCACCGACCGGACGTGGATCGGCCGCATTCTCACCGAATCCAGCAGCTCCCGGCAGACGGCCACCCCGGCCATCGAAACATGGTGGTACGGCACCTCCAGCACCATCAACGACAGGGAGCGCAAGAACGATGGCGTCCCCACCAACTACACCGAGCGCCAGCTTCTGTGGATCATTGATTATATCCAGCAGACCTATAAGACCGACCCGAATCGCACCTACGGCTGGGGCAGCTCCATGGGCGCGTCCGGGCTCGTGTCATTCGGTTTGAGACATCCGGAAATTTTCACCGCCGTTCGGCTCCACGTCCCCGCCGTCACATACAACAGCCCCCCGGTGGATGAATGGGAGAGCAAGGAAAGCCGCATGGAGTTGCGCTGTGGAGATATTGACCATATTTGCAGTGACGGCATGTCTCTGCGGGAGCGTCTTGATGGCGTCGGATATGTGAGCAACGCCAGAAAGCTTCCGTATATCGTCGTCAGCAATGGGCGCAGTGACTATGTCATGGGCTGGTGGAAGGCCGTACAGTTTTACAGGGCACTTCGCGACAGCCGGCATGGGTTCATCGCCTATTGGAATGACGGTGGACACGGGGGAGTTCGCAAAACTGCCCCCGACGGCATTAACGCCTATGACAACCTCCGCAATTTTGACCACCTCTCACTGGACAAAAGCTACATCGCCTTCAGCAACTGTTCAGCCGATAAAGATCCCGGCAGCGGTGCGAGAGATGACGGCGATATTGCCGGCTCGATGAATCTCGGCCTG
Source organism: Armatimonadota bacterium (assembly GCA_046483205.1). Taxonomy (GTDB): domain Bacteria; phylum Armatimonadota; class Zipacnadia; order Zipacnadales; family UBA11051; genus JBKHJK01. Next base: position 1,769 of record JAWODS010000313.1, on the reverse strand, counting down.
TCATGGGAGGAGCCCACCGACACCGCTGACAGCTACGAGGTGCTCATCAGGGCAGACACCGAGATTCACGACCTTCCGGTCACGGTTGACGTGACGCCGCGGCGCCTGCAATCATTCAGCCGCGAGCCCGGTGAGGTTGTTATTGCCAAAAACATCGAAGAATCCACCGGTGACGAGATCCAGACACAGGAACTCGTCGTAAACGAGGACGGCCTCCTGACCTTCCCGCAGTTTACCGTCACCTGCGCCGAGGGGAACCACCTGGTGCTGCAGTAGCTTTCCGTCCCTTCTTTTGATGTATGGTTGGTATATGACAGGCGCGTGAATTAAGTATAACTTGGCACGCAAAAAGCCGCCACTTCCCTGTGGCGGCTTTAGATTCTAGTTTTTGCGAGCAATGGTGTTTTTACTCGCCGGAAATCAGCTTCCGTGCAACCTCCTGAGTGTCAATGTCGTATTCCCCGGATGCGATACGCGCCTTGAGCTCCTGGACCTTCTCCTGCCGCACGGCGGGGACTTCGGCGAGTGCCTTGCGCGCAAGCTGCAGATCTTTGGCCTGCTGGCTCAGCGCCACCTGGTCACAGTTCAACTTCCCGGATACATGCTCGGTCTTGCCCGCAGCGCCGTCAATACCGGCTTTCTCGGTGCGTCCAACGGTGTGCTTGGAGATCGGCTGCGACTTACTGGGATCTATTCGCATCGGAATACCTCCTCTCCCGGTTACTACCGCGAGGTGGTTTCCTCCCTTCAAAGGTCTTTATCGGCAGTATCGCCACAGACTTTAGACAAATCCACGCAATCTTCTCTCGATACCATATTCCCCGCAGGGCGCATCAATTCCTGCCCTGAGTTCGTTTTGTCCATTCTTCGATGATTCGCTGCTTCGCCCGGGCCACCCCCAGGGCGTCATCGGGAATATCGCCAGTGATGGTGGAGCCGGCGCCCGTCCAGCTATTCTTTCCCAGTGTCACCGGGGCGACGAGTATCGTGTCGCTGCCGATAAACGACCCATCGCCGATGACCGTTTCGTGCTTCGTATGTCCGTCATAGTTGCAGGTGATGGTTCCGGCGCCGATATTGACACCCTCCCCGATGCGGGCGTCGCCGAGGTAGCTGAAATGCCGGGACTTGCTGTGAGCGCCAATGCTGGATCGCACCACCTCGCAATAAGAGCCCACTGCGGCGCCCGTAGCGATCTCTGAATCTGCCCGGATGTTGCTGAAGGGACCGATTTCTGCGCCCTCGTCAATCCGGCTCCCGGCGATCTGAGAGCCGTGCCGGATGATGCAGCCGTCACCGATGGTGCAGTCAGTGATGAGCACGTGGCCGCCGATGGTGCAGTCCTCGCCGATGGTGGTGGTGCCCAGAATGTGCGTTCCCGGCCATACAACGGTATCTTTACCGATGGAGACTTCCGCGTCAATGAAGGTACTGTCGGGGTCAATGAGCGTGACACCCTCCAGCATGAGCTGGCGCCGCACCCGATCGCGCATCACGCTTTCGGCCCGGGCGAGCTGAACCCGGTTGTTGATCCCCATCATTTCTTCGGAATCGTCGGCGATGACGGCTGCAATGCGGCGCCCGGTGTTTTTCAGATACCGCAGCGTGTCCGGCAAATAGTATTGCCCCTGGGCATTGTCATTGGTGATATGCCCGAGAACCTCCCGGAGATCGTCTGCCCGGAAGCACAGCACTCCGGTGTTAATTTCGTTGATCCGGCGCGTCTGTGTGTCGGCATCCCGCTCTTCGACAACAGCCTGGACCATGTC
>JAWODS010000161.1:0-7580 GCA_046483205.1 Armatimonadota bacterium | reverse complement strand
CGCGATCTCCTCGTGTTTTTTCAACCGCCCGGTAAACCGCTTTGATATGGAGGCGCCGACGGACCGGCTGGATATGGGTGTCTTTGGATCGATGACGGAGCTTGCGGACGCTGAGCTGGCGGCGCTGATCTGCCCGCGGCCGCTGCAGGTGCAGGTGGGTATCGAAGACGAGCTTTTCCCGGTGGAGGGCGCCCGGAAAGAAGCGCGCCGCGTGCAGGAGTACTATGAGCGCCTGGGGATCCTGGAGCGCTATTCGTTTGAAGCATTCGACGGCGGGCATGAGTGGTGTGGGGAGGTTGCGTGGGAGTTTCTACAGCGGTGGATTTGAGGCGCCGCGGATGAGTGGGCGAGTCACTCCCCTTCATTGCCCATTGTCAGCTTCAAAGACCACAGTCCCGGGCTTCTTTTGAGGTGATGAGATACTGCTGGCTGAACCGGGATAGTGACAGGATGCTATCGCCGTGAATGTCTTATGCCGGAGTCTCCCCTGCACGTCCTGTGCGTGCAGACAGCGATCTGGCAAGTGGGTGATGCGAAAAAACTTGCAGGCATTCCTCCCCGGCCGCCGAAGACAGCAGGAACGATCTTACACAAGGAGGATCATGTTCATGGAAACCAAGAAGCCGGGGAAGCTGTGTCCGTTCAAGGCGGCGCCGCAATCAGAGCTGCGGATGGGATCGCACCAGCCGCGGAAATGTGACGGCTTTCGATGCGAGCTGTGGGACGGGGACCAGGAGGATGGGCAGTGCGCTTTGAAGACGATGATGGAGGCGCTGAAGGCGCTTTCATCGCGGTAGCCGGGTGGGGAGGAGAGGTGGCTGTGGCGATGTGATATTCGGCCGGCAGCGGCGGGGGTTATGCGGCGCGCCGGGTGTCGGCGGCCTCGCGGTTGCGGCGGCGGAGCCAGGTGCGCAATCCGGAGCCGATGAGGACTGCAAGATACAGCGCCCCTGCGATGACGATGGTGGTGGCCCCTGCGGGCATGTCGGTGTTGTAGCTGATGGCCAGGCCCGAGGAGGTGCACAGCGCGGAGACGCCCGCGGCCACGATCATCACCTGCCAGATACTGCGGCTGAAGACATTGGCAACAGCCACTGGCAGGCTCAAAAGGGCGATGACCAAAACGAGGCCGACAACCGGCACCAGCAGGACGACCGTCAGGGCCGTCAGGCACAGCAGGAAGATATAGAAGAACTCGACGGACACTCCCCGCAGGCGGGCGAACTCCTCGTCAAAGCAGATGGCGATAAGCTGCTTGTAGAAGATAAGCCCGGCGGCGACGACGAGGATATCGAGACCGGCCACCAGCCACAGATCCCCGGTACTGACCATGAGGATATTCCCGAACAAATAGCTCATCAGGTCGCTGCTGTAGCCGGGTGTCTGCCAGATGAAGAGGATCCCCGCGGCCATGCCGATGGCCCACAGCGCGCTGATGACGCTGTCCTCGCTCTGCTTGAAGTTCAGGGAGACGTATCCGATGATGACCGCGGCGATGAGGGCGGCGATGACGGCGCCATAGAGCGGATCGAGCCACTCCCACCCGTATGCCCACTGGAGATACCGTGCCGCACCGATGCCCCCGAGGACGCAGTGAGCAATTCCGCCCGCGATATAGGAGATGCGGCGGGCGGCGACGTAGCTGCCCATCACCCCGCAGGCCACGCTGGCCAGCAGGCCGGCGGCCAGGGCGTTGCGCAAAAAACCGTGCTCGGCGAGTGCGGTGAAAAATTCATACATCTGGATCACGCCTCTTTATCTTCCCCGGCCCGGGGTTCGCCTATATGGTGGTCGTGCCGCACCAGTTGCATGCCGGTGCCGTAGAGTCTCTGTAAAAGCTCGCCGGAAACGTCCTCGAACTCGGAGGTCGGATGACGCCTGACAACGCCGTGGACGCACAGGACGCTGTTGACGAACCGCGACACAAAGCCGAAATCGTGCGTGACGACCATAATGGTCATGTGGTCGTTCAGGCGTTTCAGGAGGTTGTAGATATCGGCTTCGGCGGGCGCGTCGAGACTTGCGGTGGGCTCATCGAGAATGAGCATTGTTGGGTCCGAGATGATGGCGCGGGCGATGAGGACCCTCTGCAACTGTCCTCCTGACAGCGCGCCTGCCAGCCGGCCGCCCATGCCCTCCAGATCCACCCGGCGCAGCGCTCTTTTGGCGGCCTCCCGGTCGCTTTTCGAATACGGCCCGAAGCAGTGACATGTGCCGAGCTGTCCCATCAGCACAACGTCCATGACGGTGACGGGGAAATTGGGATTGAAGCGGAAGTCCTGGGGGACGTACCCGACCTGGCGGCGGGTGTATTCGGGATGGCGGCCAAACAGCCGCACTTCGCCCGTGTCCGGCTCCAGCAGGCCGAGGATGAGCCTGACAAGGGTGGTCTTGCCGCCGCCATTGGGGCCGACGACTGCGATGAAGTCGCCCTCTTCAACGGTGACCTCGACATCCTCGAGGACCTGCAGGCCGTCGTAGGAGAAATCAACATCCGAGATTTGCACAACCGGTTCGCCGGCCATAAAGGATCGCCTCGCGATGTATCAGCTGCGTTTCAGCCCGAGTCATTCCCCTGCATTCCATCAGCGACCGTCAACTGCAAAACAGGCTTCTCCTGCCGCCGGCAGGCCCCTGCTTTGCGGTCATACGGATAGATGTGTCATGACTCGGGCTGGAAGCTGATAATTGCAGACGGCGACGACGCAATTCTCACCTGGACGCTGCACACGACGCATCGTCCAGGCCGAGCCACGGGGCCTCTTTTCATGTGTCATCACACTGGCTCACACATTCTCAACCGCGCTCATCGACCTGCACTGTCTGCATTATACACCCGTGGGTCTGCATTTTTGCATAAAGACGCACCACAGCGGCAGGAGTTCGGTGTCGGCGCTCTGCTCGCGGCCGCTGACGGGTCCTCTATTATGAATTCGGGGTCACCAGGTTTTTTTGACCGCGACTATTTTTTCGGCCATGGTGACGAGGTTTTCGAGGTAATTGGGTGCCAGCGGGTCCAGTGAGATGACTTCGGCGCCGATCTCTGCAGCGATCGCCTCAGGGGCGGTGGACGAAAACTGCGGCTGGACGAAAAGCGCCTGAATGTCATTCTCGCGCGCGTGCTGGAGGATCTCCGCAAGCTGCCTGGGACTGGGTGATTTGCCCTCCACCTCGATGGCCACCTGGTGGAGGCCAAAATATTCGGCGAAATACCCGTAGGCGGGATGGAAGACGAGAATCTCGCTGCCCTTGATGGGCACTATCATGTTTGCGACCTGATGGGTGATCCGATCCAGATCGGTAAGGAGTTTCTGCAGGTTCTCCTCGAAGGTGTCCGCCTTCCGGGGGGCGAGTTCACCCAGGACGTCGGCCATCGTCCGGGCCTGCTTTGCGGCAAGCGTCGGATCGAGCCACACATGCGGGTCCATGCGCTGTCCGGCGTGGTCGGCGGCTTCGTCAGTCTCTGCGCCAACGGTCTCAAAGCGGTCAATCGGGCGGAGCTTGATGTCACGCGAGACGTCCACCACCCGGAGGTCGGGGAAGGAGCCGCGGATCTGCTTCATGAGCGAATCCTCAAACGGCATGTTGATGCGGAAATAGACATCAGCCTCTTCGAGCGCCGCCATCTTCGTGGGCGTTGGTTCATAGGTGGCCGGTGAAGCGCCCGGGCCGACGAGAACCTCGACATCCACGTGATCGCCGCCAATTCTTTGCACAAAGAACTGCTGCGGGAGGATGCTGACAACGGCGGTGATTTGCTGCGGCCGGTCCTGTTGAGGAGCCTGCCGGGGGGTGCAGCCGGCGAGGGCGATGAGCAGGCAGAGGCTGAGTGCGGCGCATATCGTCACGACAGGTGTAAATCGTTTCATATTCATATCTCCAGTTTGCAGGGCCCCGGCGAGCGGGCCAATGTGCGGGCGTGTTTCCTCCATACGACTTTCGGCAGGTCGAGATAGATGAAAAGCCAGGGTTTAGAATAGTACTTTTTGAGGAAAAATAAAAAGGGAGTTGTGTTATAGTACGAATGTGTGGAGGTTCGGAGGTGGTTATGGAAGAATAGGTGATATTGCGTACAGAGAAAATTTGCTGTAAAAGGAGGCCGATTGATGAGACGAAGTCGAGGCTTCACACTCATCGAGCTGCTGGTGGTCATAGCAATCATCGCTATCCTGGCAGCCATACTTTTTCCGGTGTTTGCACGAGCCCGGGAAAAGGCACGTCAAACGAGCTGTTTGAGCAATCTGAAACAACTGGGGCTGTCTGTGCAGATGTATGCGCAGGACTATGATGAGACGTTCCCGATGTCGGTGTATCTGAGCGGGACGCAGGCGTATTCGGCATACCATGTCATCATGCCGTATATCAAAAACGAGCAGATCCTCAACTGCCCGTCAGAGCAGGCGTCATTGACGGCGGCGGAGCTGCAGGGTCTGGGAATGCCGATCGCCCCCGGATTTAGTGAGACCAGCTACGTGTTCAACTTCGCGGTCTTTGAGGATGGTCCGTCGAACCCGCTGACAGGCTCCAGCGATGCGGTGGTGGCCCTGGCGCGCGTGGACAAGCCGGCGGAGACGGTTATGATGTATGACGGCGATCTGACCGTCGGTGGCGGTGGGATCGAAGGGCGCGTGATCCCGCGGCATAACGACATGGTCAACGCCAACTTCGTGGACGGCCACGCGAAGGTCGTCAAGTGCACCAAGGGCACCACCACCTGGAGTGACGTCGGAGGGCACACCTACGACCTGTACCGGATCTCCATGGGTGGCAGCATCTATGACGGGGATGCGGAGTTTTACGGCATCCAGAACTGACGCAAGCCTTCAAAGTGAACGAGAGCATGCGGCCCGCGTCTGCAAAAGACAGCGGGCCGCAATTGTGTCTGAAGCTGTAACACCAGCGGCCCGCCACTGCGCATGACCAATCTCGATAACTGCTGCAGGGAGTTGATTGTGATGGCCGAAGAACTTGATGTCGAAGAGTACGTTGATGCACAGCGATTCGTCCAAAAGCTGCGGAAATTCGCCGACGCCGTGGAAAGCGGTAATGACTTCACCGTCACCGTCCAGGGGCAGGACTATACAGTACCCGTGGGCGGGCGGATGCAGGTGGAGTACGAATCAGACAACGGCGGTGGGGAATTCTGCCTGGAAATTGAATGGTGAAGTCCGCAGTCACAATATGTCGCACCGAATAACGGCTCATCCGTTCAGACGGGTGAGCCATTTGTGTGAGCGACAGGCGAAATCGCCGAAACAGGGAGGGTTTCATGCGGGCGGTGTGGAATAGTATAAAGACGAAATAATACCATGGAGAGGTGTGGGGCACATGAGGCACAAAGGTTTTACGCTCATTGAGCTGCTGGTCGTTATCGCGATCATCGCGATACTTGCCGCAATTTTGTTCCCGGTGTTTGCCCGGGCAAGAGAGAAGGCGCGGCAGTCGAGCTGTCTGTCGAATGTCAAGCAGCTTGCGACCGCTCATGCGATGTATGTACAGGACTATGACGAGGAAATTCTTCCCTATGAGACAGGGCCTGACTGGAGCAGGCGGTGGGAATGGTGGCAGATCATCGAGCCGTATCTGAAAAACGAGCAGATTTTGATCTGCCCGTCACAGAAACCCAGACAGCCCTGGTTCGGCGGGCTGATGAGCTATGGGATCAACCGCTACGCCAGTCGCGGACGCCCCATATCGCAGATCTTCAAGCCCTCGGAGACGCTGCTTTTCGCCGATGTCTGCCGCAATGACGATGAAACCCAGGCGTTCTCAACCTTCTATTCCTACGACAACCCGTCTTTTGGCTCCTACGGCTGCCTGTCAGACCGGCATAACGAGGGCCTGAATGCGGCGTTTTACGATGGCCACGCCAAGTGGGCCAGGCGCGACACGGTGTGGAACAGCGACTGGTACGCTTTCCAGTAAGCCAGTTGCCCGCAAACAAGCGTTACGGTGAGGCAGCGACGCCCGGGTCAGGCGGTGGAGGCCTGCATTCCCGGGCGGATCTCTTCGAGCAGGTCCGAGAGCTTGATCGGCTTTTGCATCACCACATCGAGATACGGACATGAGGCAAGTTCGTCTTCGCTGGAGATGTAGCCGCTGAGGAGAATCACGCGGGTCTCGGGCGCGATCTCCTTGATGTGCTTTGCCAGGTCCGTCCCCAGAAGTTCGGGCATTCTCAGGTCGGCGACCACCACGGCCGGCGCCCCGGAGGGGGTTTCGACGAGCTCTTCGAACCGTGTGAGCCCTGCAGGGCCGTTGCCAAATGTCTCCACGCGCAGGCCGGAGTTTGTCAGGAACGCCTCGACGGTTTCGAGAAGTGTCAGGTCATCGTCTAAAACCAGGACCTCGCACGACTCATCGGCGGTGGACATCGCGGCGGCCTCGAAATCCACGGGCAGCGAAATCGTAACGGTCGTCCCCCTGCCGATTTCGGTGTCGAAGTGCAGTTGTCCGCGGTGGCGGGTGACGATTCTCTGTGCCACACTCAGGCCCAGGCCGGAGCCGTGGTCGCCCTTTGTGGTGAAGAACGGCTCCGTAATCCGGTGCAGGAGATCGTCGGGTATCCCCGGCCCGTTGTCGATCACCTGGATGGTGACGGTTTCATCATCACTGCGGGTGCGGAGGATGATTTCGCCGTGGTTTTCGATGCTCTGGCGGGCGTTGATGATGAGATTGGTAAGCGCGGTGCGCAGGGCCGGTGGGCTGCCCGTGATCTCCGGACAGTCGCCAAGATCAAAACGGATATCCACGTCGGTGTCCTTTTTCGCCTTGCCCACGCTGAGGTCGGTGGCTTTTTTGACGATGCTGTTGATGTCAACGGTATCTGAGGGCTGATAGGGATCGTCGGCGCTGGAGGACATGCCGGAGATGCGCTTGACGGCCTGGGCGCTGTCACGAGCCGCCTGCACGATGTCCTGCAGGGCGTCGCGGATCGAATCGGTATCAAGCTCTTCGCCCTGTTTGAGCGTCAGCATGAGGACCTCGATGCGCAGAAGTATCGCAGACAGGAAGTTCCCCACGTCGTGAGCGACTTCGGCGGCGATTTCTCCGATAGCAGTCAGCCGGCCGATCCTGTTGAGCTGGTCTTCGATGGAGCTGTGTGCAGAGGTCAGATTTTCGAAAATGGCGGCCTGGTCGTTGATATCGGTTTCGTGACCGATCTGGTCGAGGTTTGAGGAAATCTCCTGTGTTGTCGGCTGAAGCTGCTCCAAAAGCGCCTGCTGCTCCCTGCGGTGTTTGCGGCGGGTGAGGGCGCGGTCGATCACCCGGTTGACCTCATCCACGGAGAACGGCTTGGTGAGATAATCTATCGCGCCATGCCTCAACGCCTGCTGGGCGGTGTCCACCGCGGCGTATGCGGTGATCATCGCCACCTCAATATCTTTGTCGAAATCCTTGATGCGCTGGAGGACCTCGATGCCGTCCATTTCCGGCATCTTGATGTCGAGGAAGACAATATCGGGGTTCTCCTCCTCAAGCATCTGGAGGCCCTCTCGAGCCCCGGATGCAAGCACAATGTTGTAATCGTTTTTCAGTATCATCCGCAGAGACGCTCGCGGTCCTGATTCATCATCGAT
>JAWODS010000276.1:0-10020 GCA_046483205.1 Armatimonadota bacterium | reverse complement strand
GTGGCGAATCAGTGAGTGACAGTTCTGTATGTCCAGAATGCGGCTGGGAATTCATCCGGGATGATTTTTACCGCTGTCCGGTTTGTGGCCATGTGTTTCCAGGCAGCGCCCGGAAGCGGCGGCGCATCCCGGCATTGTCGAAAGGTGAGGCCGTCGGCACAGGCCCCACAGGTAAGGCCATCCGCTACAGGGATGAGCGGAGCGATCTGCGGCTGCTGGCCAAAGAGATCAGCGCAGCCGTCCCCGCCGAGCACCTCAGTGCTTATGAGCGGCAGATAAATGATGCCATCATGGGCTGGGCGGCGCCGCCTGCAGGGCTGCATCCACCGGCGGGGCTTGAAACCGGGACCGCTGAACATTACGTGTACTGCTCCGACCCGGGCGGTGAACCCCTCGAACAGGCGGATTTGCAGGGCGTCACGCTGGAGCACCTGACGGGCCAACTGCTGGCCCTCGCCGTGCGACTGCGCCTGTGGCGGCGCGTGCACGGGCACATCAGGCCCGGTGCGCTGCTGCTCAATACATCAACGAATTCGCTGGAATTATTCGACTTCGACCTTCCGCCATGTCAGCTCGCCGAGTACGTTTCTTCACACACCTTCGCAGAGACCGCGGCACCCGAGCAGCTTACAAATTCGCAGCCTCCCGACCACCTGTGCGACCTGTTCGGCATCGGGAAGACGTGGACGGCGCTTGCAGATGCCAAAGGCGTGCGGTCATCGCGGGGATATATGATGACACTGGCCGCAATGAGCAGCGAGACGCCTGAAAAACGGCCTCCGGCCAGTCCGCTGGGGCTGGTGCCGATGCAGCGTGGGTCCGAGCCTGCAGGCGGCGGTGTGACCAGGCCAGGGGCCGCGGCACGCTACGGAGTGCTCGGCATCCCACTCCCGCAGTGGGAGCTGCAGGACGGTGGCGAAGAAGCGATCATCACTCTTCGCCTGCTGGGAACCTCCGATACGGTGCCGGTGAGTGTGCGCCTGAACCCTGCGGACGACAGCATCTCGGTGGGCGTGGAGCCACAGCCGGTGCCCCCGGGCGCCCCGTGCACCATAACCATCAACAGTAGCGGGGGGCCGTGGGAGGGACGCGTGCTGGTGGATTACGCCGATGAGCCCGGCGCGAAACCGTGCATGATCGATGTTTCTGTGCGCGGGCGGACGAGGTCACCGGACGAAGCACGGTCGAAAAAACCGCCGGAAATCCGCGAAACCGTCAGTGAGAGCGCTGCGACCCGCGCAGGTGGGGCAGAGGCGACGGAGCAGGCAGAGCCTCCCCAGGAGCCCCCCTCCGAGGCACAATCCCCGGACACCGCCGAATCCTCGGAGCGGCCTGGTGACGTGCCACCGGAAGCCCCGGAGGAAGAAGGCCCGGAGCCCGACACTGCGGCTGCCGTTGAGACTGTTTCCGAGCCCCTGGCCGGGGCGGATGATAGCATCCCTGATACCGATGCTGCGGAGGCTGAAGACGATGCGACGGCGAGTGCTGATGACGCTCTGCCGCAGATCGGTGCAGAGGTGACGGAAAAAGCGGCGGAAAATGAGGTGGCACGTAACAAGCCGCCCGATGATGCTGAAGTTTATACCCGGGCCCCGGCGGATGCTGACACTCAGCAGCAGGCTGACGTCTGGAAGGTGCTGCTGGCGGGTATCGGGATCGGGTTGGCCATAGCGGTGGTTGCATATCTGGCTCTCAGTTTTCTTCGGTAACCTGTGCATCCGGTGTGGGCCGGGCGGCATGGATACCGAGAGCCCTCCTAATACTGTAAGCGACCTGCCCGGCAAGAACCGCCGAACCCCCGTCCGTGAAGTGCACATTCCGCGGCTTCTGAATGCTCTGGAGCTGTCCCCACGCAAAGCTGTAGAGGTCGTTAACTCTGATGTTGTGCTCCCGCATGATGTCTTTGGCGATTCGGTTATACACAATCACATCGGCGGTCCTGCGTGCAGGGCCTCCCACGTTTTGTGGCACCGGTGTGGTGGTCGCATATACCAGCTCCGCACCCGTCGCCTCCAGGCGCGCAACAAGCGTCTCGAGATTCTCGCGGTACTGCTCCGGAGGAACCTGGTAGTTGCCCTCTTTGTCCATCTTCAGATCGTGCAACCCAAAGTTGAAGTGGATAACATCCCACTGGCCGTCTCCGAGCCACTCCTCGATGTGCGCGACACCCCGTGAACTGGGCCCACCGTTCATCGGGATGCGGTGGACGTTTGCGATGCCCTCAAGGAGGGTGCGCGTGGGCAGTGTGTAGCCGATTGAAATAGAGTCACCGATCAACAGCACTCGCGGAAGCTCCGGATCGTCCTCGATCGGGGCAAAAACAGGGTTTCTGGCAACTGCCGGGAGGGCGAATGTGAGTGCGACGGTGGACAGCAATACTGCATTCAAATAGGTGCGCATGGATTTGTGATCTCCCCTCGCAGGCATGGGTGGGTGAATGTGTGACAGGAATAGTGCACTGCTGGATGTTTCAGGCCCATACTCCGTCTTCGACCGCAGCCGGGTCCGGTTCGGGGGCGTCGATGGCGTACTGTGCGGCGTCCTGGATGATGTCGATGACCTCACGCCGCATGTCCTGCAGCGTTTCCCCGGTCATGATTCTCTCGTCAACGAGCCGCTCTTCGAAGCGGGGGACGGGATCTTCCTCGGCGATCTCCTCAAGGGTCGCCTCATCGCGATGCTCCTGGATGACCATGCAGTGCGGCTTCTGGCGGAAGCACACGGCTTCAATGAGGCTTGGCCCTTCGCCACGGCGAGCGCGCTCAACGGCATGGGCTGCCGCGTCGTACACCTCCACCGGGTCGTTTCCGTCAACCGTGACCCCGGGCATGTTGAATCCCACCGCCCGGTCGGCGATGCAGTCGGTGCAGATCGCCTCATCGGCCGGGGTATTGACGGCGATCTGGTTGTTTTCGCAGACGTAGATCACCGGGAGGTTCCACAGTGACGCCAGGTTGAGTGCTTCATGGAAGCATCCCTGTCCGGAGGCCCCGTCCCCGAAGAACGAGACGGTCACCTGGTCGGTGGCGCGGTATTGGGCGGCGAATGCAGGGCCGAGCGCCAGTGGGGTGCCTGCCCCGACGATGCCGTTGCCACCCATGAGCCCCTTTGAGGGGTCGAACATGTGCATGGAGCCCCCTCGCCCGTGGCTGCAGCCGGTCTCTTTGCCCAGAAGCTCGGCGAACATCGCCCTGATGTCTCCACCTTTGGCGATAAAATGGCCGTGGCCGCGATGGGTGCTGAAAACGTAGTCATCCTCTCGCAGCGCCATGCAGGTGCCGGTGGCGACAGCCTCCTGGCCCTCGTAGGAATGCAGGGCTCCCAGGAAGTTTCCCATGTCCCAGTTTTCGTTGTACAGCTTGATGGCCTGCTGCTCAAATGCGCGGATAGTGTACATCGTCCGCATCATTTCAATCATCTGCTGCTGTGTCAGCTCCATGTCGTCTCTCCTCACAGAAATTCCTGCTGCGCGCGTTTCAGCACTCCCTGGAGTGCCTGCATTTTATCATCATCAATGTCCGGTGGCTCCCACGCCTCGAGATTCGCCCGCCACCGCTCCTCACATTCGTCGAGAATGGCGGCCTCATGGTTGATGCTGTAGCTGCTGCCCACCGAGAGCGGAAGAATATCGGAGTTCCACAGCTCGCGGAAGTGGTCCATGGTGTGTTCGCTGTTGAGGAAGTGCTCCTTATTTCGCGCCCTTTCGAGCATCTGCTCAAAGGGCACGGTTTCCTCATTCGTCTCGAGGGTCTGTCGGGCGAAATGCCACTGGCTCTTGCGGATATTCATATCGAGCATAAACTGTGTCGGCGACCCGACAGAGCCGTTGTGCAGTGTGCCCATACCCGGATAGGGGCAGGTGACATCACCGGTGATGTGCGTCCTGGCCATGGCGGCGTAATAGTTCTGGTGCACCGCAAGCATGCCTGGCTCGGTGGCCGAGGGGCTGAAGAACACTTCGGTCCACAGATGCCCCCCGAAACACTCATCGAACAGCTCCTTCACCGCAAGATCAACGAGAATGCTTTCGGGGTTCGCGGAGGTGGTATCGGCGGTTTTCATGTCCATGTAGGTCGCAATCATGCGGCCCGTGATGTCGCCTGATGGTGCGAGGCAGTAGGCTGCCACCATGCCCCCGAGGGTTTCTGCCGCCGACATGATCACCGCCGCCGCGGGGGTGACCGGGAAGTTCACACCGACCGTGGGCATGGAGGCGATGTGGAAATCGTGAAGCTGCAGCCGCGCCCGCTCCACCATTTCATCCGCAGAGCGCTTCTCCAGAATCAGTGGCGAAATGATGCACTGTGACCCCGCCAGATAACGGGCGTCGTTGGCCTGGCCGCTCATGATCTCGCCGATTTCGACCAGGTATTTGATCACCTCGGGCTGGATCGCCTCGATGCCGTCAACCTTGGTGGTGTGTTGCAGTGCGAGAATCAGTGAGGCAATTCGCTCGGTGGCCTCCGGAACGTTCTGGCGGTACCACGTGCTGATATAGCCGATTTCCGGCGTGGCTTCGGCGAACTTCATCATGGTGACAAAGAGATCGGTGTTAATCGGTTTATGTTCGCCGGATTTATAATCGTAATACCGGGTGGGGCCGCAGTCGAACGCAGACATCAGAAACTCGTTTTTTAGACGCTGCCGGATTGTCTCCTTCTGATCTGTCCACATCAGCCAGTGAGTCCAGTCGATGCCGCAGAACGGGTGCAGCGCCTGGTCGTCATCATCCTTCGCTCGGGTGTGTTTCTGGCGCTGGATGAAGTCATCGATAAGGGGTGTGGGTATCGTGATGCGCCCATCGGCCACGCGATGGCATCCCCTGGCGACCATCGCGGCCGCCAGTTCCTCGTTCTGGATCTCCATCCCGACCTGATCAAGAACCTGGTACACGCGCCGCCGCATGTATTCCGTGTCAAAATCCATTTCGCACATCCCCAACTTTCCACGCCGATACTTTTGTGCGGCAGTCAAAAAACATTTCGCATACGGCGTGTCTTTTTCCTGCTTTTGGCAAAAAGCGGAGGTCTGCAGGGACGAGCGGCGAAAGGTTCGCAGACAGTGATTACAGGGAGGGAAAGTATGAAGCGCAACAACACACTGCATAAGATACAGGACGACCACCCGGCATTTGGCTTTACACTCGTTCTGGGATCTCCTGTGATGGCCGAGCAGGCTGCATTGGGCGGGTTTGACTGGATATGGATCGATACCCAGCACGGCTACTGGAGTGACGAGCACCTGCTCAACGCCCTGCAGGTCATCGGGGCGACTGAAACGACCCCGATCGTGCGCAGCGGTTCGAACGAGTTTTACCGGATCGGTAGAGTACTTGATGCCGGAGCGCTGGGCGTTATCGTGCCGATGGTCAATTCTGCTGAAGAGGCCAAGCGGGCGGTGGACGCGGCGTACTATCCACCGAAGGGGGGCCGGAGCCGCGGTGGAGCCCGACTGGCGGCGCTGGGTGATGATTATTTCGAGGCCTCCGCCGGGGAGATTCTGCTGGCGGTGATGATCGAGACGACCGAAGCGCTGGAAAATCTGGAGGAAATCGCCGCGGTCGAGGGAATTGATTGCCTCTTTTTGGGCCCCAGCGACCTGAGCGCCTCCATGCAAACCGAATACGGCTCCCCCGAGCACGAAAATGCCATTGCGCGAGTGCTGGAGGCGGCGCAGAGTGCGGGGGTTGCACCGGGCTTTCCGTGTGGCGATCCGGAGGATGCACTGCGCCGCGCCGAACAGGGCTTCAAGCTGGTGACCTGCTATTCTGACAACGGCTCCATGCGAGCCGGAATCAAGCATGTGCAGGACGCCCTCGACGATTAGCTGCCGTTCATGCGCTCGAGACACTGGATGCAGTATATAAGCGCCCGGGGCGTATGAAAGGGATCCTTGACGGGCATCGGGATCAGGCTGAGCAAGTTCTGCTCCGGGCTGCCGTCACGCTGCAGCCGCATCCGCCACTCCCTGTATTTGGGGTGCGGGTAGTGGCTGAAGGTCCATTCATGCACATCGTCATACCAGTCCAGGCACCACTCCTGCGCGGAATGCTCGTACGCCAGAAGCAGAGCGTACATCGTCTCCGTATGCACCCACCACCATTTTGAATCCGGGAAGGCCCATGCCGGATTATCCCCGGTTTCGCAGTCTCTCGCCAGTCGCAGGCCCCCGTACAGCGGATCCCAGGCCATATCTACGTGCCAGCGGATACATTCGATGCACTGGTCAATGCGGTGGGATTCCCCGCGATCCTCAAACACGTGCATCTGGAACCACATTGATTCAATGGCATGGCCCGGACAGACCGCACGACCCTCAG
Source organism: Armatimonadota bacterium (assembly GCA_046483205.1). GTDB lineage: Bacteria > Armatimonadota > Zipacnadia > Zipacnadales > UBA11051 > JBKHJK01. Next base: position 3,701 of record JAWODS010000276.1, on the reverse strand, counting down.
GGACATCCAGCAGGGATCCGTCTTCGCCTATGTATTCCAGCAGGCACTGCTGGCCGGGGCGGCGGAACTCGTCCATCACCTGCAGCGTATGTGCGTATCCTGCATCCAGAATATCATCGTCGTCCAGGAAGCTCCCGAGCTGGTGGAAAACGTTGGAGAAGATCATCGAGACCCCATGGGCCTTGCCACCCCTGGGCACCTTATAGGGAGCGGTTTCGTACGATGCAGGGTCCTTGAGCCGTTTGATGGTCTTTTCGTACGTGTTGAGGGCAATATCAACAGGCGCCTGCTCGCCGGTGGCGCGGGCATATTCAGTCATGCCCATGATGGCAAAACCGTCGCTGTAGATGGACGTGGCGCCCTCGACGATCTCACCATCCTTATTCACCCAGTACGGCCAGTCCCCGTCATCGCGATCCACAGTGGTGACGAACTCGTAGATATTATGCGCGACATCCATCCATTCATCGCGCGGTTCTATCTCGTTATACAGCTTCGAGAAGGTGTACAGGGCGCGGAGCTGTGACCACATGTACTTATCGGTGCTGACGATAGTCCCGTCGTCCTCGATGAATGTACAGATGCCGCCGTTCTCCCAGTCGATGGCGTGCTCGAGCCACCACGGCACAATATTGTTGAGAAGATGATCATGGAGGAATTCCTGGAGCCGGCTGAAGTCAGAGCTTGGCTTCATCTCGTGTTTCCTTTCGTACCTGTGGATAAACGCTCCGCATATTTCCCTTGTACATTTGCACCATCCGTACCTGCAACAATTTGCATATAAACGGACATTTTACCGGCTGCCGGGGAACTTCAGCGCCTCCCGGGCGTTGATTCAGACAGGATGTACCCCAACGCGGCCGACAGGATAAGCCGGAAACTGCTGCACGGACAGCGCAGACGAACTCTGCAGGCTGCAGTGATGGTCCTGCAGGGGCTGTTTGTGTGCGCCGTCGTGCTTGCGATGGTCTTCCCGCATATCCACGTCGTGTACCCGTCCTCACACGACGCCAGCCGCTGCGCCCTGTACCAGGTGGTGCTGTCGGGAGCCGTCCTTCTCGCGGCCCTCAGCGTGTTTCTGCTCGCCCTGCGTCCGCTGAGAACGATAGACTCACTGCATCTGGCGCCCGCCAGACGCCGCATATCCACGCCGTCTCGCCCCCGCGCCCCTCCTGTGCGACGTGTCGTATAAGGGAAACGTGTTGTACCAATAACAACATGCTCACAGGAGGAATCTCCAATGACTGCTCCATACCGCAGCCGCAATGCTGCCTTTACACTTATCGAGCTTCTGGTGGTCATCGCGATCATCGCGATTCTGGCCGCCATACTCTTTCCGGTGTTTGCCCGGGCGCGTGAGAAAGCCCGGCAGTCAAGCTGTCTCAGCAACATGAAGCAGATCGCGCTGGCGCTCGAAATGTACGCACAGGACTATGATGAGCGCTATCTCCGCGTTCACGGTGCCCTCCACTCGGATGATGAGGCACTGTACAACGAGATTCACGACTGGTATCCGGCGATACAGCCGTATGTGAAAAACGACCAGGTGTTCCGGTGTCCGACGCTGCAGCGCCCGGCAGTGACAAACACCGACTATATCATCAACGGCTACTTTGCATGTGCGACGAAGAAGAGTTTCTTCCCGAGGCCGGCGCAGACGGTCTCCTTTGCCGAAGGTTCTGAGGATTTAGCTGTCTTCGGGTACCATCCGTGGGAGCGGGAAAATCCGGACCGCTTCGAGGCACATATCGAACAGGAGGTCCACAACGGGGGCGCCAATTACGCCTTCGCCGACGGGCATGCAAAATGGATGCGATGGGAGGCCACACTGTCTCCCAACGACCTGCACAGCCCGTACGATGATTAATGCCGGCTGACATGACATCAAAAGAGCCCGGGACACCGTTTCCCGGGCTCCTGTGTGTCTGCGCTCTGGGGCAGGCTCAGTCTCCGCCGTAGAGGTTTTCGTAATCACTGCGGGCGTTGAAGAAGACGCTGTAGGTGACTGAGGCGGAGCGCGGCTCCATAACAACCGGCTCGTGTTGCCCGGCGATGAGGCCGATCGCCATACATGAATGACACTTGTATTTGTCTTCGGGTCCTTCTTCGTCAGGGCCGTTGAAAAAGGTGAAGCCACCGTGCGGCATCGAGCGCAGCAGCCGGTCATGGGTGGAGATCAGTATTTCCTCGCTCGCGCCCGACACCGACATCCAGACACCGTATCCGCGATCGAGCTCGGCAAACGAGCGGCGTGAGTTGACGGCAGGCGTGCAGTCGGCTTTGCCTTCCCGCAGGTGCATCAGGTCGCCGCGGGAGTTTTCGAAACGGTTCGACCAGTCATCATTGATATCAAACCACACATTCGCATACCGGTACTCGGCCCCTTCAGGCGCGACGCAGTTGAGCAGGACGTTGTAGGAGCGCTCGTGAAAAACGATGGTCTTTTCGAACTGAATGGCCCCGCGCTCTTCGTCTTTTCGCCGCTGCAAATGCCCCCTCTGCACCAGGGCCGGCTGACCATCAACCGTCCGGGTGTTCGCCTCCACGAAGGTGTTGTTCATCGTCAAATATCCCTGGATTTCACCACCCTCGGGGTTCATGAAGGAAACATTGTCAAAAAACCGGCACATTGGTGAATGCGTTCGTTCCGGCGGCCAGTACTGGTCCAGGCGCTCGCCGGTACCCGCATGGATACGCACCTCAACGCCGGCGTACCCGTGCTGCTTCGCAAAACGTACCATGTAATGGCCGGTGTCGCAGATATAATCCCCGTCGTCGTTCTGGTAAAGCCATTCTTCGACAGGCGTCATCTCAGAAGCCCTCCCGAATGTCACAAATGTCGCCAGAAGCATGCCAATGGCAATGAAACGCATCTTTTCCCTCCAGGGACTTACTGGTTGGACCGGATAGTATAGACATTACCCTCGCGAGCTATCGGCACCTCGTCGCTGCCGACGTACGCGGTCTCAATCGGCTCGGTGCTGAAGAGAGTAAGCCTGATATCTTCGGCAGGCACCGCGTCCGCATGGGGCTGCAGGCTGTCCTGGCAGCGGATATGTACGCTCGCGTCCTGCACGCGCCACACGGCGACAGTCAGCGGCTGTTCGCCTTCCACCGCCAGCAGTTCATTGCCGTTGTAACTGAGACTGGTGCCCTGCTGGAGGTAAAGGCTTTCCCAGCATGTCTCCATCATGACGGCCGCAAACGGTGCATCGGTTTCGTACGCCTGCATGCCCGCTTTGATCACGCCGGGGCCTTTCAGCAGCGTCAGCCCGGTCATGCCCACCGTCGCGGTCACACCCGAGGCGCCGTCTTCCATCGCATAGACCCCGGCGATCTCGGGCCGCTCTATCTCCTCGGGCTCCTGGCCCTCGATCTCCACGAGTGCATCATCCCACCAGCCAACCCCGTCTCCGAAGTAGTTGAGCCCGATCCGCACGCTCTCGGTGCCTTCCGGAGCGACGAGCTCCCTCTCAATCTTCGTCCAGTCATCGGGGCCAATTTTGTCGGTGTTCACCGCCTCAAAGCAGTCGCCGCTTTTGTAGAAGTAGATGCCCAGATAGCCGCCGCCCTCGGTGTTGCGCTCTGTGCGGAGCCATGCACTGGCCGCCACCGTCGCACCCGGCTCGCAGGGCATGTGAGAGGAGTAGTAATAGCCGCTGCCATCAATGCGGCCGGATTTGTCACCCGTGCGGCTGATT
>JAWODS010000247.1:0-19385 GCA_046483205.1 Armatimonadota bacterium | reverse complement strand
AAAGAGTGTCGAAGCTGGCGGGAGCGCCGTTGCGGTAATTGAGGCAGAAAAACCGCACCTGCTTTATCGTCCGGCCTTCCTCGGCAATGTACCGCCCGGAGAGCTGCTGCCAGTCCTCGGAACCTCTGCTGAGTTTTGCCGAGGGAGGCACAAACCACACTATCTCGTCATTATCAAGCACAATCCCCAGGTCCAGCCCCACCAGCGGCTGATCCCCCTCAACCCGTTCGCAGCGGCACATCCCCGAAAAATAGAGGCTGTTGGCCGACTCCTGAAGTGTTACCTCCTGCACTGCGCCCTCGAGGAGTTCCCGGCCTGTCAGCGTCAGACAGCCCGGCTGTGGACTTCCCTCCTTTGCGCTCCACTGCGGCTGTCCCTCTCGTGAGGCGCTCCATCCTTCCAGGCCGGTATCGAAATCCGGGTTGACCAGCAGATTGTTCGACAGGTCCTGGGCGCCGCAAACCGCCGCCAGCAACGCCAGCGTCATTCCCACGATCAACCACCGATGCATGTCTCAGCCCCGTCCTTTTTGCCTCCTCTTCGCGCTCTGTCCGGCGGCTCCTGCAATTTACACGGGGCAGGGAAAAGGTGCGGGCGTGCAGAATTGACCGGATAAGAATCATCTTCCGTTCAAAGGCTGAAAATCAAGTGAACAGCAATGTGGACGTTGTCGTCGTTGGGTCGTGCCTGGTGGAAATGACGCCGGTGGCGACGGGCACACAGTTGACAGAGGCCTCACAGTACCGGGCGCTGCCGTCCGGTTCGGCTTCGAATTTCGCTGCCGCCCTGGGCCGCCTCGGGGTTGCGACCGGATTTATCACCCGGGTCGGCGATGATGAGCTCGGGCAGTGGCTGCTGGCGAAACTCAGGGAATTTGGCGTACGTACCGAGGGGTTTGCCGGGGCTGTCGAAGGACAGCTTACGCCCGTCTCGTTTTGCTGGATGGACCAGCAGGGCGAAAAAACCTTTTACTTTTACCGGTTTGAGAATTACTGTGATCCCATGGGGGCACTGGATGCCTCCGGGCTCAGCACCGAGGTCATCGGACGGGGCCGGATCTTTGATTTCACGGAGGCGGCAATCAGGCAGCAGCCACTCAGAGGCATGGCGCTTGCAGCAGCACGCAATGCCCGTGAGGCAGGGCTGGAGGTCGCATATGCCGCCAATTACCGTCCCAGCTCGTGGAGCGTGGATGTCGAAAAGCAAATGAAGGTGCAGCATACGGCCTTTGCGAGCGCCGATATCGTTTTGATGAATCGCGAGGAGGCAATGCTGTTCACGCCCCGGGATACTGTGGAGGGGGCGGCGGAGTTCGTCGCCTCGCTGGGGCCGAAAATCGTCGCGATAACCGACGGTGACAGTGGCGCTTACGTATATTCAGACGGTATAATGCATGAAATCGCCGCACGCCGGGTAAAAGTCGAATACGATATCGGCGCCGGAGACACCTTCCATGCGGGCTTTCTGGCCGCATATCTCGATGGGCGTCCGCCAAAAGCCATGGGGCGTTTTGCAGCAGACGCCGCCGCACTGCGCATCAGCCGGTCAGCACAGATGGAGTGCCTGCCAGCATTTGATGAAGTCGATGAGCTGACAAAACAGCCAACGTAGCCTGACACTCTGCTGTTCAAACACCGACCGTTCTGTGGAGATGACTATGCTGCTGCGAAGGATTTATCTGGTCTGTGCGGCTCTCATTCTGGCCGCCGGTGCATGTGCAGCGTACGGACAACAGCCGCCCGTGGAGCCACTTCCTGAGCCGGTGTTTGTGCATCCCGCCTATTCGCTCATCGCCCCCCTGCAAACGGAGATAACTTCCTCGCCGTCTGACGGGACGTTTCCCGGCTTCATGCACCTGGCGGATATGGACAGCGGCGGGCCTGTTGAGCCTCTCCCCGACAAGTCGGCCGCCGAGATGGGTTTCGAAGCGCTCCTGTATTCGGGTGATATTGAGGAGATCGTGCGGAGATTTGAGGATAAGCGGGTGGTGTATCTACCGCAGGAGATCATGCAGCCGCTGGAGCCCCGCATCCGCCTGGTGTGGCCGGAGCCGGACGCAGAGATTGTTGAAGGGACATCTGTGACCTTCCAGTGGCTCAGCGCCGGGCCGATTAAGAAAATCCGCCTGTACTACTATTACAGCAAATGCAAGCTGGCGGGTCGGTCGCGCGGCAACCACGGGAAGCTGATCACCGACAAAATCCCCAATAAACACCAGTACACGTGGGATAGCGTCCCCTGGGTCGATGGCAAAAGCCTCCGTGCCCGGATCGCCGGGTTTGATGAGGACGGCACTATGATCGCAGAGGACGAGATCGGCCTGCGGTACCGCCCGAAGGAGTTTACGAACCTCCCGAAAAACTGCATCGCCGTATTGAAACGCCAGCAGCGGCTGTACTACATCGCCGACGGGGTCATCCGGCGCATGCACATCGTCTCCACCGCCCGCTACCCCTTTTATACCCCGCCGATGCATCCCGGAGCATACGACCCCAGGCGCGGTGCGATGGGGAAGGTCTTCTATAAGGATCCCTGCGCGTGGTCGCGAATGTACGAATGCAAAATGCCGTACTGGATGGCGATTACCTCCACGGGCAGCCACGGGATTCACGCGACCTCTCCGCCGTTTTACTCCCGGCTGGGCAGGCCGGCATCGCACGGCTGCATCCGCCAGCATCGCACGGATGCCCGCAAGCTCTACAGTATGACATCCGTGGGTACCCCCGTGTACGTGTTCTGACCGGGCGATTGTCAGAGTCTCCACGGGCGTGGCAGGTTCCCGCGAATTGTCAACAGCCTGTTGATATGGTAAAATATGATGACAATGCAGCGATATCTGTCCACGCACAGGTTTTGCGAATGAATCCTTCTGGACCAGGCACACGCCACAGCCCCCGATTGCGGAGGCTGTGGTCGGATTATATGAACCTCCAGGAGCTGGTCGGTCTCACTGACCTGATTGAAATGGCCCCGGCTGGTGACCCGCCGGATCGCTACCGGTTTCGCTGCCGCGTAAAAACGCTTGCTCCCCCTGAAAAGACAGGACCGCCACGCATCATACAGTCCAGCATTTACGACATCTACCTGCACCGCGATTATCCACAGAAACCTCCGATGGCGATATGGCGCACCCCGATTTTTCACCCCAACATCCTGCCGCCCGAACGCGGAGGAACCGTCTGCTTTGGAGGATGGTCTCCCGGCGAAACGCTGGCAGATCTTGTCTTGCGTATCGGGGAAATGATACAGTATAAAAACTATGACCTCGATGACGCCCTTAACCTGAAGGCAGTGAAATGGGTCAAAAGGCATAGGGACAAATTTCCAATTGATGACAGATACATTGCGCCTGGATACTGATATACGTCCGTGATGGAGGCAATGACCATGCGGCGCGAAATGATTGTTGTTACCGCACTCCTGGCACTGGCCGTGCTTGCCACAGTTCCTGCATCTGCTGATTTCGGCGATGCTGTCGAACGTGTTGATCCCGCCGTGGTCATGATTATGGTGGGCGATCAGTCCGGCTCCGGCTTTTTGGTTTCCAGCGACGGATACATTGTCACCAACAGTCACGTCGCCGAAGGGGCGCTGGGGGAAGAGATCGAGGTGAAGCTGCAGAACGGCGAAACGCTGAAAGCGGAGCTCAAGCACCAGTCAGGGGCGGAGGATCTGGCAGTCCTGAAAGTCGAACGCGCCAACCTGCCAGTCGTGCAGTTTGCCTCCTCGGAGAAGCTTTCACACGGCCAGGACGTGGCGGCCGTCGGCGGGCCACTCGGCCTGGAGCACTCCGTCACGCGCGGCGTCATCTCATCTTTATCACGCGAAATTGACGGAAAGACGTATATGCAGATTGATGCGGCCCTGAATGAAGGCAACTCCGGCGGCCCGACTATTAACGCCAGCGGCCAGGTGGTAGGAGTTGCAGTCAGTGTGGTGGCGGATGCTGAGAACGTCGGCTTTGCGATTCCCAGCATCGACGTGATGAAGTTTCTGCAGGCCAACTCGGTGCCATTCACCGCCGCTTTTGGTGACGCCCCGGCGGCCCCGGAGGCTGCGGGCGAAGCGGAGGCGGCGCCACCGGAGAAAGCAGCTCCAGCCGGCGCTGAAGCCGATCAGGCACCACCCGCACCCGGAAATGTGGAACCGTCCACTCCGGCTCCCGGCGCACCGAATGCTGGACAGATTCCGACAACATGGATCATCTGGCCAATCGTCATCAGCTTCGTCGTATCTGCGCTGACAGCGATCGTCATAAGCATGCTTATTCTGCGCGGCCGCGGCCCCGCGCCTGTCACCACCCAGCAGTCTGCGCCCGTGCAGCAGCCGGCCGCACAGGCTGCACCACAGCAGGAAGAAGACTTGAGCGATATCGATATCGAGCTGCACTGACAGGCGGTCCCGCCCAGGCGTGGACTTCAGCCCCATACAGCAACAACAGTTGAAGGAGGCTTTGTCGTGGGTAAGGTAAATGTCACCATCATGGACACCACCGGCAGCAAATCACAGGAGGCGTCGCTTCCTGATGACGCGGCCGTTCGCCGGATCATCTCAAAGCTCGTGCAGATGATGAAGCTCCCGACCACCGGGCCCGACGGTCAGCCGATGAGCTATAAGTTTCATCACAAGGCCTCCGGCAAGCAGCTTGCAGATGAACAGACGCTGGGCGATGCGGATGTCAAGGACGGCGACGTTCTGCGGCTGCAGCCTGAAATCACGGCCGGGTGAATCGACAGAGCATATGAGCGATTCAACAGAGCCGTCCGAGCACGATTTCATTGATGTTGACCTTCACGAGGATCGCTATGACCGTCTTCGCCTGATCCCGTGGTGGGACCAACAGCGCCTGCAGAACGCACGTTTCCTGGTCATCGGCGCCGGAGCACTGGGGAACGAAATCGTCAAAAATCTCGCGCTTTTGGGTGTCGGCAATACGATGGTTGTGGATATCGATATTGTCGAAGAATCCAACCTCACCCGCTCCGTCCTTTTCCGCCACGGTGATGAGGGGAAGGAGAAAGTGGAGGTTGCGGCACGCACGGCGAAGGAGATCAATCCCGGTATCGCCATCGAGGGCCGCACGGCTGACGTGAACTATGACATTGGCCTCGGCGTGTTCGGCGAAATGGACGTGGTTTTTGGGGCGCTTGACAACCGCGAGGCCCGCGTGACCATCAACAGCAACTGCTGGAAGATGGGCGTACCCTTCATCGATGGCGCCATAGAGATCATCCAGGGAATGGTGAAAGTTTTCGTCCCCGAAGACGACCAACCGTGCTACGAATGCACGATGTCCGACCAGGACTATAAGCTGCTGAGTATGCGGCGGTCGTGCGCGCTTTTGTCGCCCGACGAAATCCTGTCGGGGAAGGTGCCCACCACACCGACGACAGGCTCCGTCATTGCGGGTATGCAGGTGCAGGAGGCCATCAAGCTGCTGCACACCGACCGCGATCTGCCGACACTCAAGGGCAAAGGCTTCTTTTACGACGGCTACAGCAACGATTCATATACGATTAACTACGACCGGCGCGAGGATTGTCCGGCTCACGAGCGGCTGGAAAATATCATCCGGCTCGACCGCAGCGCCCGGGATCTCACGGCACGCGAGGCGCTAAAGATCGTGCGTTCCGAGGTCGGCCCGGACGCCATCGTCGAGTTCCACCGCGAGCTGTGTACGCGACTGCACTGTGCCCGGTGTGATGAATATGAGGATTACTTCGACTCACTGGGCAAGCTCAAGGTCTCCCAGGCGAAGTGTCCGAACTGCGGCGAGATGCGCGAGCCGGAGCTGACGCATTCGATCACCGGCTCGGAGGACTACCTGGACCGCACCCTGGCCGAGTTGGGCCTGCCGCTGTACGACATCTTCACCGGCCGGCAGGGCTGGGAGATGAAGCATTTCCTGCTCGCAGCCGACCGCAAAGACGCCCTCGGCACCATCGCATAACAAATACAGGATAGTGACCTGAAGGAGGTGCAGGATGACACAGGAACCTCCAGAGGACAACAGTAACGACCCCCAACACGGAGAACCCGTATCGGACGGTGGCGATGCTGTGGCTGAAGAGCCCGACATTGAGCTTAACGATACGGATTCCGGGGCCGCCTCAACAGAGGAAGCTCCCCGCGTTATCTTTGCCAAAGAAGTCATCGGCGAGGTGGTCGATCACGCCCAGAGTGACACCAGCCGCGAGATCGGCGGCGTTCTTTTGGGCACGGTGACGCACGAAGAGGATCGGGTTGTTCTGGTCGAGGCGCGTATCCCCGCCGCTCATACCCGCGCCGCCCGGGGCAATGTCACCTTCACGCACGATACGTGGGCAGAAATCAACGAAGCCATCGATGAGCAGTATCCGGACATGGAGATCGTCGGCTGGTATCACAGCCATCCGAACTTCGGCATTTTCCTGTCCAGCTACGACATGTTCATTCATGAAAACTTCTTTTCCGCGCCGTGGCAAATCGCCTATGTCGTCGATCCGATCCGGGGCGACCGTGGGTGTTTCGTCTGGCGCAAGGGCGAGATTGTTAAATTGCAGTATGAGGGGACATACGAAATAACACACGACACCGACAGTGAAGAGACCATCGCTGAAGAGACTGGCAGGTCATTCACAGCCGCATCAGAGCCACCCCCGCCGGGAAATTCCGGTGGCAATGGCTGGATCATGGGCTTGCTGGGAGTGCTGGTGGCGTTGACTGTGATCCTGCAGGTGTATTCGCTTCTTTTGCTGCGAAAAGTGCCGGACGAGATCAACAGCACCACCCCGCAAATAGCGGGGGAGCTTGATGCTGCCACCGAGCTGACCGAACCACCGACCACACCACAGCCGTCGCCCGGAGAAGTTACCGACGATGACGAAGAGATCACTCTGGGGCCCGGCTCCGCACACCTCGACCCCTCCGCAACAGAGCTTGTGAGTGACATCTACAGGGTGAAAGCCGGTGACACGCTGCGCGAAATCAGCCAAAAATACTACGACACGCCTGACAACGAAGTGATCATCGCCAGGCTCAACGGTCTGTCCGACGACAGCCAGTTGAAAGCGGGCATGAGGCTGATCATTCCGCAGATCCCGATGCGCCAGGCGCAGGAAGCGCAGGACACCGAACAGGCCGCACCCGAAACTGATCCAGACAGCGAGTGAAAGGGCATTCATGAACGCGAGACTGCGACGTCTGTACGCCGACCACCAGATGGTCATGGACGAATTTGCCGGTCACCCGAAAATCGACGTGACCCCCGTCCAGGGAGATCCCCCGGAAGTCTATCAGGTGATCTTTCATATCAAGGGGCTGGAGCTTGACGAAAACACCGGGCGCCCCAAGGAGCGTAATTATCACGAGGCGACGATCTATCTGCACCGCGACTATCCCCGTGAAAAACCGAAATGCGACCTGAAAACGCCCATCTTCCACCCGAACTTCGGGTCATATATCTGTATTGGAGATCACTGGGCTGCGGGTGAAACGCTCGTGGACGTGATCATGCAGATCGGAGAAATGATCGCGTACCAGAGCTTCAATCCCAAGAGCCCGCTGAATGCCACCGCCGCCCGGTGGGCCAAAGAAAATGAGCAGCTCTTTCCTATTGATGACAGCGACCTGTACCAGCCCGAGGTCGATATTGACCTTCTGGGCGAACAGGACGCAGACGATGAAGACGACGACCTGGAGATCGAGCTTCTATAATGCGCCACCACTGTGGCGGTAGAGACCGCGCAGATGCGCGCCCGATTTGAGACATCGGTGTGACCCCCACGATGCGCTGTCCGGCCTGTGGCACCGAAATTACAGACACCTCCGCGCCATGCCCCGAATGTGGACAACAGCTCAGCAATAATGACACCGACAGTCCGGAGACACCGGAAGCAGCAGGAGACTATGTCGGTGAAATCTGCCCATATTGTCTGTTTCCCATCAGATCGGGCGAGCGGATTATTGTGTGTCCGAATTGTGACATCGCCCATCATCGCGACTGCTGGTTTGATAACGGGGGTTGCACCACCTACGGCTGCCACACCACCGCCGACCGCATCGCCGACAGCTTCCCGGAGGCGCGATCACAGGGGGCTTTCAGGAGTGCCGAGCCGCGACCCGACATCTCGCCACAGCTTCTGAAACCCGCCTATATACTGCCGTGCTCGGTTCTGCTGATCTCGCCCGCCCTGCTATTGCTCGCCACCATGTTCCGGCCCTTTGGTATCATTCTTTCGATTGCTCTTGCGGGAACAATCATCTTCCTCGGCTGGACCTACAGCAAGGACGACGCACCTGAAATGCACCTGTATCTGGGACTGGTTCTGCTGGGCCTTATCGCTGTGGCGACGGTGGTTCTCACGGTCGCCTACAGCACCGGCCCGTCTTTTTGAGATGTTCAGCGCCGCGTTGTCTGAAAAACGTATTTGTGGTTTAATGTTTATATGAGACGAATCATTACTCTTCTCGGAGCTAACCCAAAAATCCTGACGTACGACGGGTTTTCGTGATGCGCTGTCCATACTGCAAGGAAAACATCAGAATCCAGGGCAAGTTTTGCCCCAAGTGCGGTGAGCAGATCTTCGGGCTGCCCGTACAGCGGCAGGGTTCCAGCCAGGCCCCTTCGGAGGACCGGACATCACCCGAGGAGACCCAGCCCCCCCGGCAGAGTCCGCCGCCGCGCCCGACGACTCCCGCACGGCGCCCCCAGCGACAGCGGCCCTCCACCCCTCCCCCCGATGTGGTGGAAATCGAGTTCGCGCCCGAGCCAGAGCCTTCTTCAGGCGGTGGCGAGGGGGCGACGGTGGCGGGAGATGACGAGGTTGGCAAAACCTGCCCCTTCTGCCGGTTTCCCATCAAGCCCGGTGAAGATATTGTCGTCTGCCCGGAGTGTGGCGTCCCTCATCACGCCGATTGCTGGGAGGAAAATGGCGGCTGCACAACCTACGGATGTACGGGTGGTCGCCAGGCGGCCAGCCAGCCGACGCCAGCGACACCGCCCGCAGGACAGTCTGCCGGGGGCGGGGGAGCCTATCGCCCTCAAACTTCGGCGGGATCCGGTCGCAGTTACAGCGGCGGCCGTGCGATGAGCTTCGAACAGCTCCAGGGCGCCGAGCTGGAGGCCCGGGCCAATAATGCCATCGTCCTGGGCGTTCTCGGCATCATGTGCTTCCTCCCCGCACTCATCGGCTTTTTCATGGGCATCAATGTTCTGGGACAAATCAAACAAAACCCGGCCCTGCAGAATCATCCTGCGAGGGGCCGGGCGATCGGCGCGATCGTTGTCTCAAGCGTCTTTTTGCTGGTCTGGATTTTCGTCTTCATCGGTGGCGTCGCCAACGCGGCGTGACGCGGCCAGAATGACGCTTATCCCTCCAGTCCCAGCAGCTTCATCGCCGTGCCACCCCAGATGAGATCCCGGTACTCCTTGTCCATATCCACGTAGTCCATGAAGGCCCGGTAGTCTTCCATCACATCCCCCATAAGGTCGGGGCCTACGTCGGTGCCGAAAACGATCTTCTCGTAGGGGTGCTTGTCGCCCATCAGGCCATACTGCTCGTTGCGGGCCCACCAGAAAACCTCGTCAATGAAGGCGGGCGTCTTTTTCTTCATGGTGGAGCCGGTGAGGTCGAAATACACATTCGGATGCATCCTGGCGACCTCCCCCGCCTCCCCGTACCACGGGTTCCCCAGATGGGCGCCGATGATGTTCAGGTCCGGGTAGCTGCGGGCGATGCGGTCGAGATGTGAGGGGCGCATGCGATCGATTGAGACGTCCATGAAGGGATCGCGCGGCCCACGGGCGACGATGCCCAGATGGAAAAGCATGGTCAGACCAAACGACGCCGCACGGGCATACAGCGGCATATAATCATCGGCATCGTAATTATCCAGCGGCCGGATGACCTTAATGCCGTGCAGACCCAGGTCCATGATGCGATCCACGGTCCTCACATTATCCTCGCCGAGGCGCATATAGCCCAGGCACAGCAGAAAATCCGGATACTCCTCCTGCGCCCGTGCCAGTGTATCGTTGTCGGCCTGTGGGGGGCCGGATGAGCACATCACAACCCTGTCAATGCCCAGCTCGCTGCAGGCCTCCTGCACCTTCTCGACATACGGCTTATAATCGCGCGGCAGATGATGGTGGATATCAATAACCATGGTGTTTCCTCCTGGCCGTCAAAATGGAGTTTTGTTCATTGTGTTGGGTCCGATTCCTCTGTGAAAAAGCGCTGACAGGCAGCGTCTGCGGCGCGCTTGACCGCCCACCACACGAGACCGATCAGCAGTCCGATCCAGATTCCGTGTGCCACCCGCAAAAGCGATATGGTCAGCGGAGTATGCAGGTGGCAGAAAGTGTTGAAAAGCGAAATCTGCGAAATGGCGCCCAGCCCCATAAACAGCCAGTACACCCGAAAGCGGCCGTGCAAAAGCAGCATCAGGCCGACGTACAGCGCAGGATAGCCCAGAAAAATCTCCTTGGTGCGCGGGCGGACGCCGAGAAGCGCGTCAAGGGTCGAGCGCAGCTTTATCTCCAGGTCGGCGATACCGATGGCTGGCTGATTGCCCGACCGCATCAGCATATACCCGACCATTCCCAGTATCACAAGCATCAATCCGGCGTGCCAGTAGCGCACCGAGGCCCGCCCGATTGCCCCCAGGCCGCTGCCGAGGGCCTTCCACAGCGGCGCAATCTTCACGCTCTGGCGATATTCACAGGTTGCGCGGGCCGCAAAAACCACCCCGATGACCACCAGCGGCACGGCCTGGGCGAGCTTCACCCCGCGGAACTGCGCCACCCTCATCAGGTAGGGGTCCTCCGAGAGCGCGGCCGCCGCAATAAAACCGCCGATGGCCGTAATCAGGGCGGCGCGAACCAGAAGCCACCCCGCGAGCAGTGGCTTGGTCCCCCGGCGCCTGTCCTCAATATCCGGATATGCCTCGCGAACACTGGTCACAGCGACGATTGGGAACACCAGCCCCGCCGCCAGCGCGATGAGTGGCCGTCCCAGCGACAGTGAGGGCGTTGCCGCGCCCATTGCAGCAAGAAACGCGACTGCGCCCGTCAGCCAGAAGGCTCGCGGCGACAGGCCGAGTGTAACCTGCAAAAGCCACAGAAAGCCCCCGAGCAGACCGAGGGCAAGGAGCTTCAACAGCATCGGCGACCAGTCGATGGGCGAGAACGGCTGCGGTGATCCTGTGGTGTAACCGGCTTCAGCAAGTGCGCCGGAAAGGTCCGAAAGATAGTCGCGATTGGCAGCGAGCAAGTCTGCGGCGGGTGTCAATACCAGGCGCACATAACACAGCCGCACCTTCCGCTCTGTGACCGCCAGCAGGTACCGGTGGATGGCCCGGTCCGTGCTCATGGTCGCCATCTCTTCGGTGGGGATGCTGTGGCAGCGCAGGACCTGGTAATCAAGCTCTCTGGCCAGTGCGTATTCTCCCGTCTGTGGCGCCAGCTCGACCATGCCGAACTGCAGGTCATGTTCCTGCAGCCGCCGTGCCGTCTCGGGGATGAGACCGGGGGCCCCGACCACCCGGTCGCCCTGGAAGATGACGAGGCCGGTACCATTCCATTTGGCGTCTTCGATGGAGCGGGCGACTGCCTGTGGTGTATTGCACAAATCGGGCACCGGCCGGGCAACGGGTTCCAATCCAGCTTCGGCAATCTTTCCACGCGCGAACGGGTCATACGCCACACCGACGCTGCCGAACACCGAAACATTACCCTGTTTAAAGTGTCCTACGGCCCGGGTGGTGACCGGCATTCTGCGGCCCTGATACTGGCCTCCGCCATAGGGCTCGGGTTGAATGGTGATGCCGGGAAGCTTCGCCTGCAGCGTCTCGATGGGCCGATCGCTGCTGCATTGTGACCGTATAACCTGGCCCGGTTCCTGGAAAATCGAGAAGTTGCCCGAAAGGATCATCTCGTTCAGCGTCATTTCATTGATCGCACAGTGCGTGGCCCCGGCCTGGTGAAGGTCTTTCAAAATCTCTTCTATCTCCACACCGGTCAGGCCCGCGAGCCGCTCGACCTCCGTGTAGTCCACGCACAGGGCGACGTCTCTGCCGGCGCTTTCCACCTGCACGCGCTGGTAAGCGATCCATGCTGCCGCCCCCAGGCCGATGATGATGAGCACAATGATGAAGTCTCGCTGATGTCTGGTCATGTTGGCTCCCGGGTCTATCGTTCAACCGCAAAGATTGCATAATCTTTGCCGTCGGAGACTCACTCTGTTATCTGTGGGCACTCAAAAGCAATTGACGCCGCAGCGGGCTTTTGAGCCAGTAGCAAAGTCGGTCTGCATGCAGCGCCTATCGCACCACCGCAGTGAGATTATCCTCTGTGATAAGGCCCACAAGCCGGCCCTCGTAGGTCACCAGCAGATAGTCGCGTTCGCTGTGAATGAGCTGGGTGACGGCCTCTCCGGCGTCGGTGTCGGCTTCGATAAGATCCATCTCCGGATCGACCGGTTCTATGACGTCGGCAACGACCGCGTTATCCCACTGCCAGCGGTTGAGCTGCTGGATATTCTCGGCAGTGAGGACTCCCACGGGCCGTCCGTCATCAACCACCGGCACCGAAGCAAGCTGATACGGCCGCATGATTCCCTCGACCGCCTGTCTGAGGGGCATGGAAGCGCGTATGGTGATGAACCTGGAGATCATGAGCTGTCCGACGCTGAATTGTCGAAGCTTGGCCTGGAGTATGACATGACTCATGGCCGATTGCGCGGCCATCAACACCAGCCAGCCCAGCCCCAGATACCATATACCGGCAATCAGACCCGCGGTGAAGAAGGTGTACACTCCCAGCCCCATCAGCAGATATCCGAAACCCTTTCCGAGGGCGGTGGCCCAGTGCGTGGCACGGACGACGTCGTCCCACAAATACCACAGACAGGCACGGAGCACGCGACCGCCGTCCAGGGGCATGGCGGGTATCAGGTTGAAGACCGCCAGGATAAAGTTCAGGCGGCCAATCAGCATCACGACGCCGCCGGTGATGGTCTCGGGCTGCGCGGTGGTGAGACCCTCCCACAGGCCCGAAATAGAGGAGAAAGCCCCGGTCTCGCCCGCAATCACCAGGTACCCCAGGCACAGCACCAGGCCGATAGCCAGGCTTGCAAGCGGCCCGATAATCGCGATCCACAGCTCCGCCAGCGGTGTCTTTGGCTCGCCCTTGATCTGGGCGACACCCCCGAAAACAAAGAGGGTTATGCGGGCCACATCGGTCCCATACCTGCGGGAGGTCAGCGAGTGTGCCACCTCGTGAATCAGCACTGATGCAAAGAACAGCAGGGACGCAATCAACCCGGCCAGCAATGTCTGCCACTGGGCCGCCGATGGAAAGCCGCGGGGAAAATAGTCGCCGGCAAACCATGCGAGAATCAAAAAGAAGACGATAATCCACGAAATGTTGATCTCTATGTCTATACCGGCTACTGAGCCGATCCGATATCCGCGCAAGCTGTTTCATTCCTCCGTGTGTTTATGACCTGCCATGTCATTTCTCCAGACGTCCCGCGGAGGCCTGCCTGTCTTGTGAGCGTCTGAAGTGGTGTGCTATACTCCCGAGGTATGAGAGTACGTTTATGGAGTCTCAATGTCAGGTGTCTCATCGTGCTGCTGGCTGCTGCAGCAGTCATCATGATCGCTGCGTGCGGGCCCAGGTATGCCGAGGGCAGTATCGATGACCTTTTCGTGGCGAAAAAGCACTTTATCATTGACAACGAAAAGGGCATGGCACGGGTCTTCGCCGAGGTGCAAAACACGGGTGATGGTCTCATCAAAAAGGTCAGGATGGAGGCCATCCTCAGAAGCACCGAGGGCGACAAGCGGGGCACAAATAATGTCATTCTTGAAAACATCAAGCCCGGTGAGACCCGGACGTTTTCTGTGACCGTAACCAGCCACAGTCGCGGGCATACCGTTGAGATCATCCCCGAACAAGTCGAGGAATAACCTCCCCCTGAGATATCTCGGAAGGTTCTTTGGAGCCTGCGAAGAATAACTTCTTTGCCGGCCGCTTTGCGCCACCGGCAGATATCGATTGAACCATCGAATCCCAACACCGAGGTGGACGCTCATGACATCGGCACTCAAGGCGGCAGTAATCGGCGCTTCAGGCATCGGAAAACATCACGCGAAATGGCTGGACAGGCTCGATTGTGATGTTGTTGCCTTTGCAGGTAGCAACGCCGAAAGTGTCCGGGATACTGCCGATATGCTCGAGGACAGCTTCGGTATCACCGCCCGGGGATACACGGATGTTGGCGAGCTTTTGGAGAAAAAAAAGCCGGACGCAGTCAATATTTGCAGCCCTCCCGATCTTCACTACGAGCACTTCATGGCGGCGGCCACTGCGGGCTGTCATATTTTGTGTGAAAAGCCGCTGACGTGGGACGAAAACAAATCTCCCGACACGCTCCTCGATGAGGCCCGGCAGATGGCACAGGCCGGTCCGGACGACGCAGTGCGAGCGGTCAATACTCAGTACGTGGCCGGCCGGGAGCCGTATCTGAAGCTGTGCCGGCAGATCGGCAGTGAGCCCGGCCCTGCTGAATCATTCTTCATGCAGATCGATTCCCGACACACCAACAAGGTTTATGAGCGGGTGTGGATCGATCTCGCCAGCCATCCTTTAAGCGTCATGCTGGGGTTCTGTGGAGGCGGCGAGATTATTCCGGGCTCCGAAGAGCTTCTCGTTCAGCGCGAGCAGGCGACCGCACACTTCGACTTCCAGCCGGTTGAGGGGCCCGTGTGCGAATGTGAAATCGTGGTGCGGGCCTGGAGAACCGAGGGTGACCTGGTCCGCCGTTTCGGCATCAACGACTGCCTGGTGGATTACGAGGGACGCAATGATGAGAACGGCGTGTATGCTGCCTTCCTCTCGGCCGGTGATACGGAAATTCGAGCCGACGATTTTATGTACCAGTCAATCCGGCAGTTTCTGGATACCATCCGGGGCGGGGCTGATGAGCCTCTGGCTCCCATTGGTGACGGATATCTCAACGAACAGATGCAGTTTGCAATTCTGGACGCTGCAAGACGCGTTTGAGCACACTTTTTCCTGGAGGGAAAGACATGACCGAATCCGGCTCTTACAATCCCAAAGATGTAGCAATTCAGCAGCTCGAAGAAGCCGCAGAGCGCATCGGGACCGAAGAGGGCATCGTTGAAAAGCTCAAGTATCCCAAGCGGATCATGACCGTCTCTATCCCCACCGAAATGGATGACGGCAGTGAAAAGGTCTACACAGGCTACCGCGTGCAGCACAACATGGACCGGGGGCCCTGCAAGGGCGGGTTGCGCTACCATCCGGACGTGACGCTGGACGAGGTGATCGCCCTGGCAATGTGGATGACCTGGAAGTGCGCCGTCGTCGATATCCCCTACGGTGGCGCGAAGGGTGGAGTGATCTGCAATCCCAAGGAGATGTCGCTGAAGGAAATTGAGCGTATGACCCGGCGGTTCACCTCTGAACTCGTCGATTTCATCGGACCGGAGCGCGATATCCCGGCCCCCGACGTCTATACCAACCCGCAGATCATGGCCTGGATCCTGGACACCTACAGCATGAATCGCGGGTATCTTGTCCCGGCCGTGGTCACCGGCAAGCCCATAGAGATCGGCGGCTCGGCCGGTCGAAATGAGGCCACCGCCCGGGGGGTCTCATTCACCGTCCGCGAGGGTCTGAAGACTCGCGACATAGACATCAACGGCGCAACGGTGGCCGTGCAGGGCTTCGGCAACGCCGGTTCGGTTGCGGCACGGCTCCTGCACGAGATGGGCGCCAGCGTTATCGCCTGCTCCGACTCCACCGGCGGCATTTTCAATTCCAGCGGCCTGGATATCCCCGCGGTGATCAACCACAAGGCTGAAAGCGGATCGGTCGTGGACTTCGCTGACGCCGACAACATCACCAACGCCGAGCTTCTGGCCCTGGAGTGCGATGTGCTGATACCTGCCGCACTTGAAAACACCATCACCGGCGAGAATGCAGCAGATCTCAAGTGCCGGATGATCGCCGAGGCCGCAAACGGCCCCACCACCCCCGAAGCCCAGGAGATCATTGATGAGAAGGGGATTTTCGTCATTCCCGATATCCTGTGCAACGCCGGTGGTGTCACCGTCTCGTACTTCGAATGGGTCCAGGGCGGCCAGATGTACTTCTGGAAAGAGGAAGAGGTCATCGCCCGTCTCGAAGAGATCATGGTGGATTCGTACAACCATGTGCTGGCCGAAGCCGAAGAGTGCGGATGTAATATGCGTGATGCGGCCTTTAACGTCGCTGTCGGGCGCGTCGCCGAAGCCGTCCGCCTGCGGGGGATCTATCCGTAAGGGTAACTGAAATGGCCTGAAAAAGCCCACGACCACTGAAGGTCGCGGGCTTTTATCTTTTGCAGGCAGAATCAATAATGCCTCATACAGATTAAAACAGATCTCTACGCGGTTATTTCGCAGCCAGAGGGAAGTGGGCTGGGGCTGGAAGCTGAAAACGCGATGCGTTTTCACCCTGGATTTCCACAACGAAATCCAGGGCCGAGCTACAGTTATCTTTTTTTTGAGACAGTATTGCACGAGGGTTGTGTAACCACTACCGTCCAAGCTTTCTGCCACGTTCCACAAAGTACTTCATCGTCTCGTAATCGACCTCAGGCGGCTCGGAGTGATCGCTGTGGAGGATGTAGCCGCCGCCGTTTTGCACCACCGGCAGGATCTTTTTGTCCATCTCCCTGTCGATCTCATCCCGGTCGTTGCTGATGAGCACGCGAACGTCAATGCCGCCATAGAAGGCGATGCGGTCGCCGAACTGCTCGTAGAGGCTCGGCAGGTCCATTCCCGCCTTCACCTCCATGGCCTGCAGGCAGTCCATACCCGCCTCGATGAGGCCCGGGACCAGCGGCTCGACGTACCCGCATGAGTGCACAATGACCGGACAGTCGTGGGAATGTGCAAAGTCAAACAGCAGGGCGTGAGCGGGCATCACCAGCTCGCGGTACATCTCCGGGGACATGAAGGGTCTGTGCTTAAAGCCCATGTCCTCGTAGAAAAACAGCCCGTCCGGGACGCCCTCTTCCTCAAAAAGCACTTCCAGGTGCCTGACGGTCATCTGTGCGTAGGTCATCGACATGTCCAGCACCCACTCGGGGTCCAGGGCCATGCCCATGAGCATATACTCGTGGCCGCAGACGGGGTGCATCTGCTCGAAAGGGGCCACTCCCGACCAGCAGAAATACAGCTCGTTTTCCTCTGCGTGTTTCTTCGCGTTCCGGTAGCCCTCGAACGGAATACGCCGGCGGTCGAGCTCCACCAGGTGGGGTTTCACGTGCTCTTCCCAGCCGTCGCGGTCTTTGACGGTAAAATCCACGTGCTCCGGCGTCCCCGAGCGTCCCTTGGGCTTCCGGAGCTTCGCCCCGTTGCCGTCAAGTGTGAGGATCGTCTCCTCGGTTTCTTCGATGACCACCGGCTCGAAGTCCAGATCAGCGGTGCTGTTGAGCCAGCCACCGGTTCGTATGTCCTGCCCGAAATGGTCGCGCACATCCTCGTCAGGCCCGATATGGCCCTCCTCCCGCCAGCGTTTCACGGTGTCGCTCCAGGGGGTGACTGCAATGGGTGTCTGATCGACCGGTTCGAGCTGCAGTGTTGCCGCAACACGCTCTTTGCCTGTCATGGCGTATCATTTCCTCAGTCGTTTATCGCTTTGCGGACCCTCGCGTTGCCGTCACAAAATAATATTAATGATACAGGGAGGTATCACAAAGATGGTATTGAAACTATCACTCAATAAGGCGCATTTGTTACACCGCATAAAACGCAGGTCGTTCTCAGCCGTCCTATGCACCTATGTCCTGGCCGTCCCCCGATGTTTGCGGCTGCATTCGGAGGTCAGTTTTTGCGAAAAAGCGCCCGTGGCTTTACGCTCATCGAGATGCTGGTGGTTATTGCCATTATTTGTATTCTCTCCGCCATGCTGTTTCCGGTCTGGGAGACAGTGATGAAACAGGCGGAAGGGGCCTCCTGTCTCAGCCAGCTTCGGAGCATCGGCTTTGCGGCGAAAATGTATGCGGCTGATTTCGACGGACGTCTGGTTCCCGCTCGCGTCAGTGGTGCTCCTCCCGGATATCTCGGCATCGGGTGGGGACGCATCCTCGCCGAATACATGCGCAATCGTGAGCTTTTGATCTGTCCGACTGATCCCGCTCCCACTGTTGCCACCGGCACCTGGGGGGTGAAACGCAGCTACGGTATCAACTACGAGCTGTGCATGGTTGGAGGATATAATAACTCATCACTGACCCTTGCAGCCGTTGAGTCCGAAACAGAGACGATTCTGTTCATGGAGACCGACAGCACCCAGCGGTGCCTGGGGATGGCGTATCCTCTGCACGGGCTGAGCCGGATCGCCGCCCGTCATAATGACCGCTGCAACTTCACCTTTTGCGACGGCCACGCAAAGCTGATGACACCACGCGAAACCGTGAAGCCGACGAACCTATGGGATCTGCAGTAACTTCACTGCCGTGACGCGGCCACCTTGTGGATGATGTTGGCCATGTCCTGTATGTCCTGTGGCGTGAACCACTGGTTGACATGCAGGGTCACTATTTCGTCAAGCGCGCGCTCGGCCTCCGGACAGTATCCTTTTTCGTATTCGAAGCTGTGGCCGCTGCCGAACTCCGATGATTTGAACGGAAAATCTGTATCGCCGTATATGCCGTGCTGGCTGCGCAGCGCCTCGAACATGTAGATGGGCCGGCCGATGTATCCTGCTCCACACGACGCTCCCTCCGCCGTCACCGCCGCCGCGAATTTCTCTGCGCTCATCCCCAGTACATCTTCGTCAATTCGTATCGCGTACAGCCAGTACGTGTGAACTCCGCCCGGCTGTGTCTTCGGTGGGGTCACCCCGTCGATTCCCTGGAGCTTCTCCGTAAGCAGCTCCCCCGCCCAGGTGTACGCCGTGGTGATGCGGTCGAGCTTCCGGAGCTGTGCGAGGCCCACGGCTGCAGTCAGCTCATTCATGCGGTAGCAGAAGCCGAATTGCGTGTAATCCCGGGCACCTTTCGCAGAGTAATCGGGCCACCCCTTATTGGCAAACAGGCGGATACGTTCGCCCAGCTCATCATCATCGGTAATGGTCAGGCCCCCGTCACCCGTGGTGATATGCTTGCTTTGCTGGAGAGAAAAGCTGCCGATATGGCCGATGGTGCCGCACCTGCGTCCGTGATACATCGTCCCGTAGGCCTGCGAGGTGTCCTCAATAACCGCAAGATCGTTTTCGGCGGCAATCGCCATGATCGACTCCATGTCACACGGATTGCCGAACAGGTGAACGGGGATGATGGCGACGGTGCGGTCGGTGATCCGTGGGACATGGAGTCGATCATGGCGAT
>JAWODS010000228.1:0-37926 GCA_046483205.1 Armatimonadota bacterium | reverse complement strand
GCGGGGGTGTCGCGGCGGCAATTCAGAAGGCAGGTGGTTCGGTCATCCGCGAGGAGTCAGATAGAATCAGCTATGTTTCTGAAGGCCATGTTGCAACGACCTCAGGCGGCAACCTTCCGGCCAAATACGTCATTCACGCTGTGGGGCCCAAGGGAAATGATCCGGATGCGGACATGAAGCTGACAAATGCCGTGCTCAATTCCCTGAAGGAGGCCGACCGGCTGGATGTGACCAGTGTTGCCATGCCTGCCATCAGCTCCGGAATATTCGGCTTCCCGAAAGACCGCTGCGCGCAGATTCTGCTGGAGACCGCCCGCGACTGGCTGCAAAGCAACCCCAATTCCAGCGTCCGGCAGGTGGATATGACCAACATTGATGACCTGACCGCCGGAATATTTGTGGACACCTTCGACGAGATATTTGGCCAATAGCGACCTGAAGGGGCGGGATGACCACCCCTGGCGGGCCGGGAGACGGCCAAACTGGTGTGATATGAACAGGCAATAACAGCAGCAGGTGAGAACAGTCACCAAAATGTGTATTACAAGTGCCGACAAGCGAGGTTTTTGCGATGCCAGACAGGCCAAATATTCTTTTCATTTTCACCGATGACCAGCGGTTCGATGCCGTGGGCGCAATGGGAAACGAGGCCTGTCAGACACCCTATCTCGACAGCCTGATGCGCAATGGCGTCATGTTCACCCAGGCCACCATCATGGGTTCGACCATCCCGGCGGTGTGCTGCCCCAGCCGTTCGATGCTGATGAGCGGAAGGACGCTGTGGCATACACCCCGCGACCTCGGTGACTGGATCACGTTCCCGCAGCTTCTGCAGCAGCACGGCTACAACACTTTCGGGACCGGCAAATGGCACAACGAGCCGCCCTCGTACGCCCGGAGCTTCTCCGACGGTGCGAAGATCTTTTTCGGCGGCATGTCAAACCACCTGGAGGTGCCGGTGCAGGATTTCGACCCCTCCGGCGAATATGACGAAGACCGCATCTACATCGGCGAAAAGTTCTCCACCGAGCTTTTCTGTGACGCCACCTGCAGCTTCCTGCGCGAATATGACGACGACAGTCCCTTCCTCGCGTACCTGTCAACCACGGCCCCACATGACCCGAGGATGCCACCGAAGAAATATGACGAAATGTACGACCCCGATGACATCCCGGTGCCGGAAAACTTCATGCCCCGCCATCCCTTCGACAATGGAGAGATGGAAATCAGGGATGAACAGCTCGCGCCGTGGCCGCGGACTCCGTCGATCATCCGCGAGCATATCGCTGACTACTACGGCATGATCACACATCTCGACGATGAAATCGGCCGGGTTCTGGAGACCCTGGAGCAGACGGGCCGGGCTGACAATACCATCATCATCTTCGCCGGTGACAACGGTCTCGCTGTCGGCCAGCATGGATTGATGGGCAAGCAGAATATGTACGACCACAGCGTCCGGGTGCCCCTGGCAATGGTCGGCCCCGGTCTGCCCCAGGGGGAGACCACCGACGCCCAGTGCTATCTGCTGGACATCTTCCCGACGCTGTGCGACCTGCTGGATATTGAGATACCCGACAGCGTCGAGGGCGAAAGCCTCATGCCCGTGATTGAAGGGTCTCAAACGGCCATCCGCGATAACCTGATGTTCGCGTACATGGACTGCCAGCGGGCCGTGCGCGACCGCCGCTTCAAGCTGATCGAGTATTACGTTGACGGCGAACGCACCACGCAGCTTTTCGACACCGTCAATGATCCGTGGGAGATGGAGAATCTGGCTGACGACCCGCAGCACAGCGACCGGCTTGATTATCTTCGCGGCGAGCTTCAGCGGTGGCAGCGCGAGGTTGATGACCCGATGGTTGCAGGGCAGTAGCAGGCCCACCGGAACACGATGTTCGCACCACATGAATAGCAACAGCCGCCACTGATGAACAGGTGGCGGCTGTGTGTTTTCTGCCGTATTGTTTGTCAGAGCTCTATCCGGCAGCTTCGGCCTCAGCGAATTCCATCTCTCGCTCCATCGCATTGGCCATATACCGCAGCAGGATGATGGGGCCATTCAGATCGACATTGCTCTGCTGGAGTGTGTCGATCAGGCTGTTGTTTTGCAGCTCCGTCAGGTAGGAGGCCGCAGCCCGGCCGGTTGACTTGGATGCCGCCAGCGCAAAGGCGGCGTCACCGTGTCCGAAGCCCTGCTCTCTGAGCTCGGCCACCTCTTCGGGCCTGCAGAGAGTGTAATGGGCGACCAGGCCGTCGAAGACCTCTCGAAGCTTTGGATTGGCGCCCAACGCCGCGATGTTGATGCGTGCCAGCAAAGCCCGCGATTCGGCCAGTCGGGCAACATTCTTGCTCTTGCCGATAGCCGCATCCGCCATTTCCGCGTAGTTCTCGGTCTCCTCTGCAGCCTGCTTGAGGTTCATTTCGTGCCAGGTGTTGTCGGAATCTCTGACCATCCGCTGCATGTAGGTGACCGTATCCGTCGCCTTTTGCTGAGCCTGGTTGATCTTCGTCATGGCGTCCGGGGTCATGTCCATGGCCTGGTCAAATTCATCGGTTGCCCTCTGCAGAGCCAGCCACGATCTCCGGGCGATTGCGACGTCATTGGACGCTCCGGTGCCTGCAGCCGCAGATTGCAGCGCGGAAACCAGCTCGTTTTCAAGAAGACCACAATGGTCGCTCACATTCTGCACGCGCCGCTGCAGCCCTTCCACGGAATATACTGCGTCGTTGGCTTTCGCGACTGCAGCGTTGCCCAGCATGAAGGTCTTGCGCTGGTCGTCCTCGATGTCAGGATTCTGGTCCGAAATCCCCAGAATGGTGCTCGAATTCTGCTTCGAAGAGCTGATGGCGGATGAGAGATTGCCTGTGATCTGGTTGGAAAATTCCGCACTTCGCCGCTTCATATTTGTGACGGCGGTATCAAGTGAGCCGACATTCTGAAGCAGCGTGCGGGCTTGCTGCTGTTGGACCGCGGGAACCTGGCTGAGCTCAACCGACTGGTCGGGCAATGCGGCCAGGCGGCGGGCGGCATACTGGTTGTGTGAATTCTCCCGCAGAACCGACTGGTACTGCTCTCGCGCCTCATCCAGCTTGCCAACAGCGCTGTAGCAGTCCGCCAGCCCAATACGGGCGGTCGTATTTTCCGGCGCAGCTTCCAGGGCGGTATTGAAAAGCTTCGCTGCATGACCGTACTGGTGACGACGCTCATATCCGCGTGCGATGTGTAACTGTGCCTCCGCATTGTCGGCCTCAAAGTACTTTCGTGAAAGCTGGCGAGACTTCCGGTCGGGTGTCGGTGGATGCGTCAAAAGCAGGTGCTCCAGTGACGACGGTCGCCCCCGATCGTTGAGTGCCTGAAGCTTGTCGAAAAAGCCTATGGCGCCGTGGGGATCATACCCGGCCTTGTAGCACAGATCACAACCACCGTCGTCGGCGTCGCGCTCGTCATCACGGCTGTAGTGAAGCAGAAGCAGCCCGGCGCCGAGACCCACAATATCGCCCATCGTCTCGTCTTCACCGCCGATAAGCGCGGCACCGAGACCGTAAAGCATATTCTTCTTGACGCCCTTGATCGAATCACGCTTGACGATGTGTGTCACCTCGTGAGCGGCGACAAACCAGACCTCATCCTCGCTTTCAGAAAACTCCAGCAGCCCCCTCAGGAAGTAAATATGGCCGTAGGGTGCGGCGAAAGCGTTGATCTGGTCGGTGTCGATCACCTTAAACTCATAGGGTATCTGCTGGCGGTTTGAATGAGCCACGATGATATGTCCCATGTTCGAGACCCACTCGTTCAGCAGGGGATCGGTGCTGATTTCGTACTGCTGCTCGACCGCCCTTGCCGTCTGGCTTCCGAGACTCTTTTCGATATCATCTTCATTACAGCCGGCCACCAGCATCAGCGAGATAATACCAAAGGCCGCCACTGCAATGAGCGCCACTCCCGACGGACGCCTCAACATATCCATCTTCCTTTCGCCACACAACGGCTCATACCAGTCCAAGGACTTTGCTGGCGGAACATTTGTTCAGTGCAGAATGTGCCAGGTCGCCTTTTCTACTATATACCCTAGTAGACACACATCTACGCAATAAGTTGTGCCTTTTTTGTGATTTGCAGTTGTGAAGTTCGCGTGTCGGCGGGTGATTCCTCTATTATTACCCTCAACGGGCAGGAGGAACGCCGGGCGCATGGAATTATACAACAGGCGCAACACCTCACAGGGGAGGGGAACCCATGGAGGGACAATGGATTCGTCTGAACCGGCTGTTTTCCGGGGGCGGCCGCGCCGTGCTTGTGTCACTGGAAGCCGGAGTATTCGCCGGGCCGATACCGGGCCTGGGAAATCTGCCCGAAGTGGTTGATGGTTTTCGTGACGCCGATGCGATGATTATCAGCCCCGGGATGATGCGGCACTGTGGCCACGCCTTCGACTACCGCGGAGCCCCTCTGGCGGCCGTACGTCTCAACTGGCCGACCGGAAGGCGACCTGTAGCCGATTACACCGGCTCCGTCTGTGGGACGCTGAGTGCTCCGTCGTCCGCCCAGGCCGTCGGCGCAGACCTGTGTGTGGCCTCTTTGTGCCTCGGTGGAAATAGCGAGCACGACGATGCGGCGGCGGTCGAAGAATTTTCGGCGCTGGTGCGGCAGAAGCGAGAATGTGGCCTGCCCCTCATAGCAGAATGGTTTCCGGGCGGAGCAGAAAACCTCCCTCCGGGAAGGCTCGCCGAACGGGTGCATGAAGGCGCCCGCATGGTGGCCGAGCTGGGAGCCGACGCCGTCATCACGTACGCTGTCGCCGATGAGCTGGAGCGAACGGTCAATACATGTCCGATACCGGTTATCGCCGCCCATGTCCGCCAGACCGCCGATGCTGATGACCTGCTGCAGATGGCCTCACAGGCCACACAAAACGGAGCGCTGGGTGTCCTTGTCCGTGGTGCATGCCTCGATGCTCCTGATGTGCCCGGTATGATGTCCGCGGTGCGCCGGGTGCTGAAAGATGAGCTCGACCCAGAGACGGCTGCTGAAGAAGCCGGATTGTCCACACAGGGACCCGAGTGACCTTCGCTTTGTGTCATATCGCTTTCAAAACTGACGCCGTCATACGCCTCAAAGGTCGGCGCAGATAAGGTGATTGAGATGGACAAAGACATTGCTGTTGTTTTCGACTGTGGGTCCACCAACATCACGGTTATTGCCATCGATGCGTCCGGCGAAATACTGACGAGTTGGTCGGTACCCAATGAGCCGGTGTCACCGGAAGATGAGCCCGACGACCACCTGGTGTGGGACGTGGACGGGCTGTGGGATAAGCTCTCCACCGCCTGCAGCCATTGTGTGGAGGATATTGACCCCGGTCGCATTACCGCGGTGACGGTCACGACCTGGGGCGCCGACGGGACGTTCATTGACGAAGACGGCGACTTTCTGTATCCGGCCATTAGCTGGCAGGACGGCCGGACGGAAGCCCTGGCGGACCAGATCGCGGCCGATCTTGATCCGTGGGAGATATATCAAACCAGCGGATACACCATCATCCCTTTCAACACCCTGTTGAAGCTGCGCTGGCTGGTGGACAACGAGCCGGAGATCGTCGAGAAGGCGGATCATTTCCTCATGATGCCGGGCATCTTCAGCTATCTGCTGTGTGGTGAGCGGTCCCTGGATCCGACCTCCGCCGGGACCACGATGGCGATAGATATGGCGGCCCGCGACTGGTCGGAGGAACTCCTGTCATGGGCGGGAGTGAGCGATGATATCTTTCCGCCACTGGTCGAGCCCGGCCGGATCATCGGTCGAGTCACCCGCAGCGCCGCTGCCGCCACCGGCCTGCCCGAAGACACCCCGGTGGTCGCCGCAGGACACGACACGCAGTTTGCGGCGGTCGGCTCCGGCGCCGGACCCACTGAAGCCATACTCAGCAGCGGCACCTGGGAAATTCTCATGCTGCGCAGCACCCAGTTCAACCCCGCCCGGGAGGATTTCGAAAACGGCCTGCTCATCGAGGCCGACGCCGAAGCCGGTAAGTACAACCCGCAGTTTCTGATGATGGGCTCCGGTGTACTGGAATGGCTCCGGGACCAGTTTTACACCGACATGGCCGGTGCGGAGGTGGGATACGGAGACATGATCGTGGCGGCAGAGGGAGTTGAGCCCGGGGCGGATGGTCTCACCGTCATTCCCAGCTTCGTCGCCGATACCGGGCCGCTCAGCAAATACGATACCGAAGGCACCATCGTGGGCCTGAAGCTCTCCAGCAGCCGCGACCACCTCTACCGGGCGGCGCTGGAGGGACTCAGCTTCCAGCTCCGGCAGGCCGTTGATATCCTCACCGCCAATCGGAAGGTGGGCTGCACCGGTATTCGGGCCGTCGGCGGGGGCTCCAAAAACGATCTGTGGAACCAGATCCGGGCCGATGTCTGCCAGATGCCTGTCACCACCATCGAGCAGAAAGAGGCCACCGTGCTCGGAGCTGCCATGTTCGCCTTCGTCGGTGGCGAGGTGTACGATAATATCCAACAGGCACAGCAGGAGATGATCAGCCAGACCTTCGTCTTCGAACCCGGCGAGAATGCCGCAAAATATCAGGAGCTGTTTGAGGACTACACAAAGATTCCACCTGCCCTGGCCGACCATTACGGCAGTTGACATCGTCGTAGTTGCACTGGCGGATACCGAAAGGATGACCACAGTGGCTCGAATGACCAGACTGACGTCGATCGCCTTCCAGACCCCTGAATTTGACGAGAATTATCGACAGCGCACGCTCGATTCGCTGACCGAAGCCCTCGAATTCGCCGGAAAGGGCAGCCCCGATCTCGTGGTGCTGCCGGAACATGCCACCACCACCGGCGTGAGATGGGATGAGGTCGAATTCGCCGACTGGTGTGAGCCGATACCGGGACCGACCACCGACCGGGTATCGGAGCTGGCGGATAAATATGATATGTACGTCTGCCTGCCGATTCACGAGCGCGACGGTGACACGCTGTACAATACCGCCTGTTTCATAGACCGCGAGGGCCAGATTATCGGCAAATATCACAAATACCAGCCCACGGTGGGGGAGATGGTGGACCGGGGCATCGAGCCGGGGACCGACGCCGAGGTGTTTGATACGGATTTTGGAAAAGTCGGTGCGGCGATTTGCTTTGACATCAAGTTCGTGGAGGTCGGGCAGCGGCTGGCGGCCAACGGCGCACGGCTGGTCTGCTTTGGATCCGCCTTCGTCGCCGGACAGCGCCTGCTGCACTGGGCGCGCGATTTCGGCTTCTATATTGCCTCCTCGTGCATCCGCAGGAGCTATATCGTCGATATGGGTGGAGATCGCTTTCTGGCCGAAACCGGCTACCAGATTGACGAGGTGCGCAACGGCGTCGTGCCCCCAATGTGCACGGCGGTGGTGAACATGGACCGCGAGTTTTTCCACCTCGACGAGAATCAGCCGCGGCTGAAGGAATGCATCAATAAGTATGGCACCGGTGTCGAATGGGAGATCTACCGCCCGGAGGCGCATTTCACACTGGCCTCGAATATGCCGGATGTCACCATCGAAGAGATCATCGAAGAGTTCGGATTCGAGACCTGGCGAGAGTATCTTGCGCGGTCGCGGGACGTCCGGAAACAGAAGGTGGCTGAAATCGAATAACGGCCTGAGGTACGTTACCCGACAGGATTTTTGCCGGGATTGGCAGGAGTTGTGTTGGGTATATTGAAAATACATTCTGCATACAACACTTCATCAACGATAGGGATGAAAAAACATGCGTAGAGGTTTCACACTGATTGAGCTTCTGGTCGTCATTGCCATCATCGCCATCCTGGCGGCGATCCTGTTTCCCGTTTTTGCACGAGCGCGCGAAAAGGCCCGGCAGACGTCCTGTCTGAGCAATGTCAAGCAGATCTGCCTGTCTGCACAAATGTACGCGCAGGATTATGACGAGAGGTATCCGGCGTACTTTATTGATGGGACGTATCCGTATTCCAACGGAACATGGATCGGAGCATGGTACAAGCTTCTGGAGCCGTATCTGAAGAACGAGCAAATCCTCGCCTGCCCCTCCTACAGTCACCGCCGCGCACCCGGAGCCGCTGACGACGACACCTCCGGATACGGCTGGAACAGGCATATCCACGTAGATCACTGCGCGATGGCGGATTTCGAATATCCCGCCGAGACGGTGATGCTCGGGGATGCCGCCGGCGCCGCCAACTACCGAATTTACTCCCGCGCATACTACGACGACTGCAGCAGCAGCTCGACCTATCTTGACCCGCGGCATAACGAGGGCGCCAATATCGGGCTGTGTGACGGGCATGCCAAGTGGTATAAGATCAATCTGCCGCGCGTCAACTGCCCTGAAAACTACGGAGGCGGAGTCGGCGACCTGCGCTGGAACTGACCCCGGCTGAACACTCGGCGCGTATCGGCGAAAAATGGCAGCAGCCACCAGCCGCTCCCGGTCCACGTGACCGGGGCGGTTTTCATGCGCGATTGGATATTCGGCGGCACGCTTTGAGGATGCAAATCTCCATTCCCGGGCAGGCGATCACGCACTGACCACGAAATACCACTGTAGCAGCCTTGACCATCCAGAATAATGCCGTACCGGAGGACGCCATGCGTGCATACTGGACTGCATTTGCCCTCGTTATCGTGACTTCAATACTCTGTGCCGGAGGTGCCGTCGCGGTGGATATCCCGGCCATGCCCGAGCTAAAGACGTTTCATACCGATGTGCCCATCGTGGTGGATGGCCAGCCGCAGGTCATCATCGCTGTGCCCCGGGCAGATGAGTACGCCGCCCTGGGTGAGCGTGTTGCCGCGGCTGTCGAGAAAATCTCCGGGGCCGCAGTGTCGGTCAAGCCGGCCTCCGAGCTCTCGCCGGAGATGGTGCAGGACACCAGCGCCATCCTGCTGGGGTATTTCGCCAACAACCCCATGGTGAGCCGAATCTATGACGAATATCTGATCACTCTGGACACAAAATACCCAGAAGACGGCTACGTGATCCGGACAGTGCACGACCCGGTCGGTGGGGGCACCAACTTCGTGTACCTCGGTGGCGCGGATGTTGAGGCAGTCACGAAGGCCGTGGATGACTTTCTCAACACACTGCCCGAGCAGGGGGACATTATCTATCCCCACACCGTAAAGGTTGTGCAGGCCGATGGCTCGCTTCCATATACGCCCAACGAGGACCGGGTGGAAGCGGCCATAGAAAACGCGAAGGGGAAAAACTTCAGGGCGGTGGCCAGTATATTGACCGGTGCCGGGACTTCCTATTATCGGACGGGGAATCCCGAGGACGTGAAGATATTCCGTGGTGTGGCGCCGATTTTCAGAGAGGTCTTTCGCAAGCTGGGCGATGTCGGCGATATGCGTGGCGCCATCTATCTCATGAACGCCTGGGACGCGGTGGAGGAATCATCCGAGCTTAGCAGCGAGGACCGGGCTGAAATCAGCGAGATCATGTGGGAGCTGACCCAGCGGTTCACTACCCCGCGCGTGCGTGAGGCCGACCCGGGAAATGCCCCCGCAGGCAATAGCTGGAATGCGCGGGTGACCTGCGACCTCGCCCGCTACTGGCACAAGTATTACGGCCTGGACCCGAACAATGTGTGGACGTGGGCCAACGAGCGCTTCCAGAATCAATCGGAGTTCTGGCGCTCCAAGGAGGACTGCCCGGGCTACGGCGGCATGACCATGTACGACGTGCTCTACTATGTCCTGCCCTTCCAGCATCAAAAATACTGGGACGAGGGCACGGGCCGGAAAATGGCCGATTACGGCATGGCTGTGATGAACAACCTCGGCGGCCACGCCGGATACGGTGACACCAGCAGCATGGGCTCCATCGGACACTGGGCCAATATCTTCCGTGTCGCCGCGTGGAAGCTGCGCGACGGGCGGTACCTGTACGCCGAGCAGCATTCCACCGGCGCCGGCAGAAGCAGCGGCGACTTCTTCTACAACGACTGGTTCCAGGATGAAATCCCGCCGGAAAAACCCGAAGACATCATGGGGGTGCACGTGGTGCCCCTGCCCGACTGGGTGTACGAGCACCGCGAGGATGTCCTGGGCACCGCGCCGAGCGAAATGAACCCGACGCTGGACGCCGATCCCGTCCCACCGAGGAATGAGTGCTTCGATAAGATCACCTTCCGTGACAGCATGATCCCCGAGGACCAGTACCTCATCCTCGGCGGCATCTCCCACGGCTATCACGCTCATCCCGACGGGAACTCCATCATCGAAATGACCGACGAAAACCGCTACTGCCTTTACGACAGCGGCTACTTCATCCCCGACACCATCGAGCACAACACCCTGGTGATCTTCCGCGACGGGCTGTTCGAGCCGGTGCCGCGATTGACCGGCCTGGCGCACCTGGGCAACTTCGAACACACCGGCATGACCCAGACGTATCTCAACGGCTACAACGAAGCCGACTGGCGCCGAAATATCATCTGGAACAAAGAGAAGTATTTTGTGGTCATTGACGAGGTGCAGGCCATTGAACCCGGCAACTACGGGACGCTGGCCGTGTTCCGCACCCTCGATGACAATACGCCGGAAATCCTCGAGGACCGGGTGAAAGCAACCTACCGCGGCCAGCCGTTCAATATCGTCAGCGCCTCCCACACGCCCTTCAAGCTCACCAGGCCGACGCCGGACTATGCGGGCCGCCATTCAGTCATCGAAAGTAAATCCGAAGATCTCCAGGCCGGGGAGCGAATGTGGTTCCGCAACATCCTGTACACCGAGAGTATCGAGGATGAATGGACGTGCGAAATCGTCCCGGCCGCCGACAATGCGGTCTTCATCAAGTCCCCGGACGGTCACGCACTGGCCGCCGCCGGTCGCTGCGAGCCTGCCCCCGATATGATCGTTGACGCGGCCCTGTCTCACATCACTGCAGACAGCTTCGCCCTCACAGCGGGGAAGACACTTACGGCCGGGCAGACCTGGTTCGCCTCCGACGTCCCCGTGGATATCGAGGTAACACTGGGAGACGAGTCCGCCACGGGTGTTATCGAGGCCGATGAGAAGGCCGTGGTCCGCCTGCTGGCCGCCGGTGACACCGTGAAGCTCAATGGAGAGGCCGTGAGCGCCCGCGTCGGGCCGGACAACCTCGAGGTTGACATCCCGGCGGGCCGTCACACCATCGCGTTCACGCCAAAATCGCAGGAGATTGCGGCGAACTGGGCGGACCTGTATGCGCAGGCAGAAGAGAAGCACAAAGCGGCGCTGGCGACACTCTCCGGGGGCGACGGGGCCGATGGCGAAATGCAGGCCGACTGGAGCGTCGAAAGCGCCACCAGCAAAACCGAGGTTGTCTATGTCAACCAAGCCGGTGACGAGGTGCGAAATCTCACCGGAATAGGGCAGGCCAAATGCTGGACTGAGGCGCAGCGTGGCGCAGGACCCCGCAATGCGACCGATGGCAACATGGACAGCTACTGCGCCACCAAAAGCAGCCTGGCGTGGACCTCAGACCTGCCCAAAGACATCGGCATGGAATGGACCTCACCCGTGGAGCTCGGCGCGGTGGAAGTCGTCTATTTTGACCATAATTACGGCCCGACCACGGAGGGGCAGCAGCTTCAGGCCTGGGACGGCGAAGACTGGTACCCCGTCGAGGCGCAAATCAGCAAGCGTCCTGTCGGCGAATCGAGTTACGGCACTCCGATCGAAGCCTGGACGTATTCATTCGAGCCCATCGAAACGACCCGGATACGGGTCCTGATCACTGAATTCGTGCAGGCGCGGACGGCTGTGCGGGAATTTCGCGTGTTCGAAGAGGTCGCCGAGCCCCAGGAGCGGGAGGTCCGGGTTCCCTATTCCACCCACGACATGGCGGCCATGGACCTGACCGGCGACGGCACCCAGGAAATCATCGTCGCCGTCGGGCCGATGGTCAAATGTATCGCAGGTGAAGGTGCGGTGCTCTGGGAGAAAGATCTGGAAACCGAAGTCCTCACCTGTGACGCCTACGATCTTGACGGAGACGGCCGCGGCGAAATCGTTGTCGGCGCTGAAAACCATTACCTGTACTGCTTCGACGACGCGGGCAATGAACTGTGGTCGGTGGAGACGCCGTCCGACCCCTTCACACCCGACCGCGAGCCGATGCGGGGGGCGGTTGAAGTACTCAGGTGTGGCGACATTGACGGTGACGGCGACGGCGAGATTGTGCTCGGCAGCGGCAACTGGTTCGCGTACGCCTACGATCACACCGGTGAGCTGTTGTGGACGGCTCTGAACTGGGCCCATCACCCCACCTCGATCGCCTTCCTGGACCTCGGTGAGGGGAAGAAGGCCTCGCTCATCGGCACCACCTACAACTCGGCGAACCTCTTCGGCCCTGATGGCAAGAAGCTGGACAGCGTCAGCGTCGGGTATCACGGCTGCGCGATGAGTGCGGCGGGCGGAGACATGAACGGTGACGGCATCCAGGAGATGGTTGTCGGCTCGCGTGTCGGTGGCCTGCATCTCAAGCAGTACCAGGGCGACATCACGTGGGCGAAGTTCATGGGCGCCGAGGTCACCAGCGTCGAACTCGCAGACCTGTCCGGTGACGGCAGCATGGAGATCATCGCCGGCTCCAAAAACTTCTACGTACTGGCTGCCGATATCGAGGGCAATATCCTGTGGAACACCAATGTGGGCGATTCGGTCCTCGACATGTCGGTGACTGACATCACCGGTGATGGAACGCCGGAGATCGTGGTCGGGACCGAGGGCGGCATGGTCCGGGTTTTGAGCAATACCGGCGAGATCATCGCCACCATGACCGTCCCGGATAATGTCACCCGCGTGGTTACCGCCAGTCTCACCGAAGACGGCGCTCCAGCCATCGTCGCTGGCGCCGACGACGGATACGTGTACGGTGGAATGCAGCCGTGAGCGTGTCCCTGTGGCTCATGCTCGGAGGCTGCGGTTGACTGCCGCAGCCTCCGGTGATAGCATACCCCTCTGGGTCGCTCAAACACCATCGGGGAGCCTTCCATGCACGAATACTCCATTGCAGAGCGGATTGTGCGAATACTGAAGGATGTCGCCGAGGCGCATGAGGGCCGCGTGCAAAGCGCAACCGTCGCTGTCGGGCCGCTGACGATGATCGTTCCCGAACTTTTGTACGATGCCTGGGAGCGGGTGACCGAAGATACGCAGTTTGAGGACACCGCGCTGGTCATTGAACATGTCCCGGTGGTGGCGGTCTGTGAGGAATGCGGGCATGAGACACAATCCCGCGAGCCGTTTGTGAAATGTGAGAATTGCGGCAGCATGCATCTGAAATTGAGATCCGGACATGTGCTCCAGGTCACAACCGCCGAGATTGAGGAGAACGGAGACACTGATGAGAGTCAAGTTGATGCGCAACATCCTCGAAGACAATGACACCGCCCGCCATAAAAACAGCAAGCAGTTTGAGCAGGCCGGAGTGCTGGCGCTCGATTTGCTGGGCAGTCCCGGCAGCGGCAAAACCAGCGTTCTCGAACGCGTCATAGGCACGCTCAACTCCACGGACCTGCGCATCAAGGTGATTGAGGGGGATGTCGCCTCCGCCAATGATGCGGAGCGCATCGAAGCCGCGGGCGCGGAGGCCTTCCAGGTCAATACCGGCGGCGGATGTCACCTGCACGCCGGGATGGTCACACGCGCACTGAAGACACTCCGGCTGGAAGAAATGGACATCCTGCTTATCGAAAATGTGGGTAACCTCGTGTGTCCCGCCGCCTTTCCGCTCGGCGCTCATCTGCGGGTGGTGGTGGCGAGTGTGCCCGAGGGAGACGACAAGCCGGAGAAATATCCCGAAGCGTTCCGGCAGGCCGGTGCCGTCATCCTCAACAAGATGGACCTTCTCGAACACCTCGATTTCGATGTGGATAACTTCTGGGACCTCGCTGGCCAGCTATCGCCCGATGCCGCCCACTTCGAAACCTCCTGCACAACGGGCGAGGGCATTGACGAAGTCTGCGAATGGATCCAGCGCCTGCGCGAGGACGTGACGAATGCCGGATAGCCCCGGCATAGCGGCGGGGCAATCCCCCGAGCACATGAGACACAGCAAAACAGTCGGTGGCCCGACCTGAGGCGTGCGCAGCTTGCACGGCTCAGGTGGGGAATTGTTTTTTGTTCGGCTCGCCCCGTACCTGTTTAGCGTGCTGAAGAGGAGGAAGAGCCGAAGATATTTGGAGTCCGCGGGCCGGCCTCATAGAGCTGGCTTTGCCAGCTCCCTTCGACACGGCCCCCTCCGAACGACTGCGACGTTTTGTGGCCGTAGTTGTTGCCTTTCGGAGGGACCGAGTTGAGCGTGGTTGACGAATGCCAACCCACCGAAACCGGCCCACGTCTCCCCACGCCCCGACGGATATTGACCTACTTCTTCACGGAGACGCTAAACACTCACGGTCATTGATTCCCGCGTCTGGAGTATGTGCCCGTAATTTCTGCACCGCCCGGAAGGTATTGGCACTTCCGGCGCCGAACCTCCGTGGGGTTTGCCGCAGAGGCCCTGCAGGAATGGCACTTACAGATTATCCCACGGAGGAATCATCCCAACATGAGTGACCTTGCAATCGAGGACGGACAGCTTGTTTTAATGATCGGAGACAGCATCACCGACGCCGGGCGGAGAGCCGATGCAGCGCCGTACGGGCGCGGATATGTCGCGATTTTTCGTGAAATGCTCACCGCGCTGTATCCACAACATGACATCACCATCATAAACAAAGGTGTCGGCGGCAACACCACCACCGATCTCAGGGAGCGGTGGGCGGACGACTGCATCCGCCATCAGCCGGACTGGCTGACAATCCTCATCGGCATCAACGACCTGCACCGGACGCTGCGCGAGACCCCGGAGGCGGTGCCGCCCGATGTGTTCCGTGAGAATTATGACTGGATATTGCAGCGGGCCAGCGACGAAACCGACGCAAAAATCGTGCTTCTGGACCCGTTTTACATGAGCGTGGCCACTGAAGACACGTTCCGCAGCCGGGTACTGGAGGTTATCGAACAATACATTGAGGTCGTCCACGATATGGCCGAGAAGTACGATACGCAGCTCGTCCGGATGCACGACGTGTTCCAAAATCACCTCAAATATCGGGAAAGCGAGGAGTTCTGCGCCGAGCCGGTTCATCCGGCGCGGGGAGGACACATCGTCATCGCCGTCGAAATGCTCAAGACGCTGGGCGGAATCTAAACGCCCATATCGTCAGATTACCAATGTCAGAGCCACGGGAGGAAGCTGACATGTCCAAGCCAGTTGTTGCCGCACAAATGTACACATGCAGGGATTTTTGCAAGACTCCGCCGGAGATTGTCGAGAGCCTGAAAAAGGTCGCCGACATCGGTTACACTGCCATCCAGGCCTCCGGCATGGGGCGCGAGGAAGAGATGCCGCCACAGGACATGCGTGATGTCTGCGATGATCTCGGCCTCAAAATCTGCGCCACCCACATCAGCTTCGAAGAGATGCGGGACGAGCCCGAGCGCGTTATCGAAGAGCACAAGATCATGGGCGCAACCTACGCCGGCATCGGCGGTGCGCCACAGTACGCCCGCGAGAGCGAACAGACGTGGGTGGACTTCGCAAAGGAAGCCTCCGAGGTCGCCGCACGGCTCGCCGAAGATGACATCGTGTTCATCTACCACAACCACAGCCAGGAGTATGCGAAGTTCGGTGAACGCACCGTCATGGAGATCCTCTTTGAGGAGAGCGACCCCAACTACTTCATGTTTGAGCCGGACACCTACTGGGTGCAGCACGGTGGCGCAAGCCCCGTCGCGTGGCTGAACAAGCTCTCGGGCCGCTGTCCGGTCGTCCATCTCAAGGACATGGCCATCACCTTCGAGCGCGAGCAGTTTTACACCGAAATCGGCGAGGGCAATCTCGACTGGCCCGGTATCATGCAGGCGTGTGAAGATGCCGATGTCAAATGGATGCCGGTCGAGCAGGACCAGACACCGGGCGATCCCTTCGACAGCCTCAAGATCAGCTACGACAACCTGAAATCGTGGGGCTACGAATAAGTTCGCATCCAGGCGGAAACCAGGGGCGCAGGTTCCACGCAGCCTGCGCTTTTGTTATGTCTCAACCGCCACGGTTGCAAAGGTGTGAGGCGGCTCGTAATAGAAGATTACACTGTGCTGTGAAAAAGAAACACCGGGCGGTTTTGTCCGCTCCGGTGTCAGGGAGGCATTCCGATGGCAACAATTGCACTGCAGCTTTACACCGTCCGCGACTTCATGCAGACGGCTGATGAAACGATTGAAACGCTGAAAAAGGTGGCCGGCGTGGGCTATAAGGCCGTCGAGACCGCGGGATATGGAGGCATGGAGCCCGACGCGTTCCGTGCAGCCTGCGATGAAGCCGGGCTGGACATCATCGCCGCTCACAGCGCGTGGGATGGAATGAACGATGACCCTGAGGGGACCATCGAGCTCATGAACACCCTCGGCGCAGGACTTATCGCCTGCGGCTGTCCACAGGATATGCGCAGTGAAGAGGGATATGCCGAATTCGCCCGAAAGACCACTGAAATCGGCAAAGCACTGCAGGAGGGTGGCGTGACCTTCCAGTATCACAATCACGATTTTGAATACGCGCTGTATGGCGACAAACCGGCGATGGAGATAATGGCGGAAAACTCAGACCCGGAGTATTTCAAGTTTCAGCTCGATCTGCACTGGGTCCAGCGTGGCGGAGGTAGCCCTTCGACATGGATCGAGCGCCTCAGCGACCGCATCGGATCACTGCACTGCAAGGACATGAGCGTCAGCCCGGAGCGTGAGCCGCTCTTTGAACCCGTTGGTGCCGGCAACCTGGACTGGGACGCGATTATGGCGGCCGCCGGAGACGCCGGTGTGGAGTATTATATCGTCGAACAGGACCGCTGCCAGCGCGATCCGTTCGAGGCCATCCAGATAAGCTACAACAGCCTCAGCGAGTGGCTGTAAGCCCGCAGGCTGTTTCGCTCCTGAGTGGCTCTCATGACAGCCTGATGGGATCTGCGGGACTATTGCGGTATTGCAGCGCCATTCCTCGTGATTGATCAAAAAGTAACCGTGGCTCGGCCCTGGATTTTGGAAAGCTCCGAAATCCAGGGTGGACACGTCGTTTGTGTCCAGCTTCCAGCCCGAGACCTCTTCCCTGCGGCTGGCAAAAAATGGGGGGAGAGTGCCCGTTTGCTTCTTATGATGCACTGTTTGAAGCGCAGTCAAAAAACCAGAGCGCAGGCCGCGCGGCCTGCGCTCTGGCACCGTGACGCAACAATCCCGCTGTATTACTCTTCGTGGCTGTCGTCTTCTTCCTCCGGCTCCTCGTCCCGGAATCGTGACAGCATCCGCTGGGCCCAGGAGCCGTACTCGCTTTGTGGGTCCGTATCAACCATGTTTTCGAGCTCCTTACGCGCCTCGTCTTTCTTTCCGACTCGCATGAGCATCTGGACGATGGCGGCGGAGCGCGAGGAGTCGTCTGCACCGCCCGAGCGGGTCTGTTCAAGACGCCTGGCCGCTTCCCGGACCTCTTCTTCGGTGACGATATGCGACGGCTGCTGCGCCAGCCACAGGAACGACAGATAGACGGCAACACCCACGATCAGTGCCCCTGCAATGCCCTTGAGGAAGTCATATCCGACAAAAGCCCGGGCCACCTCCGTGGCTGCGTGCTCCGAGACACTCTTGATGCGATTTTCCTGGAATGCGGGGATCGGATACGGCGATTCCAGCGGTCGCTCAGCCCATGCCGTCACGCCCTGGCCGCCGAGAATCTTTCCGCCCTCCGGACGCATCTGTGACCGGCCGTATTCATCGGTGGCGGTGAAATACCGGAACATGCTCAGCACGCCGTCAACCACACCCACCACGGCCTGTTTTTCTCGCACATCAACCTCGAACGTCGTCCCCCGGACGGCCACCGTCAGCATCGGTGTCTCTACTTCAAACTTCGATTCGGGAGTGACCATCTTCCTCACATCTGCAAGCACGCGTCCGACCTTCACGTAAAAGCTCACATTTCGCGTGCCGTCGTCCTGCTCGGCGATCTCCCGCAGCGTCATCGAGGCGTTTTCACTCACCCGCACGATACTACCGTCACTGAGCTTCAACAGACACCACGACTGCTCCCCGGTTTCGACCGTATAGCCCTTCTCCAAAAGCATTTTCGCCTCGGCCTTTTCGGTCTTCCACTCTTCATAGACGCGGTCGTAGTGATGGCTATTGACATCACCCTCGACACTGGCGACGATGGCGGCATTCTCGGGCACATATTGCACAACGTAGTAAGAAACGTAGCCGTACACGCCGATGGTGAGAAGGGCGGCGACACCGGCCCAGATCGCGGGAGCGTAACGGCTCTTAAACAGCACCTGCGGGAGACGCTGCGCTCCGGGAATGCCAAGGAGATTGCCGCGCCTGAGTTCCTGGATTTCGTACCAGTTCAACGCCAGCAGCCGGCCGCCCAAAAGCAGCACAAACAGGATCATGCCGGAGGCGATCGGTCCGCTGATCGGAACGTGGAACATATCCAGAAGGAAGTTGGTGAGGGCCAGAGCGGCTGCTCCGGAAAGCGCCGTCCAGGTGCTGCCCATACCGGCGGCAATCACACCGCCACCGAGGATCGCAGCCGCCATCGGTGCCAGAATCCAGGTGACATGGCCCGTTGGAGAGGCGATCGGAAGTCCGCAGGCCGCAATGAACACACCGGCCAGGCCTCCGAGAATCCCCGAAACTGCGAACGACCACATGATATTGGTTGGTGCCTGCAGCCGTGTCAGCCAGCGGCGGGTGGAGACGCTGGCGAGCGGCCAGAATGTCTCACGGCGCCACAGAAGGACGCTGAACAGCGCCGCACCGACCAAAAGTAACAGGGCCGCGGGGATACCGAGAAAATCCGCCTCCCCCAGCGCCTGGAAGGTCGCGTCCTGGATGACAAGTTCGTGGCGTTTCACCAGGACGTGGATAATTTCAGTCAAAACAAGCGCCATGACAAGGGTAAATACACTCGAAGGAATCCTGGTCCACCCGGCGACGAGACCGTTAATAAGCCCCACAATTAGTCCCACGGTCACGCCGAGTATTGCCGCCGTCAGCGCCACCGGAAGCATGAAGACCTGGTCGTGGCCGGTTGCCAGAATCGCGACGATTGCCGCAAGACCGGCCACCGGGCCACACGCGAAGTCATAATGGCCCTTTGCCAGTGGGAAAGTGACACCCAGGGCGACCAGGCCGAGAAGACCGAAATAGACAAGAAGCTCCTGATAGTCCTCCGCAGCCGGTGAAAGAAAGGCCAGGAGCACCAGGAAAATGACGATCGGGATGATCGGCAAAAGCTTCCCGACCGGGATGCTTTTCAGTCGAGCGCGGATACCCACAGCCGCCTTCGAGCGGGCCGTGTCACTCAGACGCGCGTAGCAATTTGCACACACCCGGGCGCCGGGCTCGTTTTCATGATTGCATTGACTGCATATAATGCCGCGCATTGAGATTCCTCCACTTATCCTATATTACCCGTTTATCAATCTGATTATTCGGCAATTTCTCCCGGGCATGTAAGGAATTCGTTATGAATCGCCTGTTTGTCTCTCCTCCATCACCACTGCATACAGCACCACCGGCTCTGGAATCCCCCGGATCTCGGTCTCCCCAAGCGGTTGTCCCTCTACGGCCCCATCAAGCTGGAGGTAGGTCGCTTCGGTGATGATAATGGGCTTTTTGAAGTCCTTGGTCAGGCCCTCGACCCGGGAGGCGAGGCTGACCGTGCTGCCGATAGCGGTGTAGTCCATCTTCATCTCCGGGCCGATATTGCCCACGACGGCGTTCCCGGTGTGGATTCCCACTCCGATACGTATTTCCGGAAAGCCCTCCTCGGCCCACTCCTCGCAGAGGCTGTCCACCCGTTTTTGCATCTCGATGGCCGAAAATACGGCGCGTTTTGCGTGATCGGGCTGCTCCTGCAGAGCGTTAAAAAGCATTAGAAGGTCGTCACCGATGAACTTGTCAACCGTACCCTCGAAGTCAAAGATCACTTCGGCCATGGCGCCGAAATACAGATTCAGCATACGAACAAGCCGCTTGGGTTCCATCGTCGAGCCGATGGCGGTGAAGCTCCTGATGTCCGAAAACAGGACGGTGATCTCATCCTCAACGCCACTCAGCTTCTCCATCATTTCGCCGCCGTCAAGCTGCTCGACGACCTCCGGCGGAGCGTACGAGGAAAAATGCCGGCGCAGCCTCGCACGACTGCGCTCCTCGCCAATAAGCCGTCGGAAGGTAATGAGTGTGTAGGCCAGGATCGCCACCGAAACCGGCGGAACCACGGGAATTACGGTATCGGCGGTGGTGAATGCGAATATACCGGCTGCGATGAAAAGGCCGACACACAGGAAGGTGACACCGGCCGCTGAGATCGGGCGGAAATTGGTGCTGACATACGTCACGAACAGCCCGATGAGGATTATCAAGATCGCCCCGGTGGTCGGGGAGGTGGTTGTCATGAAGTTGGCGTTCAGGATGTTTTCAATGACGTCGGCGTTGAACTGCACGCCCAGGAAATCGGAACTAAAGGGGTTGGGGTGGATATCGTACAGGCCATGTGCCGCAAAGCCGATAAGAGCAATGCGATTGTTAAACTGCGAGGGCGGGACGCGGCCCTTGAGAACCTCGGCGTAGGAGAAATGGTCGCGATTTTTTCGGCCGCCGAAGAAATTCACCGCCGCCCGGCCCCGGCTGTCGAAGGAAATAAAACCACCCTGCCCGAGTTTCATCCCCCGGGCGAAATCTATCTCCAGATCCTCGCCGGACACTCCCGCTCCCTCCATGGCCGCCGCCAGCGCAAATGATGGATAGATCTTGTGGTCCGTGTCATTATAGGCGGCCAGATAGCAGCGCCGGAATACGCCGTCGGGGTCCGGTGGCGCCATTGCCAGGCCGCAGCGTGCGTACGAGGCAATCGGGAGGACAGGGGGCTTGATGGAGGGGAGGTGAAGAGCTTTCTCGCGATTTTCCAGCGCCCGCGGTTTCAACGCACTCTGCTGCAGCGCCTCGAGGCGGTTCGGTCGCAGCTTTACCGGATGGTCCGGGGCGTACGCCGCAAGAACCACATTGTTAGTGTCTTTCAAAACCCCTGCAAATGCGCCATCTTCAGCTTCGCCACGGGCGGTTTCGGTGAAGAGAATGTCGAAGCAGATCGCCCTGGCCCCGGCCTCCTGCAGCGTTTTCACCATTTTCCCGTGCACCGCACGATCCCACGGCCACTGGCCCAGGGCATTGATGCTGGCCTCATCAACGAGAATCAGTGCAACCTCATTCGTCGGCGGCCTCTCCCCGCGGATATGAAAACGCCAGTCGATACTTTTGAGCTCAAAGGTATGCAGAAGTGTACCGGGCAGTGAAAGAAACCCCACGATGAAGACGCAGGCGACGCCGATGGCATACAGAACTTTGCGGCCCTGTTGAGCCCCGGAACCTGGTGATGCGTGGTCTCTTTTCATGGACTCACCCGCGGGACATGTGCGACAC
This sequence comes from Armatimonadota bacterium, assembly GCA_046483205.1. Taxonomy (GTDB): domain Bacteria; phylum Armatimonadota; class Zipacnadia; order Zipacnadales; family UBA11051; genus JBKHJK01. The sequence continues at coordinate 16,387 of JAWODS010000228.1, read as the reverse complement.
AACAATACTCGCCCGTCCGGCCGAAGCCGTCCGCGCTTGCCCGTCTGTCATACCTTTATTCAACTTCCGGCAGGTGATTCCTGCCCGACTTCGGAACTATCAACCACTGGCCCGAAATTCCATGCAGAGGGGTATGACCATGCGCGTTCGCGATTTCTGCCGTTCCTTCGTGACCTTTGAGATATTTGAGCCGGCCAACAACGCGCGAATCCAGGTCGAAGCCACATGTACCGTGACACAGGAGGGCCACGAGCCGGTGGAATATACGCTGGTGGCATCCTGCAAATCTGAAGACATGTACCTGGACGACAACCTCTTCAAAACGCCCAACTACGATTTCTGCGCCATCTTTTCTGATGACGAATACCGCATCCACCGGGTGGGACTCACCGCCGACGCTCACGAGATGGAAGCCGGCCTCAGCGCAGACAGGTTTCATGATGTCCGCTTCACGGTGCGGGAGTGTGACGCCGAAGAGCTCCCCGACGCCGCCGCCGTCGTGGAGGCGACCAGCGAAGGGCGCATTATCGTCTGCCGCACCCGCATTGAGGAGCCTGATACGGGCTTCAGCGCACTGCTTGAATACCCCGTCAAGACGATGAACGTGCGGCGCGATCCCGCGGCATACCAGGTGGATACCGGCCCTGTGATTCTCCCGGGCCTGTGGGGAGAAACCACCGCGCTTGAAGACTTCCGCCTGGCCTATATCGTTTATAACCGCGCCGACCGCGCGGAATTTGTCATCCAGGAGCCCACGCTCCTCGACCCGGATGATCCCGACAGCGCCCACGTCATGCACTACTCCAGGACGCACTCAATGAGCGCCGAAAATACACTCTACGCCTGCGATTGAGACGTGATTTTTGTGAAAAAACACCCTCCTGAGACCATTGCACATTTTCTGCAGCGCTCGTACACCGCCGTCGATGGCCTGTGGTTCATGATGGTGGAAAAAGCCTGTGGCTACGACCGGGCGCTACAGCTTGACGCCGAGGTCTGGAAGGTCATGCCCAAGATCCAGGCACGCAAGGCACGCGAGCTGCTGGAGATTGAGGGCAACAGCCCCGACCACCTCGCCCGCTGCTTTGCGCTGAAGTTTGAGGCGGAGGGGCACACCTTTGAGGTTGATGTCAGCCCGGAGGGGGTCACCTTTCGCGTGCGGGAATGTCACTGGCTGCAGCTTCTGCGGGAGGCCGACCGCGAGCACCTCGCCGACGAAATCGGCCGGACCATTTGCAGCACCGAGGGCGCGGTGTGGGCGGAGGAGTTTGATGGAGAATACGACTTCAATCTGCGCCACCGCATGTGCGCGGGAGACGACTGCTGTGAGTACGTGTTTCGGCTGCGGGAGCAGACAGAGGCGGGTGATGAGCGATGATTGAGCTGGATCGGATCGAACAGGCCTGCCAGCGGATTGCCCACATCGCCCGGCAGACGCCCGTGGTGCCCTGTGACCGTGCCTGTGACCGGTGCGGCAGGCAGGTGCTGTTGAAGCTCGAAAGCCTGCAGTACACGGGCGCCTTCAAAATCCGCGGGGCCGCCAACTGCATCGGCCAGATCGCCGAGCAGGCCCGGCAGCACGGTGTGGTCGCCGCCTCCGCGGGCAACCACTCCCAGGGAGTCGCTGCGGCCGCCGACGCCTTCGATGTTGACGCACATATCTACATGCCCGAATCCACTCCCTTTTTGAAGGTCGAGCGGACCCGCTATTTCGGTGGGACCGTTCTCCTGCACGGCGACACTTTCGATGAGGCCTACGCCGAGGCATGCCGGGCGCAGGAAAGAGAGGGCCGCATCTTCGTTCACCCTTTCGCCGATGAGCGCATCATCGCCGGACAGGGCACCATCGGCCTGGAGATCTGCGAGCAGGTGCCCGACTGCGGGTCCGTGCTGATCCCGGTCGGTGGGGGAGGGCTGGCCTCCGGAATCGCCTCGGCGGTTCGACAGCTTCAGCCCGACGCCCGTATCATCGGCGTGCAGGCGGAGAACGCACCCGCGATGACCCGAGCATTTCACAGCGGCAAGCGCGAGCCGGTCCCGTGCACCCCGACCATCGCCGAGGGAATCGCCGTGGGCGAGCCCGATGAGCTGACCTACAGCATCCTTTCAGAGACACTCGATGACATGGTGCTGGTGAGCGAGGCGGCCATCGCTCAGGCCATGCTCGATCTCATCGAGGATGACAACCTCGTCGCCGAGGGGGCCGGTGCGGTGGGTCTGGCGGCACTGGCGGAGTTGCACGAGGACCTGCCCGGGCCCATTGTCATCGTCATCTCCGGCGGCAACGTGGATATCACGACCGTCGGCTCCGTGATTGACCGCGGCCTGGCGGTGGCTGAAAGGACCGTGCGGCTGCGCGTTGTTTTGCCCGATGTCCCCGGTGCCCTGGCCGACCTCGCGGCGGCCATCGGACAGCAGGATGCCAATATCATCGAAATCTTCCACAACCGGCTCACCGGTGAGGTTCATATCGGGCGCGCGGACGTGGAAGTTGTGCTCCTCACCCGCGGGCCGGAACACGCAAAGTCCGTCATCGCCCGCCTGAATGAGGCCGGATACGAGGCCCGGCGCGTCCATTAAGCTCACCAAAAGTCTGTGTACAACGGTATTGAGAGTTGCGCCCGCAGTTCGGGGATCACATTGAATCGATCATCCGTGCCTACGGGGGGAATCGACGATGAGAAACACGATTGCGTGTATCCTCACACTTTTTCTCTTTCTCAGTGCCACCGTTGCAGCCGAGGTCGTGACGAATGCCGATTTTTTGGATATTGCGGCCGATACCGGCGAACCGGTGGGATGGAATATCCCCGACAACGGTCTGTGGTCGGTCATGGAGGAGAGCGGCCCGGAGGGAGCAGCCTGGCTGCAGTACCGGGCGGATGAAAAGACCACATCGGGCCCGGTCACCCAGCAGTGTGGCTTCATCGAGCCCGCCAGGACGTACACCCTCAGCCTTGCCGTGAAATCCACCGGCGGCCTCCGACCGGCCATACGCGTCATCGACCGGCTGACACACGAGACGATCGGTTCCATGGTCGCTGAAGCGCAAACGGACTGGCGCAGGATCCGCCTGGAGTTCCAGCCGAAAAACGCAGATGTGACGCTTCAGTTGTACGCCGATGTTGGTCACGTCGGTGATTTAGCCGTGCCCGCCGGATCTGCAGGATTCGCCCGAATCTCCCTGCAGGAGCAAAATGACGACGGCGACAGTATGCCTGACCTGGGCGAGAACATCGCTCTTGGCCGGCCGTACGAGCTGAGTACACCCAATTACGGCCTCTGCTCTGACGAAGACGATGCCATTCAGCTCACCGATGGCGAGTACACCGACGGCTACTTCTGGACGCAGAAGTCAACGGTCGGCTGGAGCGGCCGGGCGCCCAGGTATATCAACATAGACCTCGGCGAAGACCAAGCCATCAGCGCACTCTCCGTCAGTACCGCCGCAGGTGTTGCCGATGTCCATTGGCCGAAGCGGATTCTCATTTTCGTCAGCCCGGACGGCGAGCAGTGGTACCGCGTGGGCGATCTCGTCGAAATGCACACACAGCGCCGGCCACTCCCGGAGTACGGCGAATACACCACCCAGCGCATCTGGACGGACGCCCTGCAGACCCATGGCCGGTACGTGCAGTTGTGGATTGAGCCCACCAATAACTTCGTCTTCGCCGATGAGATTGAAGTCTATCCGGGCGAGGAGGCGTGGCTGGAGGCCGAATATCCGGGCCCGGCGGTTGAGGATGTGTCGCAGTACATGGACGAGGTGATGATGACCGACCTCATCCGCGACCAGTTCCGGCGCGATCTTGCGGCGGTAAAGGACGATATTCAGCAGCTTCCCGGGGCCCAACAGGAAGAATATTCAGACCGTGCTGCAGCGCTTGATACGGCCATCGATGAGATGAAGCCGATCCTGATGGAGGGCTTTCGCGCGGTGTTGCCGATGACCGACCTCGAAGCCGACATTTTCAAACTCCAGGCTGCGGTGTGGCGCGCTCAGGAAAAGCCACCGCTGCGGCTGTGGAAAAATCACCGCTGGGATCCACTGCCTCCCTCGGCGGAGCCTGAAGACAACACGCAGCCTGTTGTCGAAGTGCACATGATGAACAACGAACACCGCGCGGATGTGTTGAATCTGACCAATGCGGATTCCGAGCCGCTGCGGTGCCGCCTGCGCATTGACGGCGTTGCACCACTTGATCCCCCCGATGATGTGACGGTGCATGAGGTGTTAGCCGTGGGGACGCGCTGGTTCGTGGCGGTCTCGGCTGCCCTTCCGGAGGCTCGCCGGGCTGGAAGGGAGTTCGTGGTCGAGGTCCCGCCAGGAATGACCCGGCAGGTGTGGTTCAGCTTCAATCCACGGAAGTGGGAGCCGGGGGACTATGAAGGCGAGATCACGATTCGCGCCGCTCGAACGGCCGCTCAGACGGTGCCCCTGAAGCTGCATATCTCGCCGGTGCGATTCCCCGACAATACAGCCCTTCACCTGGGCGGCTGGACGTACACCAATTCTGAAAGCATGTACGGTGTCACGCCGCAGAATCATGCCGCCGTGGTGAAGACGCTCAAGGAGCATTATGTCAACGCGCCGTGGGCCTCCGGAGGTGTCACTTCTCGAGGAGAATATGACGCCGAAGGCGCCATGACCAAAGAGCCGGATACACAGGCGTTCGACGACTTCGTGAAGCTGTGGCCGGATGCCAGAAAGTACATGATATTCGAACACGTGGGCCGGAGCTTCGCCGGATCGGAGATGGGCACGGAGCTGTTTGCGACGAAGGTCGGCAACTGGGCGCATTTCTGGGCCGACCACATGCGCGATTTGGGCCTCCAGGCGGACCAGCTCGCCCTCCTGCTGGTGGATGAGCCGCACAGCCCGGAGCAGTATGAGACCACCATCGGCTGGACGCAGGCCATCAAGTCCGCAGAGCCGGAGCTCGTCATCTTCTGCGATCCGCAGCCCAAGGACCAGGAGTCACATCTGGAGATGTTCGGCGTGGTGGACATCCTCTGCCCCTACCGCCGGCCCTTCCTCAGCCGCCCGGACTGGTACAGGGAGATGTTCTATCGCTTCCGCGACCGGGGCACGGAGCTGTGGTTTTATGACGCCAGCGGCCCCGCCCGCACCTTCGATCCCTACACCTTCTATCTGCTGCAGGAGTGGTTGTGTTTCGACCGCGGTGCGACCGGATCGGCCTTCTGGGCCTTCGGCGACAACGGCCGCGTATCGTGCTGGAATGAGTACCCCGCGAAAGGCAATGGCCCGTACACGCCGCTGTACATTGACGACGAAAGTGTCACCGATGCCAAATACATGGAGGCGATCCGCGAGGGCGTGCAGGATTATCAGTACCTGGTGATGCTGCGGTCGCGGATCAAAGAGCTCGAAGCCGACGGGGTTGACGACCGGCGCCTTGAGAATGCCCGCGAGGTCCTGCAGTCGGCCTGCAGCCGGGTGTTGAAGCCCGACGAGATCACGAAGTACCGCTGGGATGAGCCGAAAGACCGCAGCGTCGTGGATGCGGTGCGCAGGGATATCCTGAAAGCCCTGGCCGATCTGCAGGACGTCGAATAGTCGCGCAATATTCCGCGACCACCGCACCATCCGCAGATGTATGTAGATATGAGATTGAAGAAGCACGGGAAAATGAAAGGAATGTTCGCTATGCGTCGTCTGCTGATTGCTGCTGCGCTCTTGATGACCGTGGCTGTTTTGGCCGCTCCCCGGGTCCCCACGCCTCACGCGACCATCGGAAAGACAGCCAGCCCGCCGGTGATTGACGGGACGCTCGATGATGCCTGCTGGGATGAGGAGCGGCCCGCGGTGCTCACACATTTTGTTGATCTTTACATGAACGATTTCGCACCCGTCTCAACATCGGTGCTGGTGGCGTATGATGCGCAGAATCTGTATATCGGCGCGCGCTGCGAAGAACCACAGATGGACAAGATTCGCCGCGACTGCCACGAGCGGGATGATCCCGTGTGGCGCGATGACTGTATCGAAATCTTCATTGACACCAACCGCGACGCCGAAAGTTACGTGCATTTCGCTATCAATTCCAACGGTGCCGTCTATGACGAGCGGCGCCCCGGTGACGCCAGCTACGACGCCGATATCACCGCAAAGGGCAGCGTCGGAGATGCGGAATGGACGGTGGAGTGTGCGATACCGCTTTCAGATTTGAAGGTACAGGGCGAGCCGGGCCAGACCTGGGGCTTCAATATCGGCCGCGAGCGCAACCCGGGAGAAGACAAGCTCAGCGCATGGTCACCGACCTATGGCAAGTTCCTCGTTCCGGAGCGGTTTGGCACAGTGACCCTTGCACAAAAGGCCGCGCCGGTCCTCTGGAATCTGCCCACAGACGCCGCTTTCGGCCCCTCCGATGTGCAGATTGCCGCCGGGACGGACATCGCCCCGGAGGTGAGCGTGCTGCGAAACTGGCCTGAAAAGGCGGAGCGGTCGTGGGAGTACCCGACACCACAGGTGGAACAAAGCGACGAGCGGCTGACCGGCCTGCCTCATACATGGGAGGGGCTGTACCGGCTGGTGGACGGCACCGAGTACGCGCTGGTGGTGCAGCAGTCCGAAGGCAGTGAAGTCCTCTTCCGCCAGGCGGCACCAATTCACATCAGCCCGGCCCCCGAGACAGCGGCACTGGCAGCCCACATCGCCGCGCTTGAGAGCAGTGTGGACAGCTTCGGCGAGTTCAGCGGCCCGGCGGCGGAAATGCTCGAAGAGGCGCGCATGGAGTTGCAGAACTTCGCAGAAGCGAATATCGAGCGCCAGCAGCCGCTTGCCGTGGATGAATGGCGTACCTTTCAGGCGAAACACGCCAGCCTCCTCGGGCAGCTCCGCGGGCTGTCGTATATCGTCTGGCGGCGCTCGCCCCTGAAGGGCCTGCAGCGGACGCAGATGCCGGATGCGCTGTATCCGCCCCGCATGATTGAGCTTTCGGCGTGCGGAAATGAAAGGGAATCGGCGACCTTTGTGGTGTCAAACCCCACCTCGGAGACCTTCGAGGGCCGAATAGAAATCGGAGACCTGCAGTTCACCAGTGCCGCAGAGCTGGCGGCTGCGGACGCAAAGAATCTCCTCAAAAACGGCGACTTCGCAGATGTGAAAGATAACATTCCCGCCGGATGGAGGCGCGTGCAGGCCGAAGCGGCGCATCGGGTGGAGACCTCGCCCGACGGGAAAAACACCTTCATCCTCAGCGGCCCGGAAAACGAGCAGGCATCCGCAAACTTCCGGCAGACAGTGGACCTGAAACCGGGCACGCAATATACACTGGTGGCCGAGCTGTCGGCGGAAAATCTCGGCCCCGGTGGCGGCCAGGTGTATGTCATCAACGAGGGCTGGACCTGGTCAACGTCGGTTCGACCCCTCACCCCGACCTCCGGGCAGCGCGAATACGTGCGCACCTTCACACCGCCCGAATCCAGCTCCTACGAGGTCGTACTGCGTCTTTCCAGCCCCACCGGCGGAGCGGTGAAGTTTCACAGCGTCAAAATCATCGAAGGCGATATCGCCTCCTCCACCTTCAGCTCCGACTGTATCACCATGCACGAGGTGCTGTATCAGGACCTGCGAATGGCGAGAACGGTCGCCGATCCAATACCGGAAATGGACGGGGCGCGGACACTGATGGTCCCACCCGGAGAGAGCCGGCAGGTGTGGATGAATATTGACACCGCCGCACTGCCGCCGGGAACTTACAGCGGCAGTGTGAAGATCACGCCGATGGATACCGATCTGCCCGCAAAATCGGTTCCGCTAGTGTTTGAGGTACTGCCGGTGCGCCTGCCGGAGCGGATGCCCATCGCGGTGTACAACTGGGATTACGCGCGTGATGAACATTACGTTCGCGACCTGGTCGAGCATCACAACAACACCTTCCTGATGAACACCCATCCACGGATGAGCTTCGACGACGACGGTAATGCTACCGGCCCGGCCTCCTGGAGCGATTATGACAAAATGCTTCAGGTGAAGCTCCGCCACGCCCGGCAGCAGGGCGGCATCGTCCTGTTCTCATACGGCATCGTCCGCGACTTCAACCGCCGGATGGAAAGCGCGCACGGCTGGGAGTTCATGAGCGAGCCGTGGAAGAAAGCTTTCAAAACCTGGGTGCTGGAATTCGAGCGGCACCTCCGGGACGACATCGGCATGGATTATGACGAGTACGCGGTGCAGCTGTGGGACGAGGCCACCCGGCAGTACGCGGAGATGACCATCGAGGCCGGAGAGTTCATGAAATCGTTCGCGCCGAACATCCGCACCTGCATGGATGGCGCGCAGTCGCCCGACGAGGTCCGCGCCATGGACCATGTCATTGACCTGTGGATCCCGCACCAAAACGTGCTTCTACACCGCAACGAAAGCGCTGAACTGCGGGAAATTTACGGCGAAATTATGGAGAACGGCAAGCCCGTGTGGACCTACACCTGCAACACCAATATGAAGGCCCTCGAGCCGCTGGATTACTACCGCCTGAAGCCCTGGCGGGTGTGGAAGCTCGGTCTGCAGGGCACCTGCTTCTGGGCGTACAATTCCTGGCGCGGCGACCCCTGGAACGACTTCGACGGCCCCATCGCCGACTGTGGCACCATCTACGACGGCGCCCATGGTCCGGTGTCATCCCGCCGGTGGGAGGCCACCCGCGACGGCCGCGAGGACTACAAGTGCCTCTATCTGCTGGACAAAGCGGCACAGAGAGAGGGAGAAGAAGCCGCCGACAGGACGCGGGCGTTCATTAATTCCATCGTCGCCGAGGCACTTGCAAAACCCGATGATGTGGAGGGGTTCGAGAAGCTCCGGTCGAAAATGCTCCGAGTGTTAGAGGAGCGGTGTGGAGCCAATCATCCGCAGTTGACGGAGGCGCCGGAGTTTACCCTTGCCGATGGCAGCATCACCTGCACATTCGAGACAGATGCACAGACCTCCGGGCGGCTGTTTTTCCGCGTTCCGGGTAATGCTGAATGGAGCAGTGTGGATTTCGTGCAGGGGACAAAACATTCGGCGGAGATTACCGGTTTTCCACCACAGCGCGATATGGAGTGGTATCTGCTGTTCTGGGAGGGCCGCGGGGCCACGGGCTTCGACATCACCGGCCTCAGTCCGGACGGGTGGTTTCACACAGCAGGGAGCCGCTGATATCACTGCCCCGGGGAGTCAGCAGGAGGCTTTTGAGGACCGCCGTCGCTGTTCTCTATGGCGTCTTTCAGGCCCGGGTTCAGGAGCGGAATGACCTTCATATCCATCTGCACACCCGTTTTCACCCGCACGCGCTTGAGTATCTCGCGGGTGACCCGCCGGGCCTGCTCCTCATCATTGGCGATTTGCTGGGTGGCCTCTTCAAAGCCGGCAGGGCTGTAGCCCTGATCTTCGAGAAGCTGAATGGTGTACTCCTGCAGAGCCTCCGCGCCCTTCCCGGAGTTCTTCATCGCCATGGCGGTGATGATGATATCGACGCTGAGGTTGATGAACTCCTCCTCACCAACCTGCCTGGAGGCCCGGGCAGACGGTTGCGGGGCCTCACCAGCGCTTTCAGACGTGGTTGATTCATCGGCCTGTAAAGATGAACCGCCCTCCGCCACTCCGGCGGCCTCCCCGTCACCGGCGTTTTGTTCAGTCTCATCCGCATTCTCCACCGTAGCGGAGTCTGTATCCTGCTGAGATGCTGAATGGGCCTCGCGGGCCTCCCATGCTTCGGGCACCACCCTCGGGGGAGTGGAGGTCGTCTCTGAAACGTCTGAGGGCCCGTGGCGTCCGGCCAGCCATATCCCCCCGGCGAGGAGAATGAGGGCAACTGATATGACAACAGCTGTCCGCAGGTTTGTTTTCACGGCTCTGCTCCATTGGTCGCTGGTTGGGTACAGGTTTAGAAGATGATTGCAACAAGGAACAATGGCAGTATAAAGGGCAGACACGGATCGGTCAAAGCATCGGTGACGAATGAGGAGGAAATCGACGGCCCGGCAGGGAAACTGCGGGGTGTGAAAGGACTGCGGCCCGAAAAGACAATTGAAACACGTGTGGTGAAGACCTCATCCCCTGAGGAGACCAGGGCGGTGGGGCGGCGTGTGGGGCAGATGCTGCAGGTGGGTGACTGCGTGGCGCTGGTTGGCCGGCTGGGGTCGGGCAAAACATGCTTCGTCTCCGGCCTGGCCGAAGGGATGAAGGTACAGGGCCGCGTCGCCAGCCCCTCGTTTATCATCATGCGCGCACATCCCGGCCCCGTCCATCTTTTCCACGCCGACGCCTACCGGATCAACGCACCGGAGGAGTTAGAAGAGGCCGGGCTGTTCGACTGGCTGCAGGACGGTGCCGTGGTCATCGAATGGGCGGACCGGGTGGCGGAGCTGCTCCCGCCCGATGCGCTCATAGTCGAGTTTGAATATACCGATACCGGAAGAGAGATCACCTTCCACGCAACCACCGACCGCCAGGCGAAAATGCTGAAGGAACTGCCGTGATGAGACTGCTGGGAATCGAGACATCGGATGTGCAAAGCAGTGTTGCCCTTTACGAGGAGGGCCGCCTGCGTGCCGAGGACATATTCTACAGCCGGATGGTGCTGTGTGACCAGCTCGCGAGGCGGATCAATGCCCTTCTGGACGGGGATTTTACCCTCGACGGCATCGCTGTTTCTATCGGTCCGGGAAGTTTCACGGGCCTGCGCATAGGGGTGACCACCGCCAAGGCCCTCGGACATTCCCTGCAGGTCCCCGTGGCCGGTGTGAACACCCAGCATGTCCTCGCCGCCGGCTGTGGCCCTGCGGTGGCACCGGTTGCGGTAGTACAGCGGGCCAGGCGCGGATACGTCTATTGCGGGATCTATTCGGTGCACGGGCAGCATGTCGAGACGATCCGGCCCGTTGAGGCGCTCGATATTGATGCCGCCGCCGGTGCCCTCGGCGAGGCACAAATCGCTGTCGGTTCCGGGGTGGCAACGCTCGCGGATGAAGGTGCATTGCCCGCTCACATCCAGCCGGCGCCTCCCTCACATGCAGCACCCCGGGCCTCGGTGACCATCGGCCTCGCACAGTGGCCGGAGGAATACCGCTTCGACGATGTCGCGGACTTAAGGCCCAACTACATGCTGGAATCACAGGCCGAACGACATACGGGTATCTACGTGGACTAAAGCCGTGCGGAGAGCACTATCGGACACAAGCTGCAGATCAAAAAAGCGGACACATCAGATTTGCCCGAAATCATGCGTATCGAGTGTGCGTCGTTCCCCACACCGTGGCACGAGGTGTCGATGCGTTCGGAACTGCAGGCCTCAGATGATCGCCGGCTTTATCTCGCTGTAGAGACTGAAGGAGAACTTGCGGGATACATTGGTGCCCATTTCTACGCCGACGAGGTGCATATCGGCACCCTGGCGGTCGCACCCGAACACCGGCGTTGCGGGATCGGCGAGCTTCTGCTGCTGCAGATGCTTGAGATCGCCATTGCGCGCGGAGTATGCTACGCGACGCTCGAATACCGCGCCGACAATAAGCCCGCCCAGAAGCTCTATGAGAAAACCGGTTTCCAACGCGTGCGCGTCCGCAAGGGCTACTACCGTGATACGGGCGAGGACGCCGTCGTTGTGGCGATAGATGATCTGGACACCGAAGCAAGAAAGCAGGCGATCCACCGCCTGTATGAGGAAGCGAAAGAGAGACAGCAGCATGACATATATGTCGAATGCTGACAGCTTGGTGCTGGGGATCGAGACCTCCTGTGACGAGACGGCCGCGGCCATTGTGGAAGGGCTTCGCATTCGCAGCTCCGTGGTGGCGTCACAGGAGGAGATTCACGCGATGTTCGGCGGCGTCGTGCCGGAGGTGGCCTCCCGTAAGCACACGGAGACCATCGTCCGCGTGGTCCAGAGGGCCCTCGATGAGGCCGTGGTCACCTGGGATGATCTCCACGCCCTGGCGGTGACCAACGGCCCCGGTCTTATCGGCTCGCTCCTGGTGGGCGTCAGTGCCGCCAAGGCCTACCACATCACCACCGGACTGCCGCTGTACGGCATCAATCACCTGCAGGCACACGTGGCCGCAAACTTCGCCCACGACCGTGAGGATGCGCTTCATCCCGGCGATTTGCCCGCTATCATCCTCATCGCCTCCGGCGGGCACAGCGACATCGTCTATATCGAGACGCCCACCGATTACCAGGTCTTCGGGCAAACGGTTGATGACGCTGCGGGCGAGGCGTTTGATAAGGCGGCGCGGGTGCTGGACCTCGGCTATCCCGGGGGCCCGGCCATATCGCAGGCCGCCGAAGATGGCGACTCTGACGCATACGATTTCCCCCGCCCCACCGTTTCAGACACGCTCGATTTTTCATTCAGCGGCTTGAAGACCGCCATGGTCCGGCAGGTGGAGGCAATTGGCAGCCCCTTCGCCGATGACCCCGCGGAGGATCCGGCCACGGTCGCCGATCTCGCCGCCAGCTTCCAGGCCGCGGTGGTGGATACCCTCGTTCGCAACGTCATGCGGGCGACCGAAGAAACCGGCGTGAATCACCTGGCCATCGCGGGAGGGGTCGCCGCCAACAAGCTGTTGCGGATGCGCCTGAAGGAAACGTGCAAATCAGCAGGGATCCAATTCCACGTGCCGGCACCGGAGCTGTGCACCGATAATGCCGCCATGGTCGCCCTCGCGGGAGCCTTCCAGCACGGCACACGCGAGCCCGAAAACCTGTCTCTGGACGTTTTTTCGGCCATGCCGGGGAAATGACGCCGGTGTGGAAAACTGTGGAAAACCCTGTGGATTAACAGGCACGCCATGGAAACCCTGTGGATAAGCTATCCACATTATCCACAATTGTGGAAAACTGGAGCCTGATAATGATGATTCGAAATACCCCCAACGAGCCGGTATTTGCATCCGTTTTCATGGATTATCTGCATGGCCGCGCCCGGGCGCTGTATGACGCAAATGAGCGGCGCAGGAGCGAAATCACCACACCGCAGCAGTGGCAAAAGGAGGCCGCGCGACTGCGGGAGGTCTTCCTCCAGGGGCTGGGTGGACTGCCCGAAAGGACCTCTCTCAATCCTCGCGTCACGGGCACCATTGACCGGGGCCCCTACGTCATCGAAAACATCATTATCGAAAGCCGCCCGGATTTCCCGGTGACATGCAGCATCTACGTGCCCAAAGATCTCGACACCCCCGCCCCCGGCATCCTGATTCCCTGCGGCCACTCGGCCAACGGCAGGATGTCGAAGGCGTACCAGTCGGTAGCCATCGAGCTGGCGCTCAACGGGTTCATCGCCCTCGGCTATGACCCCGTCAGCCAGGGTGAGCGCGTGCAGTATTATGACCAGGAGCTGGGAGAATCTCGTGTCGGAAAGGGACTATGCCTATGCCGGTTCTTTCTATGCCTTTGCTGTATGGATAGGTATGGGTGTGTTGTTCCTGTATGAGATGTTTGAGAAAGTAGCCGGCAGGAAACTGTCTGCCATTATTGCCGGGGTGATCTCACTTGTGGCTGTGCCGGTGCTGATGGCTGCCCAGAACTGGGATGATCATGACCGCTCGGGACGCCATACAGCTACTGCCGTGGCTGTCAATTACCTTGAAACGGTGGCCCCCAACGCCATATTATTCACAAACGGGGATAATGACACCTTCCCGCTATGGTATGCCCAGGAGGTGGAAGATGTCAGGACCGATGTAAGGGTGTGTAACCTTATGCTCTTTAATACCGACTGGTATATCGACCAGATGAAGATGCAGGTGTATGAATCGGAACCAATGGATCTGACAATGCCAAAGTCAAAATATTATGACGGGGTAAACAACCAGGTTTATATAATTGAAAATCAACGACTGGAAGGGTTTATTGATGTTGACCAGGTGGTGGAGTTTATTCGCAGCGACAATCAGGGTACAAAATACAGGTTTCCCGACGGTGAAGAGCATGACTACCTGCCGACACGTAAAATCCGTATACCTGTCGACAGGGAAAAGGTGCTGGCATCCGGGACGGTAAAACCGGAAGATGCTGACAGGATTGTCTCTCATATTGATATAACCCTGGAAGGTAATTATATCCTTAAAAGCCAGATGATGATGCTCGATTTCCTGGCACAGAACGACTGGGAAAGACCGGTATATTTTGTTACAGGCTATCATGATGATGCACTGGGGATGGAAGAATATTTTCAGCTCGAGGGCAGCGCCTACAGGCTGGTGCCCATTAAATCAAGGAATGTAAGCTGGCTTGATTACGGAAGGATTGATACCGGTATACTGTATGATAACCTGATGAATAAATATACATGGGGCAATGCAAATGACCCTGAGGTGTACCTTGACAGCTATCATCGTCATACACTCCTTGTCGTAAGGGCAAGGCTTAATTATGCCAAGCTGGCACGGGCGCTGGTGGCGCAGGGAGATAATGAAAGGGCGGTGGAGGTGCTCGATCATATCATGAATGTATTGCCACTGTCCAACCTGCCATGGGATAATTACATGCCGGATATAATAGATGCTTACCTGGCTGCGGGTGACCATGAAGCAGGACTTGAGCTTATCGAAGAGATGAAGGAGTATTATGTTCCGCGTCTCGATTATTATACCTCACTGCCAGGCAATTATATGCAGAGTGCGGAGATGGATATACAGATGACGCTGGGCTTTTTTCAGCGGGTGGCTTCCTCATGCAGTAAAAACGGGCTGGAAGAAAAAGCAGAAGAGATAAATGACATGCTGCAGGAATATATGGCAGTCTTTTACAGGGGTACGCCATAATAAGGGGAGGTATTAGAATTATGCAGAACCCTGACCCTGACTGGGAAGATTTTTACAGGTTTTTAAGAGTAAAAGGGAATCCTGATCAGAAAACAAACTCTTTCCTGGCCAGGTATTTTTCGAGCATGCCCAGTACTTTCTCAGGGATAACCGGCTTGAGAATATATTCATTACTGCCGGCAAGTATGGATTCTTCTTTTGACTCCCTGGTATAATATGCTGTTATCATTATTACCGGCACCTTGCTGTTATGCTTCCTTAATGCTTTGATGCAGTCAATACCATTTACATGGGGTATCAGGTAATCCATCATTATAAGATCAAGGGCATCGGGATTATCCTTAATGTATTCCAGGAAATCAGGACCACTGGAAAAGGATTTGACCCCGGCAGATGTTGTTTTAAGCAGAACTTCAAAGTAGCGTAATGTTGCGGGATCGTCGTCTATTATCGCTATGTTTTTACCGCTGAGATCTAGTTGATAGTGGTCAGAATGCATGGTTTTTTTCTTTGCTAAAGCAAAAATACGATATGAAGATAGATATTATATTAAAATAATAGCTACTTATGAACAAATTGTTCACAAATTAACAACAATGCTGGAATACTTTGCAAATACAGAATATTATTTTGAAATTAGGGAGTCCAAATTAATCTTTCCTACATGAATGCAAAAAAAATTATCCTGATGACGGCTTTAGCCCTTTGGATTGCCGGCGTATATGCTCAGGAGGGCTTTGATAACAGGACCAGGGCCCTGTATATATTTGACATAGCCCGTTATGTAGACTACGGTGAAGCACTTGATACCATGGCCCTTTTCAGGGTGGGAGTTCTTTCAAAGGATTCAGAACTGTACTGGGAAATGGGAAACCTGGCAAAAACAAGGAGAGAGATACAGGGTGTACCGGTGAATATTGTGGTGTTCAGGGATGAAAACAGGATAGAGTATACCAATGTACTGTACGTGTCGAAGGACCAGGACTTTAATCTTGACAGGGTAAAAAGGATGATTGAAGGCAAAAAAACACTGCTTATCACGGAAGGCTATGAATTCGGAAAGTCAATGTTTAACTTCATTGTGGTTAATGGTCAGCCTAAATTCGAGATCAACGAAGAAGAACTGGATGCGGCAGGATTGTCAATCCCCTCCACCTTGCTGCACCAGGCGGTAAAGACACGGGAGGACTGGGAGGAATTATATGATGTTACCAGCGAGGAGCTGGACCGCCAGCTTGAAGTGGTGCGGCAACAGGAAATTATTATCAGGGAGCAGAAGGAGGAAATATTGCAGCAGAGGGCACTGCTTGACAGTCTGGATACGGAGATAGAAAACCGGGAGCTGGTACTTGCTGCCAAGCAGGATGAGCTGGAAAAGCAGGCCGCCAGGATACGGGGACAGTCGCGTGAGATAAGCCGGCAGCAGGCAATGATAGATAAGCAGCAGGCTGAAGTACAGGCCCAGAAGGATACCCTGTCAATGCAAAGGGCTGATATAGATATGCAGCTGTCAGAGATAGAAGAGCAGATGAAACTAATTAACCAGCAGGAAGATAAGATAAAGATACAGCTGGAATCAATAGAGAAGCAGAAACTGATGCTCTACGCAGCAATATTTGTC
>JAWODS010000179.1:0-8083 GCA_046483205.1 Armatimonadota bacterium | reverse complement strand
CCGAGATGCTCGCCGCCGGTGTGCGGAGCGCCAGAATCCTGCCCACAGCCCACCGCTACCCGCCCGAAGAGCACATCATCGGCTATCTGCTCAATGAGCTGGAGCGCCACCGGATACCGCTTTTTGTGGATACGTCGGAGGTCAGCTACGATGATGTGATCGGCATGTGTGGCGCGCATCCCCTCTTGCCGGTGGTGCTTTGTGGCGCGACGTACGCGGACGGCTGGCAGATTGAAACAGCCTGCCGGCAGTGTGAGAATCTCCACATCGAAACCCACCTGCTGCAGGGGCATCACGCCTACAGCCGCTTTGTGGATGAATTCGGGGCCGACCGGCTCATTTTCGGCACCGACATGCCCCATCGCAGCCCGGGTGCCGCCCGGATGATGACATGCTACGAGGACATCCCGGAAGACGCCCGGCGAAAGATTGCCGGAGAAAACATGCTGAGGCTGCTGCGGAATGTCCGGGGGGCGTCGGGCCGTCCTCTTCCGAATCTGCCATCTCCCCCGGATCATCCCGACGACGATCCCATCACCGCCGCCGTCCGTGCCGGTGAGCCGCTGTCTGATGAGTTCGTGCTGGACTCACACGGGCATTTCGCACACCCCGGCGCGATGGGAGCCGTCGGCTATCCCATGCCCGCGCAGGACGCCGACGGCGCCGTAAAAACCATGGACCGGATCGGCATCGACATTCTCGTCTTCAGCACCTGGAGCGGACTCGTGCAGGGCGACCTTGAGGCCAATGATGTCGCACTCGATGCGGTCGCAAAATACCCCGACCGCCTGATGGCGTACGGGTGCTATAACCCCAACTACCCTGACATGTACAAAAGCGAGCTGGACCGCGTCTTTCGCACGGGTAAAGTAGTCGGCATCAAGCCCTACGGCCAGTACAGCCGCGTGCGACTCGATGACCCGGTGCGCGACGCAGCATACCAGTGGGCCAATGACAACGAAAAGCCCGTCCTCGGCTGCGGGGCGTTTAACGAAGCACAGCAGATGTCTCCGGCGATTGCTCAGAAGCTCGCCGAACGCTTCCCGAACGCCAGGTTTATCATCTCTCACGCGAGTAAGAGCTACGACTTTGCCGAAGCGACCATCGAGGCCTGTAAGGCTTTCAGCAACATCTTCGCGGAAGTCTGCTACTCCCAGATACTCTACGGGACCTGCGAAATGCTGTGTGAGAACATCCCCATCGAGCAGGTCCTGTATGGCTCCGACGCCCTGATGCGGGATCCTGCGCCGCAGCTGGGATGGGTCGCGTGGGGCAATATTTCGTACGAGGACAAGCAGAAAGTGCTTGGACATAACTTCGCCGATGTGTTGAAACTTCCCCCGCAGGACCGTTATTCTCGCACCTGACCGGCGATTTCACGTGCGGGCGGACAGGGCACTTTTCGGCGAGTTGATATATTGATATACTGTCTTGACAATCGCTCATGGGCGGATTATACTCACAGTAACTGAATTAGGACGCTCTAACTTTAGCGACTGGTGACAACAGTGGCGACAGACACACTCAGCACGACCATGCAGGATTACCTGGAATCCATCTATCGGCTCGAGATGGAAGAGGGCACCGTGCGGGTCAAGAGTATTGCCGAGAAGATGGGCGTCAAGATGCCCTCAGTAACGTCCGCTCTTCAAACGCTGGAAGAGCTTGGGCTCGTCGATCACCGAAAATACCAGGCTGTTGAGCTCACCCATGAAGGGCGCTCGCAGGCACAGGCGGTATTCAGTCGTCACCAGGCGCTGCGATCTTTTCTGGCCGACATCCTTCAGATAGATGACGAACAGGCGGAGGCGGAGGCGTGCCAGATGGAGCATGCCATAAGCACACAAACGCTGTGCCGTCTGCTGGCCCTGGTGGACTTTATCAAGAAGTGCCCACGCGGTGGTGACGACTGGCTCGAACACCTGAAGGGCCGGTGGGAGGGCGCACGCTGTGTGGATGACTGTGCGTCATGCATTGAGAATATAGACATCCCCGATCATTCTCCGTTTGCGGTGCCCGAGGGGGAGCAAAAGGACATCATCACCCTCGACCAGCTGGCTCCGGGACAGACGGGGACGATCGTCAAGCTCGGCGGACGCGGCAGCGTGCGGCGCCGTATCATGGATATGGGATTTACGCCCGGAAGCGAGCTTGAGGTAGAGCGGCTTGCACCACTGGGCGACCCAATGGAGTTCAAAATACGAGGATACCATCTGTCTCTGAGACACGAGGAGGCAGCCAACATACATGTTCGGCCCAGGTAGAGGCAGGGCCCGGGGAAGTGGCTTCCCTCTCAGCATGGCCCAGGCAGGAGATCAATTACAGGTCGTGGACATCCGTGGCGGACGTGGGATGCGCCAGCATCTCATCGACATGGGTCTCGCCCCCGGCGCGCAGGTGACCGTGATGAATGGCCCCGGCCGCGGTGTCATTGCAAGGGTCCTGGACAGCAAAATTGCGCTGGCCCCGGGAATGGCGCGGCGGGTCATGGTTCGACCTGTACAATAAGGGATTCATTCGTTTGCCAGCAGTGACAGGTTTTTTGGAAGAAAAGGCGTCATACAGATGAGCGAAATTACATCTGAAGACTCCGTCGTTGTAGCCCTCGCAGGCAATCCCAACGCCGGAAAAACTACAGTCTTCAATCTCCTTACCGGCGCGAGGCAGCATGTGGGCAACTACCCCGGTGTGACCGTCGAGCGCAAAGAAGGACACGCCACTTACGACGACCAGTCGCTGCATATCGTTGACCTCCCCGGCACCTACAGCCTTACCCCCTATTCGCTCGAAGAGCTTGTGGCGAGAAACTTTGTCATCGATGAGCGGCCGGACGTTGTTGTGGATGTCGTTGATGCGACGAACCTCGAGCGCAATCTCTATCTGGCCACCCAGTTCATGGAGCTCAACGTCCCGGTGGTCATCGCTCTGAATATGATCGATCTTGCAGACAACAGGGGGCTGAAGATTGATCACAACCTTTTGAGCCAGCTCCTCGGCGTCCCCGTCGTCCCCCTTGTCGGCACCACCGGTGAAGGCAAGCAGGAGCTTTTGGACACCATCCTGGAGGTTTCACAGAAGCACCGGACGCCGAAGGTGACCGTCAACTTCGGCTCAGAGCTCGAGCCGCATATTGCACAGGTGGCCCGGAAGGTACAGGAACTCAACCTCGATGAACAGATCGGCACCTCCGCGCGGTGGATCGCCATCAAGCTGCTTGAAGATGACGCCGAGGTTATGGATGACATCCGCGAACGGCTCGATGACCCCGGACCTTTTTTGGACTCCATCCAGGAAGCCCAGCGGCACATCGAGCGGGTGATCGGTGACGATCCGGAGATTGCCGTGGGAGACCGCCGTTATGGTTTCATCGCGGGAGCGTGCCGCCGTGCCGTCAGCCGCGAGCAGGAATCGGGTATCGACGTCACTCAGCTTATTGATGATGTTGTCACCAACCGGGTGCTGGGCATCCCCATTTTCCTGGTGATGATGTGGCTGATGTTTGAGCTCGTATTCAGGCTCGGCGACTGGCCGATGCAGGGCATCGAATGGTCCTTTGAACTGATCGGCCAGCTCGCGGCCGCACACCTCCCTCCCGGCCAGCTTCAGTCGGCCATCGTTGACGGCATCGTCGGTGGTGTCGGAGGCGTACTCGCCTTCGTCCCCAACATCCTGCTTTTGTTTATGTTTATCGCCTTCATCGAAGACAGCGGCTACATGGCCCGTGCGGCTTTTGTGGTCGATCGGCTGATGAGCAAGATCGGGCTGCACGGCCGCAGCTTCATCCCCATGCTCATCGGCTTCGGATGCACGGTCCCGGCGGTGCTGGCCACCCGCACCATTGATGACGAGAAAAATCGCCTGACAACGATGCTGGTGGCGCCGTTGATGAGCTGCAGCGCGAGACTGCCGGTGTATCTGCTGCTGGCAGGGGCATTTTTCGCCCCTGAAATCGCTGGGAAGGTTATCTTTTCGATATACATCATCGGCGTGCTGCTGGCGATTGTCGTGGCCATGGTGCTTCGCAGCTATGTGCTGCCCGGGGAGACCACTCCTTTTGTGATGGAACTTCCCCCGTATCGCATGCCGACACTGCGCGGCATACTCGTGCATACCTGGGAACGCACGTGGATGTATATCAGGAAGGCGGGCACTGTCATCCTGACGGCCTCCATCATCATGTGGTTTTTGCTGTCGTATCCGCAGCCACCGGCTGACTGGGCGGAGCAGGCAGCGGGTCCCGCTCATTCTCGCGCCGCATATACCTACGCCGGGCGCCTGGGCAAATTCATCGAACCGGCCATTGAGCCCCTGGGATTCGACTGGAAAATGGGAACAAGTCTCGTCGCCGGTTTCGCCGCCAAAGAAATCGTCGTCTCCACAATGGGCACGCTGTACAGCCTGGAACAAACTGACGAAGAGGACAGGAGCCTCCGACAGGCTGTCCAGAATGATCCGGCTTTCAATCCCCTGGTCGCCTATTGTCTCATGCTCTTTGTTCTCATCTATATTCCATGTATGGCGGTTGTTGCGGTTGTGAAACAGGAGACCAACGGCTGGAAATGGCCGTTGTTCCTCATTGTGTACACCACGGGGCTGGCCTGGATCGTGGCCTTCTGCGTTTACCAGGTTGGCAGCCTGTTTATCTAGTTTTCCCCCATATTTTCCCCGTATTTTCGCATCACCGTAAAAAGGTATGTCTGTGCCTTTTGACCAATACTATTGGTGTTTGGACGCGATTTTGTCCCCGGAGTTGAAGCCATGCTTGCCAGAGTTCACAGTGCTGCGGTCATGGGCGTCGATGCATATCCCGTTCAGATCGAGGTTGATATCACCCGTGGACTGGAGGCATTTAATCTCGTCGGTCTTCCCGACGCCGCCGTTCGGGAGAGCCGGGAGCGGGTTCGGTCGGCTATCCGCAACTCGGGCTTCCAGTATCCCCTGGAGCGGATAACCGTCAACCTCGCCCCCGCCGACATCCGCAAGGAGGGCCCCTCCTTCGATCTGCCCATTGCCCTGGGCATACTGATAGCTTCCGGCCAGGTGGCGATCGATGATGTTGATGAGACGGTCATCGCCGGTGAGCTGTCGCTTGACGGCCTGGTGCGGCCCATATCGGGCGCCCTCCCCATTGCCCTTGGCGCACGGGAGGACCACAAGCTGCGCTTCATCTGTCCGGAGGCCAACGGGCCCGAAGCCGCGGTGGTGGATGATTTCGATGTCTATGCCGCCCAGACGCTGTATGATACCGTGAACATGCTCGAAGAGGGCTTCCTGGGAGAGCCGGTCACCGTCGAGCCTGATGATAAAAACCCGACGGCGGCTGAATACGATGTTGATATGTCTGACGTGCGCGGCCAGGAGCACGTCAAGCGAGCACTGGAGGTCGCCTCGGCGGGTGGGCACAACATGTTGATGATCGGCCCGCCGGGAGCCGGTAAGACCATGCTGGCCCGCCGCATGCCGACCATCCTCCCACCCATGATCTTCGATGAAGCCCTGGAGGTCACAAAGCTCTACAGCGTCGCCGGGTTGATGCCTGAGAATACGGCACTGCTGCGAACAAGGCCGTTTCGTTCTCCCCATCACACGGTGTCCCGCGCCGGCCTGGTGGGCGGTGGGAGCGTTCCACAGCCCGGTGAGGTGAGCCTCGCCCACTACGGCGTCCTTTTCCTCGATGAGCTCCCGGAATTCGGCCACGGAACGCTGGAGGTGCTGCGCCAGCCGCTTGAAGACGGCGTGGTCACCATCGCCAGGGCCCAGATGACCCTTACCTTTCCCGCCAATTTCCAGCTTGTGGCGGCGATGAATCCCTGCCCGTGCGGGTTCCGTGGCGACCCGGCACGCCAGTGTACCTGCACCCAGGGACAGATAGCCCGCTACCTCAAGCGGATCAGCGGCCCACTGCAGGATCGGATTGACATCCAGGTCGAAGTGCCCCGCCTGAATGCCGATGAAGTGATGCAGAAACAGCCCGGCGAACGCTCTGAGAATGTCCGGGGGCGCGTCGTCAGAGCCCGCGAGATTCAGAAGCGCCGGTTTGACGGCACGCCCTTTTTCAATAATGCCTCCATGAACCCCAAGGCGCTGCGAAAATTCTGCGTTCTGAACGACGAAGTTTCCGCACTCCTCCGGTCGGCGATCGACCAGTTTCAGTTGTCCGCCCGCGCCCACGACCGCATAATGAAGGTGGCTCGCACCATCGCGGACCTCGAAGCTGACGAAGACATCCAGGTCCATCACGTCGCCGAAGCCGTGCAGTACCGCTCACTCGACCGAAAATTCTGGGGATAGTCGGAAACGAGGGGATAACAATGGCACGTATGCTGATCGCCTATTACAGCCGCACGGGAAATACCCGGGCCATGGCCGAGGCTGTGGCCGATGGCGCAAAAACCGTCGAAGCGCTGGATTGCGACCTCCGTTCCGTTGACGACCTGACGGCCGACGACCTGCTGGACTACGATGCAATAATCATGGGCTCGCCCGTGTACTTCGGCACCATGGCCGCGGAGCTGAAACAGCTCATCGACGAATCGGTGAAACACTTCACAGAGTTCGACGGGAAGCTCGGGGGCGCGTTCGCATCATCCGGCGCCGAACATGGCGGCAATGAGACCACCATCCTCGACATCTGCAAGGCCCTGATGGTGCACGGGATGATCGTCAAAGGGGTCGCTGAAGGGAGCCATTACGGGCCCGTGGCTGTCGGCGAACCGAATGACGAGGAGTGCGAGGAGTGCCGGGAATACGGCAGGGCAATGGGCCAGCTGGCGGTCAAGCTCTTCGGGTAATCGCAGCGGCCGATTATTCGTCTTTGTCACTGCGCCGCGAGATCATTTTTGGCAGGTCGATGACCTGGGACTTCTCCACACCTGCGGCCTTCATCAGCCGCCGGGCGTAGAGGGTGTTTCCGACACCACCGGCGGAGGTCGCGTCGCTGCTGATGATGAACTTCACATTCCGATGCCCAAAAATCGCCACCAGGTCAGCATATTCGTTCGTGAACTCAGAAACGTCCATTTCGGGGAACCACCAGTGGATCTGGTTGCTGATTTCGAAGGCGGTTTCATGTTCGGCCATGGCTGCCGCAAGATCCTCCAGGCCCGAAACCGGGAGTTGAGACGGCGACAGGGGCGCGGGGAACTGGCCGATATTGAACGGCCGGGCAAGCGCCGTGATCGTTTTCTTCTCCACAACACCAAAGAGCGCCTGAAACAGGTGTGATATGTAGCGGTCTTTCCCCGCCGGTGGATCCACCGCAATCCCCTCTGTTCGACCTCCCAGCGCAGCAAACACCACCGGAAACAGCCGCGCGTGGCCGTCAGGAAGATCAACAAAGCCGCTTTCGTTGCGGATCGCAACCTCCAGGCCCGGGACGATCCTCACCGAGCTTCTGGTATTCGCATCCACGATCGCGCGGGCGCGGTCTCTGACATCATCGCTGACTGTTTCGTAGGAATCAGCCAGGACCGCCAGCGTCAGCTCCGCGGCCTCCGCCGCGCGTGTCAGCTCAAGGAGGCTGTCACGCCCGCGGCCGGTATCGGTATGGATGTGACCATCATACGGGATCGTTGTCATTGCCGGTACTCACCTGGCACGTGTGTTTTGCAGCTTTTTGACATAGTTCGTGCGCCTGGTTGTCAATTCCTTGTGGGTGTCAGTCTCCGAAGCCGTATTCTCCCAGCAGCGGCACAAAAACGCCATGATCTGGACCTCCGTTGCGTTCTCCACCACGTGATTGTTGGTCACGATGTAGCCGTCTGCAGAGAAGACGAAGCCGGAGCCGGTGCCGACCTGCGGCGGCGGCTCTAAGGTGATAAATATTTCAGGAAAATCTGTTAACTCTCAAAATTTTAATGTTGCTGAACCAGCTGCTTTAGGTCTTCTTGGTCTTGCTGTTGCAGCATTTGTTCTTGGCGCTAGTGACCTAGGTTTACCGGAGCCCGATCTGCCTCCACTCGTGCTGTCGCGAAGCTGGGTGGAGGACGTCGACGCGCGTATGCCCGAGTTGCCGGAAGCCCGTATCGAGAGATACACATCAACATGTGGATTGAGTCGACAGGACGCAATGACGCTTGTCGAC
>JAWODS010000120.1:0-10728 GCA_046483205.1 Armatimonadota bacterium | reverse complement strand
GTCGCCCTGTTTCTGGTGCACGAGGCACACGAGCTGCTGGAGGGTGAAGAGGAGGCGGACGAGGGATAGGGCGCGAGGGCCGGTGAGCATAAATTTCCAAAAAACCCTTGCAATCGCCTTTCCTTTTGCATACCATTGTAGCAACGTTTATGGTGGCATGGCCACCATGTAGAGATCGCTCGCACATATAGTGTCCCAGGATCGGCGAGTGACCAAGAAAGAGCACGGAGGCAAGTTTGTATGGCAACAGGCACAGTCAAATGGTTTAATGACGCAAAGGGGTACGGATTTATCGAACGCGAGGAGGGAGAGGACGTATTTGTCCACTACTCGGCCATCGCCGGCGACGGCTACAAGACCCTCAACGAGGGCGCTGAAGTCGAGTTCGATGTCGAGGAGGACGAAAAGGGCCCGCGAGCTGAAAATGTTGTTATCATAAGCGCGGGCGACGCTGGCGGCGGCGACGACGTAGATCTGTGGTAAGTTAAAGCACCCTGCAATTAAAGTCCCTGGCAGTCTGCCAGGTGCTTTGGGGTGCCACCATCTGCGTGGTTCAGCGAGAAACTGCAAGAAAAGCCTTGCAACCCACCTGGATTTACTGTATTGTTATAGTACAGTTCATGGTGGGAACGTCCACCAGGCCAGGGTAATCGCCTGAGTTACCCAATGTTAACGGGTAACGAGATTGCACTGGCTATGAAAAAACACGAAGGAAGTTTCGCATGGCAACAGGAACAGTCAAATGGTTCAATGACGCAAAAGGTTATGGATTTATCGAGCGTGAGGAGGGCGAAGACGTATTTGTCCACTACTCGGCCATCGCCGGCGAAGGCTACAAGACCCTCAACGAGGGCGCCGAAGTCGAGTTTGATGTCGAGGAGGACGAAAAAGGCCCGCGGGCCGAAAACGTCATCATCACGGGTGAGGCGGACGTGTCCGAGGGCACGGACGTCGATCTCTGGTAAAAACGAAATCTGACAGCGAACTGATAGACACCCGGCAGATCGCCGGGTGTTGCATCTTTTTTTAGACAGCGTCATTTGAGACACGAAAAAAGGCAGTGGCGTGCAATACGCCACTGCCTGTTTTATATCCCAACCCCTCTGGCCTACAGGCCCAGGATATTTTCTGCGTTCCCCTGAACGATTTTCGACTTTGCTTCCTCGCTGATGTCGGCTCCCTGGATTTTCAGGATCCCGCACTGCGGATACACAAACGGCAGGTGAGTCCCCAAAAGAAGCCGGTCCGCACCGTGACTGTCCACGAGATTCTTCACTCCTGTCAGGGGCGATTTGACATACGACAGCTCGACGTACTTGTCGGAGATGTCGGCTGTCGTTTGTAGAAATCTTCCGGCCTCTCCCGAGTTGGCCCCACTGACGATGAGCGTGGCCTCTGGAACCTCCGAAGCAAGCCATATCACACTGGCTATATCCACCGGTGGCACCTTCATGAGCGGGTGGTGGTGGCGTTCGTCTTCCACGCGGATGGTCACGATCACCGGCCAGCCGTATTCAGTCGCCTGCCTTACAATCCGGAGACATGGCGGATCTTCCGGATGGTAGCAGTGGTAGTTCGGATAAAGCTTCAGGCCCTGAAACCCCATCTGCCGGCATGCCTCCATGTCACCCTCCACACCGGGATAAACCGGGCTGAGGCACGCATACGGTATCAGGCGATCGTCCGGGTCATTTGCCCTGATGTCGTCCATCAGTGCTTCATTGGCCGGATGCGGACTGACGTACGTCAGGGCGGCCGTCGGTCCCACAACGGCTCTGTCAATATCGTCTTTATCCATCAGCTTGAGTGTTCCCGCTACATCATCTGCGGGCCATGGCCGGAATGCGTAAGGACCGATATCACAGCAGAAGTCAATCATTAGATTCATTCCCCGTATCGTCGGTGTCCAGGCCCAGCAGGCGTGCGGCGTTGAGGCCCAGGACTTTCGCTTTATCTTCCTCGCTCAGGTCGCTGCCTTTGACCTTTCCGAGTGTGTACAGCCAGTCTGCGCCCCGCCCGTCACTTCCCCACAGGAGCCGATCGGCCCCGAGGTGGCGGACGGTTTCTTCGATGGAGCCGTAATCGCAAATGGATCCGCTGCAGTCGGTATAGACGCCCGGCACATCGCGGATCGCCCGCATCCCCCAGCGGTTGTCGCCGCCGATGTGTGCCATTACCAGCTTCAGTTCCGGATAGCGGCGGCCAATCTCTGCACAATGCACCGGGTCGGTCTCGTGGGGCAGATTGCCGGTGATCTTGTGCCACGAATGCTGCACGATCGGGACATCGCGTTCGATGGCCATCTCGATGACCGGCTCGACGCATTTGTCCGTGATCTGACACGCCACTTCCAGTTTGATCCCCTGCGCCCCCATGTCGAAGCCCTTTTTCAGCTCATCAATGGCCACATCACCGAGGTTGGGATGGGTATAGACGAACGGGATGAAAAGCTCCGGATAGCGGTTGTACGATTCGAAGCATACATCGTTGCGCTCCTGCATCAACTCGACGCTGTCACGGCTGTGAGTGATGCACTCGTACATGACGACACAGTCAATACCGATCCGCTTGGCTTCGGCGGCGGTCAGATCCGACCATGTGCCCTCAGCGTCGTCATGCACGTGAAAATGAAAGTCGATGATCATGTCGCTCACTCTTTTCAGGGATGTTAGGTGTCGTCTGTGTCATCTTCGAGCTCCGCCTCGTGTTCGCGGATCTGGTCGGCAGCCTGCTTGAACTGCACCTCGCACAGGTCCTGGTAGATTCCGCCTGCGGTTGCAAGCTCAGCGTGTTTGCCGCGCTCGACGATCCGGCCCTCATCCAGGACCAGGATGGTGTCAGCGCCCATAACCGTTGAAAGGCGGTGGGCGATGGAGAAGGTGGTGCGATTTTCCATCAGCTTTTCAAGGGCTTCCTGGATGAGCGCTTCACTTTCAGAATCCAGGGCGCTGGTGGCCTCGTCGAGGATCAGAATCTTTGGATCTCGCAGTATCGCCCGGGCGATAGATATGCGCTGCCTCTGGCCGCCGGACAGCCGCGCGCCGCGCTCTCCGACCATTGACTCATAGCCGTCCGGAAACTCCATGATGAAGTCGTGGGCGTTTGCGGCCACGGCGGCCTGCACGACCTCCTCGTCAGTCGCACCGGGACGGCTGTACTTGATATTTTCACGCAGAGTCCCGCTGAAAAGAAAGTCCTCCTGCATGACCATCCCGATATTGCGGCGAAGACTGCTGAGCGCCACATCGCGCAGGTCGATCCCGTCTATGTAAACATTGCCGTCAATGGGGTCGTAGAATCGTGGGATCAGGTGCACCAGGGTGCTCTTGCCGCTTCCGGAGGGCCCCACGAGCGCGGTGACGGTGCCGGGCTCGGAGGTGAATGTGATGTCCTCGAGCACCATCTCACCGGGTTCATAGGCGAAATCAACGTGATCGAATTCTACCAGTCCTTCGATGTCCTTCAGGCGGACAGGCTCTTTTCTCTCCTCGATTTCAGGGGAGGTGTCCAATGTTTCGAAGATGCGCTCGATGGCAGCCAGCACAGTCTGTATCTGGTTATTGATAGTCACGAGCATCAACACCGGCTGATACAGCCTGCTTTGATATGCGCGAAAGGCCACGAGCTGTCCCATGGTAATCTCGCCGGTGAACAGCACCATGTAGCCGCCATACAGCAGGATGCCGATATTCGCCAGCCGCGTGATCACCTGTGCGCCGATATTGAGACTGGTCCGCCAGTGCCCAAGCTGAATGTTCAGGCCGATGCTTTCGCGAATTTCGTGGGCGAAGGAGCGCGTTTCAGAGCTCTCGCGGGTGAACGATTTGACGATTTTTACCCCCGAGATGCTCTCCGACAGGTTTGTATAGACCTGTGCATACTGCTCCCGGGCTTCAATGGCTGACTGGCGGATACGCTTGCGAATCACAAGAAAGTTAATGACATACAGCGGGAGAACACCAACGGCGATCGTAGCCAGGCGGGGGCTGTAATAAAACAGGATGACGACGGCAACGATGAGAGTGATGATGTGAGTAATGATGTTGATAAGCTGCGAGCTGACGATGTTCTGGACGGCCTCGACATCATACAGCACCCGAGACATTACCCTGCCGTGAGGGTTCTTTTCGAAATACCGCATGGAAAGACGCTGGAGGTGGCGAAACAGCCGCCGCCGAATATCGTACACGATGCGGTTGCCCACAAAAAGAAGCGTCATCTGCCGCGGGTACGATGTCAGGTTGGAGATGACCGACAGGCCCACGATGATCAGACATATTAATATGACGAAGTCCCAGGCGCTGTCGCGGTAGTCACTGAGGCGCTGTCCAGAAATCTCTCCCTGCTGCACAAGCTTTGAAAGCTCCTGATACCCGCCGAGCTCATCAACCAGCGTACCGAATAGATGCGGGATGACCATGTTCAGCATGGTGCCCACAAAGACGAGTAACAGCGCCCAGACCAAAAAGCCCCTGTACGGCCTGATGAATTCGAGCATGCGCAGCATTAAACCCATTACGGAACGAGCCTCCGGGCAAAACCGGCAGACGACCGGCGGTGACAGTGATAACAGCAGCGCACGAACTGCTCTGGCCTCACATTATAGCACTGTGCATCACTGAAGCAACCGGACAGGCAAATTTGGCGCGCAACAGCCTCCGCGAATGATCGCGCCAGACTTTCATGAGGTGATTTGATGTCATTCAGGATACTGGCGATCCTCACGATCGGGTTGACCGTCGCTGCCGTGGCAACGGCCACCGCGCCGACCGTCATCAGCAATTTTGAGGAGGCCGCGTGGACGAACATGACCCTGGACACAGAAATAAAGCACAGTGGCGCGGCGTCCGGACGCTGGGATACCGCCGAGAAATACCGCGTCATCCACGGGATTGGGCAGAACTGGACGCACCATGACTTTGTTGACCTGTGGGTGCACTGCCCGGAGGCATGTGACACGGAGCTTTGGATCAAATGCCACTACAGCGGCACCAACGCCCGGTGGGGGTATTACTATCAGAAGGTGCCCCTGGACTGGACGGGCTGGCGGCATCTGCACCTTCCCATGCGCGACTTTGAGGAGTTTGATCCGCCGTTTTCATGGGCGCGCATTGACCGCGTGACACTGGAAGTTGATCCTGCTGCCGAGGTAAAACCCGTGCTGCACATTGATGATTTTGGCATCAGCAAAAACGCCCTGGTGATGTCGTGCCCCTCGCCACCCAATAATGCTGGAGAGGCACGCTCTTCACTCACCAAACCCGAGGCGAAGGGCGCGACCGGATTCGCCGATGCGAAGGTCTGGTTCTCCTACGGTCGCGGCAATCCCGGTGATGAGCTTATCTACTATCTCCGCGTGGATAACCAGTCGGACAGCGCGCAGACCGCACACCTTCAGCTTCAGGATGCCGACGGCCTCGACGCGCGCCTGGAGGCCAACGATTTTGAAGTTCCGGCCGGTGAGAGCTTCGAAGTGCGCCTGCATCTGACCGTGCCCGAGGACGCCGATGAGCAGTTCCGGCGGATCGTCACCCTGAAATGCACGCCCGAGGATGGAGACGGGGTTGAGACACTTCCGATCCGCATCGCCACCGGGCGGACGCACCCGTGCGTGGCCTTCACCGCCGAGCGTCTTGAAGCCGTCCGCACATGGATAGAGGAGAGTCCCAGCGCCGCGCGGGCTTTCGAGATCGTACAATCGACGGCCGACAGATGGGACGGCCTGACTGACAATGATACGTGGCAGGATTTTGAGTTGCCTGAATTCGGCGCTCAGCACCGCAACATTTACGCCGCCTGCTGGGCGTGTGCGCAGGCGTATGCGGTGACCGGAGAGGAGATATACGGAAAGAAGGCCGCCGCCATCTTCCGCAAATACGCCGACGTGGAGACCGGCTACCCTTCGTACAGCTTTCCGTCCTACTACATGACGCGGCTGTGGCACCAGAACTACATGGGGCAGACGCGGTGGGTGGGTTTCATGGCCCGCGCGTACGACTGTCTGCTGGCGGGCGACTTCTTTACCCCCGCCGAGCGGGAGCAAATCGAGTGGTACGTCCTGTGGGCGGGCATGCATGATTACTGGAACGAGGGCTATCGCGGACCCAACGACGGCAATGCCACCACGATCTTCGTCTTCGCCAGCAGTGCCATGGGTGCGCTCTTTAACGACCCGTGGACTCTCGATGATGCCATCAACGGCCCGCTGGGATACCGCCACCTCGTCGGCAACAGCGTGCTGGATGAGGGCTTCTGGTATGAGGGGTCGTGGAGCTACCACAGCCTCTCTCGAAGCTATTTGAGCATGGCGGCTCACGACCTGGGCAACACGATACCGGATTTTCAGAATGAGCCCGTACCCACCATCTACGACCGCCGCCACACCACCCAGCGCGACTGGAACCGGTCGTACATCTACCAGACGACGTACACGGTGCGTGAAAAAACACAGAAGGGGATGTTCGATTGCGCGCTTGAGGCCGCCTTTCCCGACGGCTCGCTGCCGGGCCTGAATGACGGTAGCGACCGCGCCTCCGGCGGGGGCGACATCTACGCGATGGGCTACTACCTGTACGGGGATCCGCGCTATCTGTCCACCGGCGGGACAGGGGATTACCGCTTCCCGGCTTCTGAGGAGCCCACCGCACCGTATCCCTCCGAAAGCACGCTGCTGCCATCTGCAGGCATGGCCACGCTCCGCGCGGGCGAGGGGCCCGATATGGCGTGCTATGCGGAGTTCGGCTCCCCGGGTGGGGGACACGGGCATTTCGACCAGCTCCAGTTCGTGTTGTGGCACGACGGTCAGCAGGTGCTGGATGATCCCGGATACGGGCCGGGCTACGGCACCGCACTGCGCGAGGAATGGTACCTCCGCAGCATCGCCCACAACTGCGTGACAGTGGATGGCACCTGCCAGTGGCCCTCACACGGTCGCCTGCTGTTCTTCGGAGATATGCAAGACCGGGAGGTGTGTCAGAGCGCCTCCGACAACCTCGTCCCGGGCGTGACGCAGCGCCGAACATTGATGCTGGATGATACGGTCCTTGTGGTCATTGATGACCTGACCTCCGACGATCCCCACACCTACGACTGGGCCTGCCACCCGTCATCGGCCTCCGACCTTGCAACCGATGTGGAGATGGACGCGCCCGCCCAACCGCTGGGAGGAGACGGGTATCGCTATATGAGCGATGTGGCCGTCGGATCGGCAAACACCGGCTGTACGGTGCAGGCACAGAAGGGAGAACGCGGGCTCAATGTGCACTTTCCGGCGCAGGGTGACATGCAGATCATCACCGCCACGGAGCCGAAGGAGGTGACCGTTGGCGGGAAGGTGTCATTTGAAGTCCACGGCGACGGGGAGAAGCTGCTGGATTCCCGCGTCTTCGATGCCAACGATTTCGGCCCTGAAACGGTCACCGTGGATACTGCGGATATCCAGGAACTGAAGCTCGTAGTGGACGCGGAGGGGACTATCAGTTGCGACCACGCGGTGTGGGCCGACGCTCGCCTGGTCGATGCTCAGGGTAATGAGGTGTATCTATCTGACCTGCCGGAGAAGGACCAGTTCGTTCACGGCGGCCTCAGGCGGGATGTGGATTACTACGGCACTCAGATCCGCATCGCCGGAAAAGACTACGAAAAGGGCCTCACACTGCATCCGGAGGGCGCCGCCGGCTGGGCGACGTGGGACCTGGACGGAGAGTATGTGAGATTCACCGCCGACCTGGGTATTGACAATGGCCGAGATGACGAGGTGGGAGAGCAGCAGGTTTCACGGCGCACGTGCATGGCCCGCAAGACCGCCGACACCGCCCGCTTCATCGTTGTCATCGAGCCTTACACCGGGGCTGCAGCGGTGGGGGGCGTTTCCATTGAGGGAGAAACTCTGCAGATCGCGATGAAAAACGGCGAAATCCGGTCGGTTGATCTGTCGGCGATAGACGGCCTCGCCGACCGCCCGGACGCCCGCCCCTACGAGATCGTTTACGAAGCGGGTGAGCCACCCGTGGCGTCGCTGTCGTTCTTCGAGGACGGTGTCGAGCGCGACACAATTTCGTGGCCGGAGGAGACCATCCGCTGTCACCAGTCTGTGGATGACCGGTGGCGGTATATCGAAGGCGAGGACACTGACGTCCAGCCCGGCAGGCAATACCACATCACCGCTCGATACATTCACAGCTACAACTATGTGCTTCCCCCTGCGCTGAAGGTCTATCAGTACGACGCCGACGGTGCGCTGATTTCGTGGGAGTATCTGCAAAAACGCCTGCCGCACGCCCGGGAATGGCGCGATATTGACCTGACCTTTACCACTGCGAAAAACGCCGCCACCGCAAGGGCCGTCGTCTGTACCCGCGGCATCGGGACGATATGGGTGACGCCGATTGCAATTGAAGCGGCCCCAGGGCAATAGGTAACCTCCCGCTTTATGCCGCTGCTGATACACGAAAGTAAGAGCAGAGGGGCAATGCCACCCCAAATCGAAATGCCGGGGTGGCATTTCTACTTAGTGAATTCGCCATTTTTGCATGACATCTCCGATGGAGCGTGGTGCAGATATTCAAGTTCCTCACTGTCCGTGCCGATAACAGTCATGGCCCCACTGCGCATCGTGGGGATGCCTTGACGGACAGGCGAAAGGCCTGTAAGTGGAAGGCACGGTCAGACCAGGCTCCTGCGGGAGCTGGCTCTGGCCGTGCCTTTTTGCGTATCACGGGTGATTAAGACGATATGACCGGCGGCCACCGGTGCGGATATCGCTGACTGAACTTGCGCAGGGACCCGGGAGCGTAACGTGGCGGCGAGTGACACCATCTGGCCGCGGGACACCCGGGCGAGCAAAGACAAAGCGGGTGCAGCACATGCGGCATACGATGACCACGCAGCAGGACCACCGAATATGATGCCGGCAGACCTCCGGGAGGGCGAAACAGTGACGCAGATGGCGCGGATACTGGTTGCGGACGAGTGCGATACGTTCGTGCAGTCTGCGACAGATGCACTGAACGACAGGGGGTACGAAACCAGGGCGGCCTTCGAACGGGGAGCGCTGCAGGAAACTCTCCGGAACTGGCCGCCCGACGTGCTGGTCGTGTCAGCGGATTTTACTGAAGGCACCTGTGGCGAAAAACAGCCGGATGGGGAAATGGTGGCCGTCGTCATCAGCGATTCACCCCGCGCCTGCATTCCGGCGGGGTTTCTGGACACCCCGGTACTGGGGCATCTCAGCAGGCCGGTGGATCTGGAGGCACTGTGCGCAAAAGTCAGCAGGGCGGCGGCTTATCGGCGCAGCGTTCAAACCCTCCGGCAGGTGGAGACGATCGCCCGGCAGACACCACCGTCCGCGCCCGGCTGTGTACAGAGTGAAGTGAGCGAACATGGCCCGGCACAGATGTACGCCTCAGAGTACTTCGGGCGCTCCCTTATGGAAATGTATCGCGCCCTGGAGGCCATGTCCGCGCTTGCCTGGACGCTGTGGGCGGGGCGCGACCGGCCCGTGTGTCCCATGTTTCAATGCCCGCGCCTCGATGTGTTCACCCGCGCGCTTGAGCAGACTGTTGAGAGTCTCGAGAAAACGAAGCGGTCGTTCAAATCCAGAGAGCTCGGCAATCTCCGCAAGCAGCTTGAGACGCTGCTGAAGGCCATTGACAACGATATTCCGCCGGATGAAGGGGACTGAAGCAGCCTCCCGAAGCCCGGAATTGCAGGTGGAAAATGATGAACGAAGGTTCGACAGATCCCGGCATTATCTCTGAAGACGAGCTTCACAGGCTCGGTGACGCACTGGGGCAGTACCAGTCTCAGGTGCAGCACGATGGTGATATCGAGGTGACGCTGTACGATTTTCGCCGCGCGTACCGGCTTTCATCGGCCCAGGTGGAGCGCATCATTAAAGACTGTGACCGGATGGGAGCCGCCCTCAATCGGACACTGCGCCTGTATCTTTCCGGCACGGCCGGGGTGAAGTTTCAGAATATCGACCGGATGAAATCACGCCAGTACCTCGGCGTCATCCCCGACAGCGCTTTGATGGCCGCCTTCACGATCCTGCCGGACCTGCCCGCCGGATTGATGCACATTGACCGACCGCTTCTGTGTGCCGCCTTCGATATGATGCTCGGGGGGAGGGGGAAAGACGCGGAAGTTATTGACGGGTCGCTGACTGAAATCGAGCTGAGTCTCCTGCAGACCTTCACCGGGGAGATTCTGAGCGCAGGCCGCGCCGCTGCAAGGGTCCTGACGGCACTGCCCTCGGAGATCAGCGAAATCTACAGCTCTCCCATGGCCGTGGACGCCCTCGAGGAGGATAGCTGGGTGCTGTGTGCGAGCTTTAAGATGCAGATCGGCTCGCGGCGGGGAACCATGACCCTGGGACTGCCGTCAGCCACCATGCAGCGCCTGCTCGGATCATCCAACCGCACCGTTGACGGTCGCGCGGATTCCGAAGCCCTCACCGAGACGGTCAACCGCTCATCAATTCCCGTGCGTGCGGTTTTTGCCAGGAGCTCGATCTCGGCGCGTGATATCGCCTCCCTGAAGGTGGGGCAGGTGCTGGGACTGCAGGTGCCGGCGGACAAGGGCAGGACGGTTGAGCTGCAAATCGCCGGCCGCAAGACCATAGACGCTGTCCCGGGCGTCCACAATGGACTGCGGGCGGTACAGGTGGTAAAAGCGACCGACGCCACCGACGCCGGATAGCGCCGGTATCTTGCCCCGAAACGTTGA
>JAWODS010000039.1:0-4078 GCA_046483205.1 Armatimonadota bacterium | reverse complement strand
CGGTATGGATCATGGTGATGTCCTGGTATCCCCAGCAGTCGCACTGCGGCTTGGAGGTCATGAGCTGGCCCTGCATGAACAGATCAGCCCACGTTTTCCACCGCCGGGCCTCTTCAAGGTCATAGTAATCATCGAAGTAGGTGCCGGCGGTGTGGATGGCAAAGGCCGGGAAGGTCTGGTGATTGTGAGCGATCCTCGGCTCCATGTCGCTGAGAATCTCGAGTGTCTCTTCAGGGCTGTAATACCCCTTATCGTCTCCGGGTCTGCGCAC
Organism: Armatimonadota bacterium; assembly: GCA_046483205.1. Lineage (GTDB taxonomy): Bacteria > Armatimonadota > Zipacnadia > Zipacnadales > UBA11051 > JBKHJK01. Next base: position 3,807 of record JAWODS010000039.1, on the reverse strand, counting down.
CGACGTCCAGTCGAAGATGCGGGCGCATTTGTGGGCCATCAAGAGCAGCGTGTTCGTCAGTTGAAGCCGCTGAAGCGGTGTGTAATATCCCTGGTGCTCCACGCGGTCGAAATGCTTGACAAGCTTTTGTGTTTCGGCGTCGATGAATCCGTCATTGCTCTGGCGCTTGATGGTATCGGGAGAATCGAGGTACTCGATATACCGGTACGCCAGCATCAGTGAGGTGTCATCGGGGTAGTACTTCCAGTCGCGTTGCAGGTGCCGGATGGCGCCCTGGCGGATCCATTTGCTGCTTTCAACGGCAAGCTCTTTGTGCCGCTCGCGATCCATGACCAGCTCGGGCGCGGGAATTGGGTTGTACGGATATGTCAGCGTCCGGGAACCTTCAAGTCCCTCGATAAGCGCCTCCACGCTCTTTTGCACCTGTGCGGTATCTGTGCCACCGGCAGTGATGACATTGTGGAAGGCGCCGACCGGGTCCACCTCGATATGCACCTGCGGGCTCCCGTCCTCCGGAGGTTGGGGGATGGTGCCCCAGGAGTTCGGTGCCGCTTTGGCGATGGCGAAGTCATCCATCCGCCAGCCGAGAGCGATAATGTCTCGATTCTGGAGGTCTTCGTCGGTAATCTCTTCGCCGTTCTTTATGGGCGGTCGTGCGCCGGATTTGTCCTCAATCGCATCCGCCAGGTGCCGGGCCTGTTCGCGATACTCCCCCCGGTTGCCGGCGAAAATGATGCTCTGGCATTCGCCAGCTTCCACGAGGGTGGTATCTCTTTGAAAATCGCGCAGCTCGGTGATGTCGAAGTCCATGCGCAGCTTGTGGATGCGCACCTGGTCGATGAGCACACCGTTGCCCTCGACGTACTCGATGGCTATATTCGCCGGCCCGTCTTCGGGGTGGGTAAAATGTGAACGTTGCCAGGTGAAGACGTTATTGGTCACCGCCTGCGGGCGCATCGGCTCCCCGGCGTGTTTGGGAATGATTTCGCTGAAGGTGTCCGGCTGCTGTGCGCGTGAGCGGATACGTATGGTGTAGTCGCCCGCTCGGAGGGGAGGAGAGAGCTCGAGACTTTCGCCCGGCTCGTCCAGCAGCACCGTCTCCCCCGAGGCTCCCTCCAACTCCACGATTTCCGGCCCGCTGCACGGTTCATTTTCCGCCTCAAAGGTCACGTCTTCGATGTCGGGGATTGTCTCGGTGCCTGAGGTGCCCTCAAATACAAAAACTTCCCCGAGAAGCAAATTGGACCATGTCGGCCAGTGAAATGCCAGCTCAATCTCGGTCGCCTTCACATTCAGCGGCTGGCTGGTCAGGTGGTAGATATTCCCCTGCTCCGGAGTGTCGGGAATCTGCATCTCCGCTATCTGAACCGGGGTGTCGGCCGGATAGTCTGCGATGACCGCGCTGATTTCCACGGAATCCGGGAGGGGGAAGTCGTCATCATCGCGTTCCCACAGGACGGCTCCGACACGACCGACGGTCTGCACGCCGTCAAGCTGAACCGTCATTACCAGCGGATCGGTGTACCAGTTTTTCCGCCACCGGACCCACTCCCCCGCCTTGTGGTTATTCGGACCGATGATGCCATCTGTCAGCTCACCCCGGTAGGCTTCACCGGCATTGAATTGCTCCGGCCCCGTCGTGTCGCCGTACTTGCTGTGAGGCTGATGATCCAGTGTGTACGGCCTGTCAAGCGCGAGGTTCGCCGGCGTCTGCGCGCAGACGCCCCCCGCAACAATCAATACTGTCAGGATCGCGATCAGTGGACATAAATGTCTCATGATTTCCTCTGCCGGGCAGGGCACATCCAATTCATTCAATGCTCCATGTATTGCTGACGCTTGTTTCAGCACGTATCCTGTAGCTTCTCGATCTGGCCCTGTATGTCCTCGGAGCACAGAGAAAAAGAGGGCCGTCGCAGGCTGGCTAAACCCGACAATACGCAGGGGCAGGGCCGGTGTCCGCTCTTCCATAAATACCATTGAGTGTGCAGCGTGCAAAGGAGAACAGACCCTTTACGTGGCAATGGTATATGTCGCCTCGACAGAAACCGTTGTTGTGCTGAAAGGTGTGAGCGATGGTGGATCGAAGTGCAGTGATATATCGGGGCCAGCCCCCCGATATTGTATGCGTGGACCAAGCCCTGCGGATACTCCCGGACGGACGATGGATCGTCATCTTCATGACGGGGGGCGCGGGCGAGCCGCAGCAGGATAACCACATCGTCATCAGCGTCTCTGACGATGAAGGCCAAACCTGGCGCCCGCCGGAGGACGTGCTTCGCTACGACGACAGGGCGTGCCTGCTGTCGGAGGTATTCGTGGACGGCGAGCGGCTGTTCATGTTCGCCTCCACCCATGATGGGAGGTTTGCCGACTGGCGTTGCTGGACGCTCGAAAGTCGTGACGGCGGCCAATCCTGGGATGCTCCCGAGGCACTCAACCCCCTGCCGCGAAACACCTTCGTCCGCAACCGCTTTTGCACCTCATGGGGCGAGTGGATCTTTCCGGTGCAGACGTACCGCCCGCCCGAAGACGCTGACGGGCTGCCGGATATCCTCAATCACGGCTTCAACGGGGTGCTGATAACGTCTGACGGCGGGAACTCCTGGGAACTGTCGAACATGGTGGGCCCCACAAGGGGATGGGTGGAGAATAATATCGTGGAGCTGTCCGACGGGCGGCTGGTGATGCTGATTCGTGCGGATGGCACGGGACATCTGCTCCGCAACGAATCAAAAGACCGCGGGCGAACCTGGTCGGCATCGCAGGCTACCGACATCCCCAATCCGGGCGCCAAGTTTCGCCTTCACCGCCTCAGCGACGGGCGAATCTGCCTGGTGCACAACCCCGACCAGTCGAAGCGCCATCCGCTGGCATTGTGGATTTCCAGCGATGACATGCAGACCTGGCAGTACCGCCGGGTGCTGGTGGATTTCCCCGGCACGCTGTCATATCCCGACGGCGTTGTGGACGCTGACGAGCAGTATATCCACTTCGCCTTCGATTACAACCGCCATGATGTCATATACATTGGTGCCAAGCTGCCAGACGCCTGAGTGATCTTTACCCCTGCGGACGCTGAAGGTGCACCAGTCCCATACGCACGCGGGAGGAGACCCGGCCCTGAAGAGCGAACCGCTGTGGGTGTAGGAGGAAGAACCATGAAAGATGCAGTGACACTGCTCAAAGAGATGATCGCCATTCCCAGCGTGAGCTGTGGGCTTGACGGCAAACCCGATGACACGCACGGGGAAGCTCGGATGGTGGAGTATGTTGCCGATTTCTGCGACACCCACCGTATTGACTACGAAACCCAGCAGGTCGAGCCGGGGCGCGAAAATCTCATCGCCCGGGTGGAGGGCGGTGACGGGCCATCGCTGCTTCTGGAGGCCCATACCGATACCGTCGAGGTCGGAAACATGACGATTGAGCCGTTTGTGCCGGTGGAGAAAAACGGGCGGATCTACGGGCGTGGTTCGTGTGACGACAAGGCGTCACTGGCGGTGATGATGACGGGGCTCGTCCGGGCCATGGAAAACAAACCGCCGCGTGACATTACCTTCGTCGCCGCCGCCGATGAGGAGTGTGGTTTCGGAGGGGCGAAACGGCTGGTGGCGTCCGGGTTTCGGGCCGATGGAGCAGTCGTCGGCGAGCCCACCATGCTGCGGCTGGTGATCGCGCACAAGGGGGCGTGTCGCACAAGAATCCGGACGCTCGGCCAGACGGCCCACAGCAGCGATCCATCCAAAGGCAAAAACGCCATATATGCGATGGGGCAGGTCATCCTGGCACTCAGGGACTATGCCG
>JAWODS010000004.1:0-17114 GCA_046483205.1 Armatimonadota bacterium | reverse complement strand
GGGCATATACAACATGCCCACCCTGGATTTGCTGACGACAGCAAATCCAGGCCCGAGCCACGGAGATGTTTGATTGTTGTGTATCAAACTCTAAAGGCCCGAGCCACGGAGATGTTTGATTGTTGTGTATCAAACTCTAAAGGCCCGAGCCACGGAGATGTTTGATTGTTGTGTATCAAACTCTAAAGGTTCGAGCCACGGTCAGAGGGAGCCCATCTCCGTCGGCTAAACAGATATGCGCCGCCGGAAAATATGCCAGAGTATAGTGACAGCAGACGAAAATCGAACCTTTTCCGGCCATGATTCGCCGTAGTATCCGTCTTCATTTCTCTACATTAAAAGACCCTCCATGCCTGTAGAACGATTATTATCCGTCCCAGATGGTTATAATTGAAGCAGAAGTGCCTCACAAATAATTGCTGGAGCCTGAAGAGGTTCAGGACGGGCTGAAACGCAGCTCACTGCACAGCCACAGTCAGCATCTCGAATCTTCGGGACAGGCTCCACTGGGGACAGATGATGTCACCATCCTGGATTGAGAGAACACAATCGAAGGCTGAGTTGCCAGTAGTTGTACCGAACCAGACAGGTTCTCACCCGGTTGTACATACCCGGGTTTTGTGAGGCACCGCTGCCACTGAACCATAATAGAATCTTTATGAGACGGGGAGGGGCTCATTCGAGTTGGAGTGATTTAATGGGGCTCGGACGACGTATTGCCTGTGCTCGAAATGATGCACAGTTGACCCAGGCGGAGCTGGCCGAGGCCGTGGGCCGCAGTGTTCATGCTGTTCGAAAATGGGAACGCAGCGAGAACGAGCCGTCACTGCACAAGCTGCAGGAAATCGCTGATGTCACCGAAAGCTCTCTGGCGTTTCTGGTTGGAACAGACCAGTCCGAAGAGGAGACTTCCGCGGCTGAGAAGGCCGCACCGGGGCATACTCCCACGAAGATGACGCATTCCGGGGTGGCTCGACTCGCGCATGATGAGCATATTTCCAAACTCCTGCACGTGACCGAAGACGAAATAGATGCTCTTCGCCGGAGTGTCATAGGAAGGCCGGGCGGATCATCATTCCCAATACAGACAGTCGGTGCTGCGATAGATCTGCTGCAGACCATCCGGCATCTTGAGACCGACGACACGCCATAGATAGGCCGCACATGCAAAAACCGCCCCTTCATTTATAAAGGGGTGGTTTTATCGTGTGTGGCATTCTGCGCATGAGCGCTTCCATGTTCGCCAAAAGCTCGGAGTGCGCCCGGTGAGGGTGTCGTCGGGGCGTTTACATGATATGTTCGATGAGGCGTTCGTTCGCCCTGCGGACGATGCTGCGCACCAGGCTGGTGGGGATTGATGACGCCTGCAGCTCGGGGTATTCGTCGTGCAGGGTCTCCATGACAGCCGACAGGTGTCGGGACGCGACAAAGCGGGCGATCTCGTCCTGTAAATATCGCCGGGCCATCCACGTCTCCAGCGCTGTGCGGATATTGCCAAAAATGCTCATGAAATCCCTCCGTGGGGTGTAAGAGTATTTTCCAGTATCTGTCTGTCAGGCCATCCGGGTATTGCCGGTGCGTAGGGTTCATTGCTGTGAATGCTGCAGATCACGGCCGCCCGGACCGGCGCAGATAGATGACGCCATCGTCGGCCATGGTGTCGGCGATGACGGTGTATCCGAGCGTCTCCGCCAGGGGCCGCAGATCGCAGCGGGTGACGCCGTCGGAGAGCGCCGGGCGGCAATCAACGGGGACACCGTCTGGCAGAAGACGGATTTCAAGCTCGGTGCCGTCTGCCTGCAACCGCTGCGCGATCTGCCGCCGGGCCCAGTCGCGGTCTATATTGCGGCCCGGGCAGGTCTTGTACGCTGCGTCGCGATGGAAAAACAGCCGCTCCGGTGGAAGCTCGTACTGGCGGTGTACGGCCGCCGCGAGGTCCAGGGCGGCGGCAAGCGCCGGAGGGACGGGGTCAATGCCCCGAGCATCGAAGTCGCCGATCGTCTCGATGCCGAAGCCACAATGATTGAGGAAATTACGATCGGGGTGAGCGAGCCGGCGAAGATCCTCCGGGACGTCATCCCAGTCTTTGCTGATATATGCGTGCGCATAGTTGCTGTACGAAAGGGGGCGGGCATTGAAAATTCTCCCGTCCGGGGCTGCGTACGCGTTGGCGCCGATGTCTCGCCAGCCGCGATTGTGGCGGTGGTACGCCTGGATCTGTTTTATCGTTGTTAGACCTTGATAGTCAGAGGCCGTGGGCCGATAGGTATGATGAAGGACGGTCGCTTCGATGCCGTGGCGGGGACGCTGGGCAGGCAGGTACCGGGCCACGAAATCTGAAAGGCTGTGCGCCTTTATGGTGATCATAAAGACCTCCATTCATGAAAAACGGCAAGGATTGTCGGAGTAAAGCTCTATTCGGTGTTTTTTGCACACAGAAGTGTTATAATCGTCGAGAATGCGTTGTGGCGTGGAGGTTTGAGCCCGCGGGACAGATCGGAACCTCATTGTGGTGGATGCACGTTTTATGAGGCGCTGTTGTTGTGTTTGGCGGATTTACAAATGCGCCATGTCAGTGATACATCGTTTTGCAGCAGGATGCCGACAGGATAAATAAACGTCATGAAAGCAGAACACAAAGTCGTAGCGGTCGCGCTCATCTTATGTTTGCTACTTTGGCTGGTACACGCATTTCTCGTGTGGATGGCCACGTCAGATGTTTCATATCTTCAGATGCTGGTGCTGGACGTTCCACAGCGTGCGGCGTTCATGCGCAGCCTGATGACTGCGTTTTTGCTGGGTTTTGCCCTTTTTGTGTCGTACCATGTACGGATACGCCGGGAGGCCTGCGAATTGGCCGAACGCTCCGGGGCGGAGCTTGAGCAGGTGTTCCAGACCGCCACTGATGCAATCCGCATCGTGGATGCCGACTATACCATCCTCCGGGCCAACGAAGCATTTGCGAAAATGGTGGGCCGGCCGATAGATGAAATCGTGGGGGAGAAATGCCACGAGGTTTTCGGATGCGAGGATTGTGACACTCCCCTGTGCCACCTGCGGCGGATCATGAACGGCGAGCGCATCGAGCAACATGAGGGCACCCGCACCACCGCTGGCGGAGAAATCATCTGCCTGCTGTCTGCAGCCCCCTTTGAAGACGCCGGCGGCGCCATCATCGGCATGGTTGAAAGCTTCCGCGACATCAGCGAGCTCACCCGGATGCACGAGCGCGTCAAAAAGTCAGAGGAACGATACCGGAAGCTGGCCGAGACGAGTCCTGACCTGATACTGGTGCTTGGCCCGGGGGCGATCATTCGTTACGCCAATCCCCACAGCGCCGAGTTAATCGAGAGGGCAACTGGAGATGATGCCGTAGGGAAGTCGCTGCTGGATGTCGTTGTTGAAGATGAACGAGAGCGGCTCCGCAGTGGCGTGGAGGCTGTGCTGGAGGGCTCGTGGGAGTCGTTTGGGGACATCGTGCGCTTCCAGGCCGCCACCGGGGATGACGATACACAGCAACGCTCATACAGGGTGCGGGGCATTGATATTGATTACGACGACCGGCCCGGAGTGCTGTTTTTCGCCCACGATATCACCGATCTCCTCCAGGCCCAGCAGCAGGTGCAGGCCGAGCGTGACCGGGCACAGCGCTATCTCGATATCGCCGGGACCATCATCCTCGTTTTATCGCCCGAGGGAAGAGTGGAGTTGATCAACCGGTACGGCTGCGAGCTTCTCGGCGTTGACGAAGAGGAGATCATCGGCGCCGACTGGTTTGAGAACTTCCTGCCCGGGGACGTGGGGGAAGAGGCAAGAGAGCGGCTGGAGTTGATGATTGCGGGAGAAAAAGAAACCGGGTCCGAGATGGTCAACCCCATTGTCACCACAGACGGCGAGCGCCGTATCACCTCATGGGATGCCAGGCCGCTGAAAGACGACAACGGCGAGATTACTGCCGTACTCACCTCCGGCCGCGATATTACCGAGCGCCGCCGGGCCCTTGAACGATTCCGTGCTGAAGAAGAACGCCTCCGTGTGACCCTCCAGAGTATCGGTGACGCCGTCATCGCCACAGATATACACGGCCACCTGCAGTTGATGAACGATGTCGCCGCGGAACTCACGGGATGGAACGAAGAGGAGGCAAAAGATCTGCCGCTCGACGGGATCCTCAACCTGCGTGTGGCTCCCCGTGACATGACTACATCTGAAATGACCTCCTCCGGACCGGACGACAACGGTGAGGCCGCAGACAATCCCGTACCCCATGTGTTGAGCGAAAAAGAGGTGGTGGAGAGCACCGAGCCCGTTCTCATGATCTCCCGAAACGGCGACCGGCGGCTGATCGAATACAGTGCAGCCCCCATCGGCAATGGCGAGCAGAACAGGACCCTCGGAGCAGTGCTGGTGCTGCGGGATGTCACGCAAAGGGCGCAATTGTATCGCGAAATGCAGCGGCAGGCGAAGCTGCAGTCCGTTGGCGTCCTCGCCGGAGGGATCGCACACGATTTCAATAACCTGCTTACTGCCATCCTCGGCAATATAGACCTCGCCAGGCTGCTGTCGGATTCGCCACAGCAGCTTAAAGAAAAGCTCGAGGAAGCCGAAAATGCGGTGATGCACGCCAGAGACCTCACCCAGCAGCTTTTGACCTTCTCATCCGGCGGGGCGCCTGTGACAGAAGTTATCCCGGTCCGCGAGCTTCTGGATAATGCGGTTATGCTTTCACTGAGCGGCTCGACAACACGCTGCGAGATAGATATTGACGACAGCATCAATGCACTGGAGGTTGATGCAAGCCAGGCGCGGCAGGTGATCAGCAGTCTCCTGATCAATGCCGACCAGGCCATGCCCGAAGGGGGTGTGGTGACAGTTCGCGCACGCAACCACCAGGTCAGGTCGGATGATGTCTCGCCTCTGGATCCCGGCAGCTACGTTCATTTTACAATCAGCGACACCGGCCCGGGCGTGCAACCCGGAGATTCCTGCAGGATTTTTGAACCGTACTTCACCACCAAAGAGGATGCAGCCGGTCTGGGTCTCGCTGTCGCCTATTCAATCACTGACCGCCATGGCGGACACCTGGAGCTCGAGTCCATGCAGGCGGATCCAGATGCACAGCAGGGAGCCACATTTCACCTGTATCTCCCCGCCTCTTCAGAACCCCCTGTGGCAAAAGAGAAGGACACTGGTGAAATGCAACACGGAGAAGGCCGCATCCTTATTATGGATGATGATGTGTCGATCCTGAATGCAACCAGCCGGCTGATGGATCATCTTGGCTACGAAGCGGAGCTGGCCACCGACGGGCAGGAGGCCATAGACCGCTATACGGAGGCGCTGGAAAACGGTACCCCGTTTGACGCGGTCATCATGGACCTGACGATTCCCGGCGGAATGGGCGGTGCGGAAGCCGTCAAACAGCTGTGCGAGATTGATGAGAACGTCCGCGCCATCGTCTCCAGCGGCTATTCCAATGACCCTATCATGGCCGATTACGAAAAGTACGGCTTCTGCGCGGTGCTGGCAAAACCGTATCAAGCACGCCAGCTCGCCAGCACCCTGCGAGAGGTCCTGAACGAGACAGACGAAACTGAGGAGTAATCCGACGCACAACCGCAGCTAATTGCCCCCGCCCTACAGTAACGACGGTAAAGGCCCCAGCGACGGGGGCCACACCTCAGCGGTTCAGTGGAGTTTTCTGTCGTTTGAAAACTCCAGCAATTTCGCTTGTCCATCAAGCGAAAGTTCCACGCGATACAGCCTGTGACCACAGCCGCTTCAGCCCCAGCTTGTCGGTGGCCTCGTGATAGCCGATTGCCGACAGGAAAATACCCAGCCAGGCGGCCGCAAACTGGCCCAGCCCGGCGGCCTCAGTGCCCACGGCCAGCACCACGCTCACCATCACCGCCGCGACGATCTTCTTCGCCTTCGCCTCATCCGGCGGCTGCCAGATATAACGCTTGATCCCCTGCAGCAGCACCTCGGCCACAACACCTCCGACGATCCACAAATGTTCTTTGGGCAACGATAGCAGAAACGTCTTCAGCTCTGTCATACAAATCATTCCTTTGGTAGTTCGACTTGTGAACTGCGTCGAACAGTTGGAGTTTGCAGACAACGCAAACTCCCGTCGCTTCGCTGTAGTTGATTGCGCGGGCGCAATCAACATTGGGTGTTTTATGTCGTGCAATAAAACTCCAAACGCGCAGCCACAGGGTGGCCTTGCAGCGTCGGGGTTGTAGATTTGGAACTCGTGTCGTGCCCATATCCGTGGGCCGGGTTCATGGAGCTGGCAAACGACGCCATCTCCCGACATTCACCACGGCGCCTCCGAAAGACAAAAACCACGGTCACAAAACCTGCACGCAACCGCGCTGTCGCACAAAAAGATGCCATATTTACCGGTCATGGAGGGTTTGGTGGTGTACAGGGGGAAAACACGTGTGGTACAATATAAAGGAATCAATTGTGGCCGGAATTATCCCCGGCCGCGCACAAATACGATGGGGAAAGAGGAGCTGATGAGAGTGTCGAGACGAGGCGGTTTTACACTTATCGAACTACTGGTGGTCATCGCAATCATCGCCATTCTGGCGGCGATTTTGTTCCCGGTTTTCGCCCGCGCACGGGAGAAGGCCCGGCAGACGTCGTGCCTGTCGAATGTCAAGCAGATCGGGCTCGGATGGCAGATGTACATCCAGGACTATGATGAAACTGTCCCGCCATATTATATGCCCAACACCGTTCGCGGTCCGGAGCTTCCTGACCTCGGCAGCAGCACCACGCTGTACTGGCAGGACCTGATCTATCCGTATATCAAGAACTTCCAGATCTGGGTATGCCCTTCAGAGGGAACGGGGGGCGAGGTCGCCTATATCCGCAGCTACGGCGGGAATTACTCGTATGTCTTCAGCCACTACAGGGACTGGACCTACCACCTGGCTGATTTCGACTACCCCTCACAGACGTTTGCCGTGCTGGAGGCCACCTCGTACATCACCAAATACGATCCCGGCATCCTCCACAGCAGCGGGAGCTCGTACTGGGGCCTGGTCGAGAGCCGCCACAACGACCAGAATAACGTCCTGTTCATCGACGGTCACGCCAAGTCACTCGCCCACAGCGTGGTGGCGCCTGAATCCGACAACTGGACCGGCGACTTTGACTGAAGCATCAATCGCCTGACGGGGCTTTTACGCCCTCCATACCCCGCCAGATCAAGCAGGGACGGCCTCATAAGCCGTCCCTGTTATCATACACAGAGCTCTTCAGGGCTCCATATCTACCGCGTTCAACTTGTTTTCGATCCTGTCCAATTGCCGCCTGATGGCACGAAGCTCCGCCTGTATTTCACGCCGCGGCATGAACTCGGTGTCCAGTTGTGCCTTCGGCCAGTGCACGTCCGTATTTTGCATGTGGTCAGTGATCGCCTGGTTCTGCGCAGCGGTGTAGCTGGCGATACCGACGACCACCGTCATAAGCGCGATCACCAGGCCGATGCTGATCGTGGAGGCCTTCGAAAGTGTCACGTTCCCGTTTCCATCCGCACTGATCAAACAAATCATCTCCTGAAACCGTATCGCGTCCATGAATACTCAAAATCCGCCGCAGCGCCACTCGTATTCGTCGCCTCGAGGATAAAGCCGTCCTCCCGGTACGCCTCTTTGACCGCCCAATCGAAGTCATTGCCCGTGACCTGCAGATCAATCGCTCCCGGCACGATGAACAGCACGTCACTGCTGTGATCGATGGTCACAGTGGCGGTGTCTCCATCAGCCACATCCTCGACGATCCCGCTGTCACCAACATGCGCGATTTCCAGCAGCCGCAGGTTGCGGTCAACACCCTCGGCCTCGCTGTCGTAGTCGGTCACCTGTCCGGTGTCGTCGAGGGTTATTGTGCCGAGATAGATGGCACCCGGCGGCGCACTCTGCACTGTTTGCGCTGTGAAGGTGACGCTGCCGTCCTGCGGGGAGGTACCGGTGGTGGCGGCGTAGATGTAGTTGACCGCATCATCCGTCAGGCCGGAAATATCCGCGGCCTGCACCGTCCTGCAGTAGCATCCGGCGATAATCCCCTCACCGGCGTCAACCTGTGCATCCCCCGTGAGTTCCCACCCGGACAATGCGCCGTCGGCCATGATCTGTTTCAGAAAGCTCCCGAGGATTCGGTCGAGGGTGTCGGCGAGCATATTGTGATGGTTGGGCTCTATAAAATCGTCCGCGACCATACCCGTCGGCAGGCCGTAGTGTGCTGTCGTATCGCTCATCTGTCTCCTCCTTCATGAAAATTCGGGTCGCCCTGCGAGCCGATTTTCACGTGTAATGATTTTCGCCGTACCGGCCCCGGCCATAACACCCGTATTGATATGAAACCCCCGTGGCATGATTGTAGCGGTTGAGCTGCCGGACGGGGCCTCCGCACACCGGCTTTTTTCCGGCTGTGTCGGCAACCACGGCGCCCGCAGGTGTACTGGGCCGTATGCGTCTGTCGGCGATTTCGCGGATTGCCTGAAGTGTATCCGCTCCTGAATCCAGCATCTGATCATCTCCTGTAGTTCGACTTGCAGGCTGCGTCGAACATTTGGAGTTTTGTTGAAGAGCACAAAACTCCCCGTGGCTGGCAAAGGCGGCCAGCATCGCCCGGGCAAAGCCACTTGCTCACAGCGCCCGGGCTTCGATTGAGGTGTATGCAATATAATGCGGGGTTTTACGGACGCGGTGATGAAGACGCCTGATGCGGTATCGCTTCCCGCTCACACCGGCCGTCTCTCCGCCGCTGATCTCGATCACGTCGGCGATCTTCAGCTTCGGGTGCAGCGGCGTGATCAATAGCACGTGCTCCGGGTCGGGCTGAAACTCATCCAGCATCTCTGCTGCGAGGCGGTTGGCCTCCGCCCGGGTGGTCACGCCCCGGATCTCATAGACCTCCATCTTCCGCCAGCCCACGTAATTGTCGGAAGCCGGGTCGTAAATGGAGGCCCCGTCATACGCCATAGAGCGCAGGGGATTGCCGTCATCATCGCGTCCGGCGACCATCACATAATTGCGGTAATCACTGCCTGCGAGGGTCTCCCGCAGCCGGTGCAGCCGCAGGATTTCTCCGGCCTCCGACGGGTCGCTCGCTGCCTCCGGTCGCGTGTACATCTGCCAGTCCACCGAGCAGTCGCACGCTCCGTTGAGGGTGCCGTCATGCTGCAGCACATCCGCCGCGGTCCGCTTGCTCCGGCAGTGCGGGCAGCCTTTTTTGAACACCCCGTCGGCGTCGAACCAGAAATGCGCGCCGTGATCGTAGCGGGCGATCTGCCGCAGCACTTCCACCCAGCTCCTTCCGGGCTCCGGCTCCCACACCGGCTCTTCGGGCGCGGCCATATTCAGAATTTCACCGGTGTCCTCCAGGTCCTGCTGCGCGGGGGGAATACCGCAGCGCAGCAGGATCCATTCAAACGCCTCTTTGACCGGCCAGTTGTCAAACACCGGCACGCGGCCATCAACCTTCTCATCTCTGAGGCGCATCATCGGGTCGAGGATTTCGGCGCGAACCACTGACTGCCCGCCCGGCGCCACCTCGATCTCCGGCTCCACCAGGTAGCCGCGGATGGCGTCGTCAATCTCATCAGTTCCGTCCTGCAGGTGCCAGCCGAGGCTGATATCCACGGGCCGGTATTCCGCGATATTGGCCAGCTCGCCGTCCTGATTATCCAGAAGCACCGAGTATCGCGCCGCATTGAAGCGGTCGCCGAGATCTCCGGTAATGGCGATGACCCGGTTGGCGAGGTCTTCTGCGGAGGGCGCGGGACTGGTGGTAATCTGTCCGTACTGCCCGATCTGGACGGTGTAAAGCTGCGGGGAAACGCACGTCTGCAAATCCACGCTCTCGCCGCTGTCGGGATCTGCGCCGACATCGAAGTCCACGTGCGTGTACGGTGTAAGGGTGGCCTCCCACTGCCGGCTGCCTGGTGGAGTTTGCGCATTGGTGGCGTCTTCGACCAGAACCTGCCGCAGGACGTTTCCCGCATCATCTATGACCGGCAGGTGGCGGTAGTTGATGATGGAAGCGCCGGTGCAGTCGCCGGTGTCATACCCGGCGGGCACCGGCGGCCCCGCGATAGTGCAGGCGCTCATGGCAACCGGGAAGAACGAAAACATCCACTGCCCGGCATTGTGCCACAGCGTCACGCCTCCGCTGTTGACCGTCTCACCGGGCTCAAGTGGATAGGTCCAGATATGGTCCACAAAGCCGTCGGTGGAGATGACGAGATGGTCGCGGATGACACCAAACCAGAAGATCACCCGCTGGCCGCGAGCCATGCCCTCGACAACTGGAAAGTTCAGTCCCTCGTCAGAGTTGGAGACCTTCCACCACTGCCCGTCGGCGTATTTCAAAAGCAGCATCGGCTCGCCGTACGGGATCGTCAGCGACCAGCCGCTGTGTTCGGAAATTCCGAAATGAATCTCGGTATATGGCGGCTGCGTCCAGTCGTGGTCCCACGGAATATCGGTGCGGTACAGCGACACGGCGAACATCGGGTTTGTGGGCATCTGAAAGTTGCTCTCGATGCCGGTCAGGGCGTTGGAAGTCCCGTCATACTGGTACAGCTTCACCTCGCTGCCGAGGCCGGAATTTTTCATCGCCATCCAGGAGCCGGTCACCGGCGAGAAGTGTCCCAGACCGATGCCCTGCGAGGTATCCAGCCGGGGACGGGCGAGCAGCGCATTCAGACCGGCAGCCTCCACGAGCATCGCACCGGGCACGCTGGTGCCGCCGATAGCGGGAAAGCTGTCACCACCTTCCGGGGATATCTGCAGCTCGCCCCGGCGGTACAGATCGGCCATCATATCATTGCGCCCGAACCCGTCGTATTTCATCACATATTCGCGCGTGGCGTCATATATTTGCACCTGGCTGATGGGGTACGCTCGTTCAGCCATGATTTCACCTCTATCATTCGTAGTTCGACTTGCAGGCTGCGTCGAACATTTGGAGTTTGCAGGCAAACTCACTGGATGGTGCATGTATTGAAAACAAAGCCGGCAGTCAGGGGATGCAGCGGCGGTACTTCCTACGACAGCAACACACGGCAAGAGGGGAAACTTGAAGAATGTTGTAGGCCGGTGGAGGGGGCCAGTCGCAGCGAGATGACGTTGTTTGTCAGCTCGCAGGGCTGGCCCGTCGTGAATCTTTATGCCACAGAGGTTGTTTCATCTGAAGAAACTCGTGGCGGGAGGGTGGTGGGGCGTGGGGACAGCGAGGAATGTGTGGCATCCAAAGAAAAATGCCCGCCGCGATATTCGCAGCGAGCATCATGTACATCATTCGTTTGGCGCCCGGTTACAGGCCGAGAGTGGCGGCTACAGAACATCACTCCTGGCGAGATTCGACTCTCCCGTCATCTCTACGCCGCAACGGTTGCGCTGCATGACGAAACCTTCACCCACGCGACATTTGCAGATGTGTTGTTTTGCGCTCTGCAAACACCCCGGATGACGTTCGCCTTGTACGCCGCTTCAGATGAAACCAGTCTCTATACGGCCACGCCGGCAACTGCGTCTCCATCGGCGAGGTCAATGATCTTGACACCACCGGCGGTGCGGCTGCGCATCGAGATGTCGTCCACAGGCGTCATGATTGCCTGGCCCTGTTCGCTGACGACCAGGATGCGTTCGCCTTCCTCGAGCGGGACACGGAGGACTGCGGCGACCGGGCCACTGTCATCTGTCACCTTGTAGCCGACGACCCCTTTGCCGCCTCGCGACTGTTCGCGGAATTCACCGGGATCAACAACTTTGCCATAACCGTCTTTCGTAATTATTAAAACACCCACTGCCATTGAAATAGCTCCCTTCCATACCATTTTCGTTTGCTGGCTTTCCCTGCGGGCGAAGCCATCGAATTGTGCGTTATATGGGTGTTTCAACTCTGGAGGGGGTATTTCCTTCCTTTTTTTGCTTTTTTTACGCCAAAATCGTCAGAGATTGTGTCTGAGAACGATTTGCCGCGGAATCTCGCCTCACTGTGGGGCATGATTTGTTGTATCGCGCCCCTCCTCTTCCGGCGACACCAGCGGGGCGACGGGCGAAATGTCCGGCGTCTCTTCTTGGCCAGGTTTCACTTTCAGCAGCTCTCTCACTGCCTCGCGGACGCTCTGTACGCCCCCGGGCTGGTTTTCCATCAGGCGCCGGATTTGCTCATCGGTGGGCGCATATTCGGGAAGGTTGAGTGTGCTCATGAGGTCGGACACCGGAATCCCAAAGGCGTGCTGAATGTCCCGCAGCGACATGTAGCCCGTTATGGCCCCGGGGTCCGGCTCATCTGTATCTCCCACGGTCTCCGCCCAGCTTTCGGGCAGCGGCTGCCAGTATGGAGTATATTGCGCCCCGTAGAGCAATCCAAAAAACAGTACACCGACCAGCAGCCCCACCACGGGTGCCGACAGCCGCTGGTTGTACACACTGAAGTCGAGGGTATTGCGGATCGGGCAGAGGCTCACACACTGCCCGCATGACAGGCATTCCGGGCTCGTGACTTGTTCGACCGATTCAATGGTGACATCAACCGGGCAGACCCGGTCACACCGCCTGCAGTGGACGCAGGAATGGTCATTGCGCGCTATTGTGAGCCCACCGGTACGAGACACCAGTCCCAGCAGAGCGCCCAGCGGACAGAGGTACCGACACCACGCCCGCTCCACGACGGCGGACGCGATAAGCGTCAGCCCCAGAATCACCAGCCCGGGGAGAAATCCGCCCTCCAGGACCTGTTTCCCCGCCGGGAGGTATGCGTAGGCCGTCCAGGGATTGAGCGTGCGAAAGACGAGGTGGCCGTGAAAGGCCGTCATCCCCACGGTCACAGTCAGCACGCCGTATTTCGCCCACCGGAGGCTGCCGTCGAGGGTACTGCCTGACAGCCTCCGGTTGATGTCAAGACGCCGGCCGAGCCCTGCGGTCAATTCCTGCATGGCCCCCAGAGGGCAGAGCCAGCCGCAAAAGGCGCGCCGCAGTATCAGGGCTAAAACGACAGTGAAGACAAAAAGAAGAACCGATGAGAGATACGTGTGCTGGAGAAACTCGCCGCTGCTGACCAGCTCCCACAGTGTGAGGGCGCCACTCATGGGGGAGAGGGCGTCCGGGCCGGGCACACCGCCGGGGCCGCCACCCACTGTCGCGTGGTGATAAAACACGTTGGTGAGGTAGGCCCATACGCCAAACAGAAACAGCACGCGCATGAGACGCTGCCATGTCCACGCGCGGCTGCGACGCTGTCGGCCTGTCGATCGCCTCGTAGAGCGCCGCGGTCGCCTCATATCGCCCTGACCGTAATACAACCGCCGACGCAGGTCAACATCGCAACCTCAAAAAGAGGCGACAGCGTGGTGCCACCGCCTGCGTCAATACACTTTACGGCACACACGCTCATCATCCACTCCCGGCGTTACCGCGCTGCCGGAAATACTCCTCCAGCCCCGAAAGCAGGGCATTGACCATCGTTTCCTGGCCCGCCGCCGAGGAGATAAACCGCTCGTCGGAGGCCACCGTCAAAACGCACATCTCGATCGTCACCGCCGGTACGTGTGAGAAGATCGAGCCCGTCAGCGCTCCCTGGCGGCTGCCGATATAGGTCGCCGAATCACCATGCACGCCCCGGTCCGGCAGCGTACCCGAAAGAACGCTTTTCATGCCCCGGTGGAGGGCGTAGGCGGCGGTGCGGCTGGCGTCAATGACCGACTGCGAGGGGCCGGTGACACCGTATCTGGTCCCCTGCCGGTCCGGGTAATACAGCGAAAAGCCCGAACGGCTGGCGGCGTCGCAGTGCAGCCGGATCATCACAGCCGAGTTATTCTCATTGGCCGTCTCCGCCCGCTGCCGGTTGGTCACCTTCGTGTTTTCGGCGGGCTTGGTCAAAACCACCGTGGCGCCCTGCGCCAGCAGCCTCTGCTGCAGCTTCTTTGCGATCACCCAGTTGATGTGATTCTCGCTCACACCCGACGGCCCTGTGCATCCCGGGCTGGTCTCCGAAGGGTGACCGGGGTCAATGCAGATCGTCTGGCCCGCCACCGCGCTGGGAAGCCGCTTAAGATACGCGTCAATCCGCTTGTTCGACCCCGCCGTCAGGCTCACGTCCATGTTCCACTTCTCATACCCCGGCGCCATGATGGTGAAGCCGTACTGCTGCATATCCCCCGTGGCGGAGAAGATGCTGACATCACACGGCGTGAAGCCCTTGAAATAGCCGTTGACGAAAACCTTTGCGGCATCTGGCTTCGACCACACATATACATTCGCCTCATCCGCCGCCCCGGTCGCCGGGAGCAGCACACCCACCAGGCAAACCAGTCCCATAACGACAGCCGCTGTGAGAATCCTGTATCTCCTGTTGCCATTGTCCAAATTCACCGCGTCAACTCCTGCTCTGTGATTGAAATTGCCCCTGCGTTCTTGCACCGGAAGGTCGTTTCTGTAGGGCGGAGGCTTGTACCCCGCCACGGGTCTCTTCAGGCCGGGCGATTGCTATGGCATAAAGGCTCACGCCCGGCGCGGCACAGGTCGTAGTTTGACTTACAGGCTGCGTCAAACATTTGGAGTCTGCGGAGCAAACTCTCCCGCGCCCTGCAAAAATGCCAAACCTCCTCACGGACGCGTCGCCGTGCTGCCGAACCTGCGCATCTGGTAATCCCGGATTTTCGCCGCATTGGAGCTTTCCAGCGACGTCAGCCAGCTCTCCCGGAAGTTCGGATTCGGGCTGTACCATCGCTGGTTGAGGAAATACCGGCGGATATTGGCGTTGTCGAAAACCCGTCCGTGACGGGCGTATATCTCGTTTCGCAGCAATGTCAACTGCCAGTTGCTGTAGCCGCGCAAATCGGAGTCATACACAGGTCTGCTGGAGGTCCATGAGGCGATATACCCCGATCCTCCGGACGAGCCGCCCGAGCTTTGACCGGAGCTCAAATGCACCCGCAAAAGCTGCCCGTCAACCGTAATATCCACGTAATCAGTGACGTAATCAACCGTCCCGCCGAGCGCCTCCCCCACAAACCGCAACGGCACATGCACGCGGCCGCCGATCAGCCGCGCCGGCACATCCAGCCGGTGGCGGTTCCCGCTGACGTAGGCGGTGTAGTCGTTCACCCACATGCTGATGCCGCCACCGCGGTAATCAATATTGACCTCCCGCGCCGGGGCGTTCCAGTTGACCGTGGCCCCGAACGCCTCGAAAATACCGCGGATCGGAACCAGAAGACGACCCTGCTCTGAAACGCGCTTTGTCCAGATTTCCGACTGTGCCGAGGCCGATGAGACGACCAGCACCATTAAAGCAATGATCACGACAGCGCTGAACACAAAGCGAGATGTTACCCGTCCGAACTGGCCTTTGCTCATTACAGATTCTCCCGTACGGCGAAAATGTTGACAGACCCCGTATTATTCGCTGCAGGGGGGCTATCTCCTGCCCTCGCATCACAAATGCTGGAATGTTGCTGCTGTAAACGAACATACATATACTAAAAACGGTCAGTGGTTCTAATTGCACTTCAAACGCTGTGGTTTTTCTGTCAGGAGGATACAACCATGCCTGAAATGTCCGATATTCTTCAAGAGGCCGTGAAGCTCGAACAGGACGGCGAAGCCTACTACCGCAACGCTGCTGAGAAGGCACAGAATCCGCTCGCAAAGCACACCTTCAATCACCTCGCCGAAATGGAAGAGGAGCATGAAAAGCTCCTCAGAGCATACTGTGACGCTGTCGAAGAAAGCGGCACCTGCCCGGCTCCCGAAGAGATGGACGCCAGGGAGTACAACCTGCTTGACGAGGCCCGGGACATCTTCCAGAAGGCCACCGAGGAAATGGAGCAGAGCACCGGCGCCACAGAAAACCTGCTCGAACTGTACGACGGCGCCATGGAGTTTGAGCGCAAAAGCATAAATATGTATCAAAAGCAGGCCGACGCTGCCGAGATCGAAGAGCAGCGCGAGCTGTTTGAATACCTCGTCACCCAGGAGAAGAAGCACCTGAAGCTGCTGGAAAACGGCCAGCGCTTCCTCGACAATCCCGAAGGCGAATGGTGGGTCGAAGCCGAGCAGTGGATCGTCACCGGCTGACCACCACCTCACATATCACCACCAGGGCAGGTTCCCCACGGACCTGCCCTTTTTGTATTGTGCATCAACAGTGCCTCACAAAACCCAAACACCCCGTGGCTGAGGTCTCTGAAATTTTGCTGCACACCATAATACTGGCTCATAAAAACAAAAAACTCGTCGCTTGGCCTGAAACCTGTGTCGTTTGTAGCTCTTCAGCCTCCTCGGAGCGTCCTGGCTGTTACCCCTCTCCAGGCATGGAGAGGGGCAGGGGTGAGGCCGCCGTTGCTGTCTCCTGCACACCAAAAGCTCCTGTGTGTCGCGTCTCGCCACCCGCCCCCTCATTTCTGCCATCCTCCCACTCCCCGCGGGAGGTCCAGCCACCCTCCACCGCCAAGATTACTCTGAGCATTCACTGGACATTGCCGCTCGCACTACGACGCGAAAGAAGGATATATATATGAACGTTCTCCTCATCATGTCAGACGAGCAGGACGGCCGCCGCATGGGGCCGATGGATTGGCCCACCATGCACACGCCCAACCTCGACGCCCTTGCCGAACGCGGGACCATCTTCGAAAATACCTACTGCGACAGCCCGCTGTGCGTCCCTTCGCGCGCCAGCTTCGTCACCGGCCGCCACGTCTCGCAGATCCACTGCTGGGACAACGCCTCACCGTTCGACGATAGCTGGGACACCTTCGGCCACCGCCTCCGGGATCAGGATGTCGAGGTCGTCACCTTCGGCAAGCTCGATTTCGTCAAACCCTGTGGCGACCACGGCTTCCCGCGCTATTTTCAGCCCTCCAACCGCGAGTTCGGCGACGTCTTCGGGCTGCACCGCGATCCGGTGATGCAGCGGACCAATGCCAGCGAGCGACGCGATAAGGCCGGCCCCAAAGAGGATTGCACCGGCTTTGATGACCGCGTGCAGAAAAAAGCCCTCCAGTGGCTGCGGTCGGATGAGCCCAATGAGACCGATGACTGGCTGCTATGGGTCTCCTTCATCAAGCCCCATTTCCCGCACTACGC
>JAWODS010000379.1:0-3609 GCA_046483205.1 Armatimonadota bacterium | reverse complement strand
CTGCGATCTCGCAGCGCTCGAAGGGAAGCCGGCTGCTGGACGAATACGGGACGTCAAACCCAAATTCCATGTTGCCAAAGCCGACTCGACCAACCCAGTTGGGATTTATCTGGCGCTTGAGATACAGGTCTTTGAGGTCGATGGTGTCTGATCCGTGGTCGTCAGTGCCGCCAAGGCCGAACTGGATTCGGAATGTGGTCTCGTCACTGACAGGCCCCTGGATCTTCACACGGGCACGGCGCACGTCGAACTCATCGGTCGCGTCGTCTCCGTAAAGGTCAGGGTCCATACTTTCGAATCTGAACTGCGCGTAACCGCTGAACTCCCATTCGTCCTCCCCGTGGACTGCTGCAACCAGTGACAGCACAAAAACCGCCGCCAGAAGCAGGCCAAAAGCTTTACGAATTTGCATGTCGAATACCTCCATCTGATTTTACACGAATACTGTTTGTGTGGCCGGCCAAAGCCTTTACAACACTTGCGAGTATATCGTGGGCTGCGTTAAGGACAGTTTATATAACTATTAAGGTTCCGTTAAAGGCTGCAAATGCGCCTGAACCGCCCCTACTGGACCGGATTCTCTCCATCGGTCCCGGGATCCGGGAAAAAGACGGCGAATGTGCTTCCTTCCCCCGGTCTACTGGTGACCCTGACGCGGCCTCCGTGCGCTTCGGCAATGTTTTTGACGATCGCCAGTCCCAGCCCGGTCCCTCCCGTGTCGCGGCCGCGGGCTCTGTCAATCCGATAAAAGCGCTCAAAAATCCGCGACAGCTCCGCTTCGGGTATTCCGACCCCGGTATCGATGACTGAGACATGGTATCCCCCGGACACCTTTTGTCCATCCAAGCGCACATCACCACCCGACGGTGTGTACTTCACCGCATTCTCCAGAAGGTTGATGAGCACCGTCTGCAGGCACGACCTGTCGGCGTAGATCGCTGCCTCGCTGTCATCTGTAAGCTCCTGTTGCAGGGAAATATCTTCTGTCTCAGCCGCGGGTTCGACATGCCTGACGGCCTTTTTGAAGGCCTCCCGGGCGTCAACGTACTCGGGGTTCAAAAGCTCCCGTCCCCGCTCCACCCGTGTGAGGGTTAACATATCGTCCAGCAGATCCGTGAGGCTGTCTGCGGCCTCCAGAATCCGCCCGACAAACTGCGGCCCCCGCTCTGGATCATCAATGGCCCCGTCATCCAGTACTTCAGCCATGGCCCGAATGCTGGAGGCTGGTGTGCGCAGCTCGTGGCTCGCGTTGGCGACAAAATCCCGGCGCACCTGGTCCATCCGCAAAAGCTCTGTCGCATCGTGCAGCAGGCCCACCACGCCTGTGATTGTGCCGTCGTCTTCGTGCAGCGGCGTGGCGACGGCGATCAAATCCCGGGGCTCCGGGTGCAGCACGCGGACCTCCCCACGCTGCAGTGTCCCCTGGGTGGCCGCGCGCGTCAGGAGCGCGCTGAGCTCGTAGTTCAATGCTATCTCTTCGATATACTGGCCCTCCACGTCTTCGCTATCGACATGAAAGAGCCGGGAGAAGGCCTCATTGACAAAGATGACCCGTCCCTGTGGAGTAATCACAACGACGGCGTCCGTCATTTGAGCGAGTATAGCGGTGTACTGCTGTGCCTGGTGTTCTGATTCTTCGACACGTTCCTGCAGGCTCTGCATGCTTTCATTGAAGGTTTGGGCCAGTACCGAAAGCCTTCCGGTTTCAATGTCGCTTCTGAGCCCCAGCTCTCCCCTTCCGACGCGGCGAACAATTTCCACCAGCCGGTCAACCGGAACCCAGAGGCTGCTCACGAGCCATCCGCTGATGAGCCAGATAACGATGACCGCGATGATGAAAGTCACCAGCATCGTCGTGTGCAGCCGAGCCGCGGCATTCTGGACATCCGTCAGGGGAAGGGCGAGGCGCACTACGGTGTCATCGGATCCGGGGACAGCCCAGGCGACATACAGCATATCAATGCCCAGGGTTTCACTGTAGCGTTCAAACGATCCGTGATCTTCGCGCAGAGCCTGCTGGCGCTCCGGGCGATTGCCGTGATTTTCCATCACCTCGGGGTTCTTGCGGCTGTCGGCCAGCACAGTTCCATCAGGCCCGATAACCGTCAGGCGCGCGCCCACCCGAGCATCAATTTCAGCGGCCAGCTCCTGCAGCCGCTGTGAATCTGCAGAAAGTTCATCGGCAACCAGGAGCCCGGCGAGGCGCGTCTCCGCCAGCAGATCGCGGCGGATCAAACGCTTGTGATCCTGGATGACAACGTGATCAACATACAGACCCGTAACCACCAGAATGACGGTGGCCATGAGAGAAAACCACAGGGCAATTCGCCAGCGCAGGGGCCAGTTTTTCATTCTTCGACAAACCTGTAGCCGACGCCACGGACGGTCAGCAGCCTCGTTGGATTGGTGGGATCGTCTTCGATCTTTTTCCGCAGCCAGCTAATATGAACATCAACAGTCCGCTCGTCGAGGAAGTCCGTCTGCTCCCAGACATTGCGGAGGATATCTTCCCGGGTACGAACCCGCCCCGCGTGCTTCATAAGATAGGCCAGCAGGTCAAATTCTTTCGGAGAAAGCTCTATACATTCTTCTTCCACAAAAACCTGGCGGCTTCCTCCATCCAGCTTCACGCCACCTTTGGATACCACGAGCCTCTCCGGCTCCTCGGTCCCCTGTGAACGGCGCAGGACCGCCCGGACTCGCGCCGTCAGCTCCCGTATTGAAAAAGGTTTAGTGACGTAATCATCAGCGCCCATTTCGAGCCCGGCGACGCGGTCGGTCTCCTCCACACGCGCCGTCAGCATGATGATTGGCACAGCACGGTCCTTGCGGAAAGCGGAAAATAGCTGGTACCCACTAATCCTGGGGAGCATTAAGTCGAGGATAACAAGGTCGGGCGAGAATTGTTCAAATGCGTCAAGAGCGTCCTGGCCGTCCGCGGCGATTTCTGTCTCAAACCCTTCCTGCTCCAGGGCGTAAGAAACCGCCTCAGCGACACCAGTTTCATCTTCAACAATCAATATTTTTTCGGCCATTATCTCTCCAGCCTTTGCACGACATTACCATATCGGGTATGCAAAAGATACGCCAGCCATATTGCAGGGCTTCTGCAATTGCTGAACGCGCATATCGCTGTCGAGGCTGGCCGGCCGGATAACAGCTTGTCTCTTATTGAATACGTCTTTGAGCGGTATTTGTCAAGTTTCACCGCAAAAATATGGCCAAAAACAGCCATATATGTCTGCCACTGAGCCCCTGAATGGTCGCTGGCGCTTTCTCATCGGTTCTGCACCAGGTGATTTGCCTCAAACTCAGCAGCATCAAACCTTACAGTGCTGCAGCCGGGTGAATGAGGACGAACGGCCGACGACACCGCAGGCAACCCGTACAAGCTGCACTTCAGAGCCCGGCTCTGCTTTTGTGTCATTTGTGCCCGGTGAGCGCTCCTTAGCTAAGAAGTACTACTGTCGCTCTTCTGGTATCCGGTTCCGTGAACAGCACCTCTGGATTTCAGGAATTCCGCGGATGTTGGATGATGTTCGGTCAGGTCCAGTGGCGTCTGGCCTTTGTTATCGGTGGCATTGATGTCAGCGCCGTGGTCAAGCAGGA
>JAWODS010000329.1:0-3530 GCA_046483205.1 Armatimonadota bacterium | reverse complement strand
GGCCAGACCACGTAGCGGTGCCAGTCGCCGCCGGCATAGTCTTCGGCGACGGTGTGTGAGGCGGCCAGGGTGTCCAGGTCGGCGAAATTCTGAAGCGAGCAAAACTCCGGCGGCTCTTCGGACTGGCCGTCTCTGAGGATCAATAATGTGTTGTGATATTTTGGCAGCGACTTGATGTAATCGACATCGGCCAGCCATACCCGGCCGTTTTCCGTCCACTGCAGCACGGCGTTGCCGTCCATGTGACCGTGGCCTCCGGCCGACAGCCCGTCGAGCAGCAGGTACTGGTCATCGGGCTCGAAGCCGTCGCGGAAGGCAACCTTGTCGAAGGCGTGCTGCATATCCACCCAGTTGTCACCATCCCAGGACCTGTAAAAGCCCTCATCAACCGGCCAGATGTGTGCGCCGATGATGTCGTCGGGTTTGGCCAGTTGCTGCGTATCGGGCTCGAAGTCGCCCAGCGACGCCCGTGGATTGCGGCCCATCTTCTTATCCAGCACCCACTGGTACCGCCCGGTGCCGTAATACCATTCGGCGGCACGCAGTATCCGCATTTCGCCGCCCATGACCGCCCAGCCACCGATGTCTCCGTATGGCACCTGGTAGCCGAGGTTGTTCATTGTGAGAACGGCGTAATCGGCATTCAGCCGGGCGTGATCGTTTTCGAAATACGTCAGATCGGGCCGCGCCAGGCAGTAGCGAAACACGTGATACAGCGTCAGCCACTGGTAGCTGTTGCAGTCCTCATGCGGCTTTGTTGCCTCGATCTGCGGTTTAAAGGTCTCGTCGGCGATGTCGATCCAGTTCTGTCCCTCGATGGCGTCATAATGGCGTTTGAAATACTGCCCGGCGTACAGACACCCCAGTGCCGGGAAGGTCTTGTGGTTGTGGCGGACGTGATCGTTGCTGGACTTGCCCTTCGGTGCACCGACCTCGCTCACCCATTGAAACAGGATTTTCGTCACTTCAAGCCGGTCTTCATCGCTCACGTTTGGAGCTTCTTCCACGGCGTCCCAGGCCGGGATGACCTGGTAGATGTGGAAATCCGAGTCCATCCCCCACGGGCCGCCGTAGGTGTCGGGATCGCTGAGATAATTCTCATACGTGCGCTTGATCATCCACACAAACAGCTTCGCGTACGGCTCCCGGCGGGTGATGGCGTAATCACGACCCACGCCCTGCGCCATGGAGAACAGCCCGCGCGTCCCGGCGGTGACCAGGTGGTTGTTGCAGCGGTCCTTCCAGCCCTCGAACCACTCGTCGTCCAGCGTCTGGGTGAAGATATTCCTCCAGTGGTTGCGGGCGGTGTCGCTGAGCTCCACGTGGTGGATGCGTCCGAGCACGAGATCATCTTCGTCGCCAGACATCTCCACCAGTGTCTCCATGCCGGCACGCGCCCCGGCGATATCCGATGCGCCGATGGAGATGATGTTGTGGCCGGTTCCCCACGGGTCGTGGACACTTCGCAGATCAAAGCCGCCCTCGCCGGGGTATCCACCGTCGGCAAACACCAGCCCGTGGGAATAGGGATACAGGAGGCTGCGATTGGCGTTGACGTCTCCGAGCATGATGGTGTTGGTGGATTGCAACTCTTCGTCGCTGATCTCATCGGAGAAAGCGACCGGCAGGCTCACACCGGTCGCTTCCCTGATGCTCTCAGACAGCTCGTTTGCCAGATCAACCCACGCTTCGGCGGCCGGGCTGACGATCACGGCCCGAGGCTCTCCCTGCTGCACGATTGGCGTCTGCACATACAGGTTCTTCGGCTCATTGACATCCATAAAGCTCACGACCTCGCAGTGTTCGGCCCGGATGTTGTCGATGTACAGGTCCACAAACGTTGCTGGATCGTGCGTCGCCGCATAGAACCGCAGGCGGACGACAGGTGCTGAGTGGTCGGCCTCAATTTCGGCGCTTTCCCAGCCCATCCCCGCTGAAGGCACGCCGGGGATCATTTCGAAGTGTGTCTTTTCGGCTTTCACGGGGTTACTCCAGCTGTTCCAGCTCAGCACGCATTTTTCCGCAGCGTCATAGCCGCGGACGTAGAATCCATCGGTGTTCTCCGGCTCAGTCGTCCAGGCGTCGAAGGTCAGCTTCCGGTCGGTCATGTCGGCCGCCGGAACGGGGATGTCCACACTGATGTAGGAGTTGCCCTGCGCATCCTCCTCGGACGTCCGGGCGATATGCACGCTCCCCTGCCCCTCGCTGATGAAGGCGGGGTCGGTGTTCAGTTCGAGCACCGCGTCTTCGCCCTCAGCGCCGCGATCCAGCGACATCCCCTCGATCGTTTCACAGGTGTGCAATACGACCGGGGTTTCGGAGAGCTTCTCGGCCGATGTCGCGGTGATGTTGTCCACAAAGACGTCCATCGGTGCAGCCTTATCCCGCGTGCCCACATAGAAACGCAGGGTGACGACACCGCTTGCGTCCTCGCTTTCGATCTCCTGTGCTTCCCACGCCATTCCGGCGCTGTTTCTGCCGGGATGCAGCACGAAATGCTGCGACTCTGCCGTCAGGATTCCGCTCCAGTTTTTGTAACTCATCACCGTGTTGCCTTCAGAGTCATATCCCCGCACGTAAAAGCCCCGTGAATATTCGGGAGTGCTCGTCCAGGCGTCGAAGGTCAGAACCCGGTGCGTCATGTCGGTGGGCGCGATGTTTACATCCATGGAGAGGTAGGCGCTCTTTTCAAACTCCTCCGGCGAGGTGGCCGAGGCGTGCAGGCTGCCGGTGCCCTCGGTGACGTTTTCGGGCTCTTTGGCGACCTGCAGGGTTGCTTCAGGCAGGTCGCTGCCGGTGCTGAGCTTCACATTATCGGTGGTGTCAGCCGTATGGAGTGTCACCGGCTGCTTTTGCACAACTTCCACGGGAACCAGCCGGATGTTGTCCAGATACAGGTCCATGGGACTGTCGCCTGTGGAGGTTCCGATGTAAAAACGCAGGGCCTCGATTGAAGAGCGGTCATCGGAGGCGACATATTTTTCATCCCACTGCAGCTTGCTGTCGCGCTCCGGGATGAGTACAAACGTCGTCTTCTCCTCGGTCAGCGGATGTTTCCAGTTATTCCAGCTCGCCGCCCAGCCGCCGTTGGGGTCAATGCCCCGGACGTACAGCGCCCCCGTTGTCTCCGGGCTGGATGTCCAGGCGTCGAAAACCAGTGCCTTATCCCGCAGGTCAACCGGGTTGATCGGAATGATCATACTGGCGTAGGTGTTGCCCTTGGGGTCTTCGGGCGAGCGGCTGAACAGGTGCAGGCTCCCTTCACCCTCGGAGATGTTGGGGACCTCCACATTGACTCGCAGCTTCGTGGTCTCCTCCGGCCCCTCAACCCTGATATCGGTGGTATCTTCACAGCTATGCAGCAGCATTGCTTCCTCCTGCGCCATGCAGATACAGGCGGCGAGAAGCAAAATGACAATGGGCATCCAGATTCGCTTCATATATATTCCTCCGCTCAAAGTGGCGTTGTTAGCACGCTGTCAGGCAGCACGTGAGCTGTGAAAAGGAGACGCTTCGAGTTAGTTCGTCTC